>DAINQQ010000075.1:0-21952 GCA_036742645.1 Flavitalea sp.
CAATGGACCATACTTGGTATGGTACTCATCAAAAAATTCTAGTGAATGTGTAATTGCGAAATTTCGGACCGTCGAATCTTTGTGGTCAACCTTTGATTGTAGTGACTTGACAGTTTTCGTCAATGGCCCATCAAAGAACGATGGTGTCAGAACAAGGTCTATCTCTTTCTGTTCCTTCTTACCCCAGTTATCAACCACCATGCTCCTGTAATCATTAATCATCCTCTTGAATCCGTAGCCATCGGTGAATTGGTTATAAAATAAAACCCCCGCACAAAGCAACAGAGCAGGAATCATTAGAAAGTGAAATAAACGAAGGATCAAATAAGTTGAAACCGCTGCAAGAAGTACTGAAAAGGCCAGGTCAAGATTCCAACTTCCAACCATCAATGGTGGAATATACCGGTTAATTAGGGGGGCCAAAGGTATAATTGTGAGGATCCCTATTACGATCAGCACTAATTTCCGGACAGCTCGGTATTTATCGTGGGAATAAAGCATGGGAATCCTGCTACAACGTAAAATGCCTGTTTATTGTTTTCCTGAAGATAAATATTATAATAGATACTTCAAAAACCAGAGGCTACATAAGATTCGTTAAATCGGCAAAAATAAATCCGCCTACACCAGAGACCAGATAAGTTTCTGGCTATTCATCATCTTCCTCATAGTTGTACGCATCTTTATTGTAAAGAGATTCCCATTCTTTAACAGTTTCATCGCTTACCAATTCTATTATGTCGAATATAGGATCGTTTTTTCGCCTCCAGACCATTGCTTCTTCATCACCGAACATAGTGATATACAAACAGTGGTCGCTTTCCACCGTCACCTGGATAAGAGTAATAGGAGAGTCTTCTTTTTCTTGAATCAGATAATGACAGCCGTTTTCCAGCAACGCATACGAATACATACTTACACATTTTAAAAATTAAAAAAGAAGAGTTAGTAGCTGAACAAAATGGGTTGTAAAAAAAGCTCTGGAGAATTTAATGATCGTCTGTCTCAGATCAGCCGACGGTTCGAAATGCTAGAGACGAGGCGATGGTCAAATTTAGGATAATTTCGTCTTGAACCGGGACGACAATCAACTGCCGAAAAATTTTTGAACCATTACCCGTTGAAAATCATTGCTTTATATCAATAAATATTTTTCCTGGGCTTAGTGGCAGTGAATTTTTTGTTGGTAATCGGCGATTTTTTCTGTATACGGAGCAGGTACCGATATTCGATCCATACTTTCAACAAAGCTTTTTTGTACTGTTTTGAGGTTCAAAGCCGATGAAAAGGGAAGGAACTTCTTGACGATATCTCCGGCTGCTGATATGTTTATATCCGAAGACATAGCGGGCTCTGTACACCCGAAATCAAATGCGTTGAAGTTGACCGACTTTATGTCGCGATGCGAATTTGTCCTAAAATAAATCTTCAGCTCAGTGATATCGTATACAATGCTCCACTTTGTGAAATTTCCCTGCGAAACTTCGTTTAGGATGGCAAATGAATAGTCAATAACCGAGGGAGCAATTTTCGGGTCGTATTGCTGGACCATCGAACAAGCTTTCGCAAATCTGCCTAATGAACTTCCGTTGTGTGAAGCACTTTGCGAAGCGGACTTAATATGCAGAACAGATTCTTTGTATATGCTGTTTGTAAGGACCGGAGGTTTTAGATCGCCGCCTTTATGTACTACCATTTTCCCTTGAAGAAATTCTATTGTTGCGGCATTTCCCTTTCCATCGGCCACAAGGTAGTGAAGCGGCGTTGTTCCCACAGTCGCAATTCGCACTATCTTGTCTGTGGCTAAAACTTCTTCTATTGTTGCGCAATTGTCCAGTTGATACTGTATCCACTGCAAAACGCTGATCGCAGGACGGTGATCGGGTGAAGGGTATTGCGTTTCGTCAAGCCACATCAATTCAACAACCAGACCTTTTTCATTCATGCCCCCTGTCGGAAATTCTTTTCCATATTGGTTAAACGTGATGCTTCCATATTTCGAAACCCAACTGATCGTTTTTCCTTCCTGCATCGGAAAAGAAGTTTTCGCCAACCCACGCAAATTGGTATTCACCATCCCGGACCCCGATACCCAATCGTAATTACGGCCAAAGACCATCTTGCCGTTTTGATTGATGAAAAACGTCGTGCATGCATTTGCTCCTTCGGAAAATAAAAGGAGGGAAGCAATTATATACTCGCAGTATTTTTTCATATAGCACCTTGAGGTTGATGAAACGACTATTTCAGCCATGTAATAAAAAGCCAAATATAGGCTATGGCATGATTCCCCAATGCCAGCGCCACTTAAGCCGAAATGAGTTTTTCTATCTTATTCACAATGGTGTATTTCCCAACAATCAGCCTCTGCTGCCGTTTCCATATATTTGCGCGGTTTGACATACGAGATTACAACAGAGATATATTATAAAAGGAAGAAAACCGTTGAAGTAAGTACTAATCCTGATGTCACTTTAAAACGTCCAGGCCTCAAAAAACCGTAACTGATCCTATGGCAGAAGCTAAACAGAACTTGTTCGACTATACTGAAGAAAGTATTAAAAGTCTCGATTGGCGAGAGCATATAAGGCTGCGTCCGGGGATGTATATAGGCAAACTTGGCGATGGGTCTAGCCCCGATGACGGGATTTATGTATTGCTCAAAGAAGTTGTTGATAACTGTATCGATGAGCACACTATGGGCTATGGAAAGCATGTGGATATCACAATTGAAGGGAAGACTGTTACCGTTCGCGATTACGGCCGTGGGATTCCTCTCGGAAAAGTTGTGGATGTCGTAAGTAAGATCAATACGGGCGCAAAGTATGATAGTAAAGCGTTTCAAAAATCGGTTGGATTAAACGGAGTGGGAACAAAAGCGGTGAATGCGTTAAGCAATTACTTCAAAGTAACTGCAATCCGTGAGGGAAAAGAAAAGTCTGCCGAATTCGAAAGAGGGATACTTGTAAAGGAATATAAAGAAACGAAAAGCGGGGAAGAAAACGGAACGCTCATTACCTTTATCCCCGATGAAAACGTATTCAAAAATTTTCACTATGTACATGAGTACCTGGATAACCAGTTATGGAATTATTGCTATCTCAACGCTGGACTCGTCATTAACCTGAACGGGAAAAGATATGTAAGCAAAAACGGTTTGCTTGACCTTCTTCAACGCAAAACAAATGCTGACGAATTAAGATACCCGATCATCCACTTAAGAGGGGAAGACATTGAAGTGGCGATAACCCACGAAAACCAGTATGGCGAGGAATATTACTCTTTCGTGAATGGCCAGTATACAACACAGGGAGGGACGCACCTTGCGGCATTTCGGGAGGCCTACGTAAAAACAATCCGCGATTTTTATAAGAAAGATTATGATGCTTCGGATATCCGCGGCAGTATTTGTTCCGCCATCTCCGTTCGCGTACAGGAGCCGGTGTTTGAATCGCAAACGAAGACAAAATTAGGTTCGCAGGTTGTTTATGATGGCGGTCCTTCGATGCGGAATTTTGTCGTCGAATTTTTGGCAAAGGAATTAGACAACTATCTCCATAGAACTCCGGCGACAGCTGAGGCGTTGAAAAAAAGGATCGAGCAGAACGAAAGAGAGCGTAAAGAATTAGCTGGTATCAAGAAACTGGCAAATGAGCGAGCGAAGAAAGCAAACCTCCATAACAAAAAGTTAAGGGATTGCCGCTATCACTTCAATGATGAGGCAACCGGTAAAGAGAAGGATGCCATTCTGGAAAAGCAAAAGGAAAGTACCATCTTCATAACAGAAGGGGATAGTGCCAGCGGATCCATCACGAAGGCACGCAGTGTTGAAACGCAGGCTGTATTTAGTTTGCGCGGAAAACCTCTTAACTGCTTCGGACTTACGAAAAAGGTGGTATATGAAAATGAGGAATTCAATCTTTTGCAACATGCTTTGAATATCGAAGAATCGTATGAAGGTCTTCGCTATAACAACATTGTTATTGCAACTGATGCCGACGTTGATGGCATGCATATCCGTTTGCTTTTAATGACTTTCTTCCTCCAGTTCTTCCCTGATCTTGTTAAGAACAACCATGTGTATATCCTGGAAACACCGTTGTTCAGAGTTCGCAACAAGCAAGAAACAATCTATTGTTATGATGAAGGTGAAAAGCAGGCTGCGATCAAAAAGCTGGGAAGCAAACCGGAAATCACCCGGTTTAAAGGGCTCGGCGAAATTTCGCCGGACGAGTTTGCACGTTTCATTAGCGCCGACATGAGGGTTCAACCGGTTATGATTATGCCCGAAACGCATATCCAGGACATACTTGAATATTATATGGGAAAGAATACTCCCCAGCGCCAGGATTTTATCATCGACAATCTAAAAATAGAATTAGACCTGATCGATGGAAAACCAATGGCAAACGAATAAAATGATTCTGGCAATGACAGGAAGATGAGCATACTCCTTAGCCTCTTCTCACGTCTTTCCGAAAAAAATATTAAAGAAATGATTCATGTCGTTTTTCAGCAAGCCGATGTTTCTGCCTTGGAAAAAAGTTTCGAGTTGGATGAATCCATGAAAGGCGATGTCATGGAAATAAAGGATGACTTCGCGGTGGGCCCGATAAAAGATGTTTATAATCCTGAAGGCATTGAGTCACGTAGACAATGGTGGAGAGAAATTTTAGCAGGAGGTGATTATGATGGCATCGCGGATGACGGTCATGTAGATGGTCAGAAAACGGTGAACGCTTTGACTGAAAGATTGCAAAATGATGCGAGCGAAATCGTTTGGATATGGGCCGCTCAGAACAAACATGATGTAAGCGGTTATTACTGGCTGATCACCCAGCTAAAGAATTTCCAGGGAAGAATATTTATGTTGTACCTGAACAATCTTCCGTTCATCAATGAAAAAGGAAGCATTTTTTATCCTGAAAACTTGTTTAATATTCCTCCACGTGAGTTTGTAAAGGCGAAAAAGCTTGCAAGACCCGTTACATTAAGTGAGTTTGAGATTGATCCTGATGAGTGGAACCGTCTTCAAAATGAAGACAAAGGAGTTCGGATTCTCGAAGGAGGGAAGAAACTGGTTCAGTATGACTATGATTTCTATGATGTGGACCTCAAAAAGTTTATCTCGGGCGACTGGCAGAAGGCGAGCAAAATCATACACGCGTACCTAAATAAGGCCACTCATAAAACCGGAGATGCATTTCTGTTATGGCGGTTAAAGGAAATTATCGCGGCTGGTGAATTTGATGTTCAGGGCCAAATAAGAAACATGAAGGACTTTGAGATTAAGGCGAAGTCGGCGCAAGAGACGATCACAGCAGAGTGAAACAGCAACCGCAAAAACTCATCATCTCAATACGGTCGACTGCGACCCTAAAAACCGAATCGATGAAAAACCTGTTGCGACTGGAAGAACTTGCTATGTTTATTGGTTGCATCTATCTCCTCACTCTGTATCAATCAGCCTGGTGGGCTTACCTTATTCTGGCGTTCGGTCCCGATATCGGCATGCTCGGGTATCTGGTAAACAACAGGCTGGGTGCCATTTCGTATAATATACTTCATCATAAGGGCGTTGCTCTTGCAGTTTTTGCTGCTGGCTTTTTTTCTCAAAACGAGATCATACAGATTTGCGGTTTGATATTATTGGGCCATTCGAGCATGGACAGGGTGTTTGGCTATGGTTTGAAATATTTTACAGGATTCAAGGATACACATTTGGGTTTGATTGGTAAGACGAGCAGGATATGATTGTTCAGATGATAGATTTTCGTCGGAGAATTATTCAATTGAAACAATCATTGTTTCAAATAATATTGAGATTATCACGAAAAGAGTCTAAAAATAATGGCTAAATCAAAAAATACCGATCAGCTGCCTATCGGCGATTCTGGGGTTACCGGGCAATATAAGACCTGGTTTCTCGACTACGCCTCTTATGTAATACTTGAAAGGGCTGTGCCTGCTGTAGAGGATGGATTGAAACCTGTACAGCGCCGCATTTTGCATGCGATGAAAGAGATGGATGACGGTCGATTTAATAAAGTAGCAAATATTATCGGCCAAAGTATGCAGTATCATCCCCATGGTGATGCGAGCATCGGGGATGCATTGGTGAACCTTGGACAAAAGGATCTGCTGATTGAAACACAGGGAAATTGGGGTGATGTCAGAACAGGAGATGAGGCCGCTGCTGCCCGGTATATCGAAGCACGACTATCCAAATTTGCACTCGAAGTTGCATTCAATGCGAAAACAACTGAGTGGCAGCTAAGCTATGATGGACGAAAGAATGAACCCGTAGCCCTTCCAATGAAATTTCCACTTTTGCTTGCTCAAGGGGCTGAGGGAATTGCAGTGGGTCTTGCTACAAAAATTCTTCCTCACAATTTTTGTGAGCTAATCGAAGCGTCTACCAAATACCTGCGTGGTAAAAAGTTTGAATTGTTTCCCGACTTTCAAACAGGTGGGATGATTGACGCGACCAATTATAGTGAGGGAAAGAGAGGCGGAAGGATCAGGGTCCGGGCACATATAGAAGAGCTTGATAAAAAAACCTTAGTGATTAAGGATGTTCCTTATGGCATCACCACAGCTCAATTAATGGATTCGATCGTTAAGGCAAACGATCAGGGGAAGATAAAAATCAAAAAAGTAACCGATAATACAGCCGCAGCGGTCGAAATTCAAATCGATCTTGCGCCGGGCATATCTCCTGATATAACAATCGATGCTTTGTATGCATTTACAGACTGCGAAATCAGCGTGTCTCCGAACACTTGCGTGATCGTTGAACAAAAGCCGCAATTTCTTGGAGTGCATGAATTGTTGCGCATCTCGGTAGATAATACTAAGGACCTGCTAAAAAAAGAGCTGGAGATCAAACTTGCGGAGTTACAGGACAAATGGCATTACACATCGCTGGAAAAAATATTCTTCGAAGAGAAGATCTATAAAGAGCTTGAAAAGAAGCATGAGACCTGGGAAAAGGTTTTGGACGCCATTGCAAAAGCGTTTGTTCCATTCAGAAAGCAATTGAAGAAAGATATCAGCCGGGAAGATGTTTTGAAACTTACGGAGAAGCCCGTACGAAGAATCTACAAACTGGATATTGATGAGTTGAATGCACAAATCAAAAATCTCGAAACCGAGATCAAACAGGTAAAATATGATCTTGCAAATCTTGTCGATTTTGCGGTGGCTTATTACGAGGGATTACTAAAAAAATATGGTAAGGGCCGTGAAAGGAAAACTGAGATCCGTTTGTTTGATACGATTCAGGCAAAACAAGTTGCTATTGCCAACACGAAGTTATATGTCAACAGATCCGACGGATTCATAGGAACTTCTTTAAAGAAGGATGAATTCGCCTTCGACTGCTCAAGTTTCGATGATATCATCGCCTTTACCAAGGCTGGTAAAATGAAAGTGGTAAAGCTCGCCGATAAGGCTTTTATCGGGAAAGATATCATCCATCTTGCAGTGTTTCAAAAAAATGATGAGCGTACCACTTATAACATGATTTATGTCGATGGGAAGTCGGGTGTAAGTCTCGCAAAGCGTTTTAATGTTACCGGAGTGACACGCGAAAAAGAGTATGACCTCACTAAAGGAGAGGACAAAACCAGGGTTCATTATTTTTCTGCGAATCCACATGGAGAGGCAGAAGTAGTGAAGATCATCCTGAATCCAAATTGTTCAGCGCGCATAAAAGAATTTGACTTTTATTTCGAAACTCTTGAAATCAAGGGGCGTAGCAGTCTTGGTAACCAGGTTACCAAGTATCCCATCCGAACCGTCAAATTTAAGGAAGCCGGTAAGTCTACCTTGAGCGGGCGAAAGCTTTGGTTTGATGACACCTTCGGCCGTTTGAACACGGAAGAAAAGGGCGAATTCCTTGGAAGTTTCGAAGCCGAGGATAAAATATTGGTTGTATATAACGACGGGAATTACGAGATAACCGATCAGGAGTTAACCCAGAGATTCGACGCAGAGAAGATCATCCAAATTGAAAAGTTTCACCCGGACAAAATTGTAACGGCGATCTATCTCGACAATGATAAAATGCAGTACAATGTCAAGCGGTTCAAAATAGAAACGACTACGCTGCACAACAAATTTTACTTTATCAAAGAGGGAGATGGTAACTTTTTAGAAGCAGTCACTACACACCCTGAGCCCGTAGTGCTTATAAAATCAGGAAGGGGCGCCCAGGCAAAAACACAAAAAATAAAAATTAATAACATTGCTGAAGTAATGGGCTGGAAAGCGGTTGGAACAAAGCTGTTTGATTTCAATAAGAGTGTGGAGATTGCCTGGGATATGAAGAATGATAAAAGGCAACAGGAACTGTTTTAAAGAAAATTTGCCACGGATTAACACGGATTAAATCCGTGCAAACCCGTGTAATCAGTGGCAAAAAACTAATTCATCATTAAAACATTCACACTCCGCTGCAGAATATTAAACGCAATCTCAGACATGAGATTTTCCTTATCCAGCGTCGGATTGACTTCCGTAATTTCGAAGCAACAGATCTTCCGGTTCTGCATGAATTTGCTGATAAGGTCTTCCACTTCGCGTTCCCGCAAGCCGTTATTGACAGGTGTTCCAGTACCTTTTGAGATAGATGAATCAAGGCTATCTACATCGAAGCTGATATAAATATCACTGCAATCCGCGAGGTACCGGATGACGCTTCTCACAACATTCTCCGGTCCCTTTCTTCTTACTTCATTTGTTGTAATCACTTTCATCCCATATTTCTCAATGATATACCTTTCCTCTTTTTCAAAGTCACGCAAAGAGATCAATACAACATCTTCCGGTAAAACCTTCGGTGCCACTTTCCCGATATTTTTCAGCTGGTTCCAATACTTGATGGTTTCGTCGTCGACTTCGTGTACTGCGCAATCCCGGTTGTCCTCGTTGATTGTGGCTGCCAGCGCCATACCGTGAACATTTCCCGATGGCGTAGTGAAGGGAGTGTGCATGTCGGCATGGGCATCTATCCAGATAACACCTATTTTGCTTTTCGGTTTAGCGATTTTTACCCCGGCGATGGTAGCGCCGGCGATGCTATGATCCCCACTTATAACAACAGGGAAAAAATTATTTTTTAAAGAATCGCTCACGGCCTTGCTTACCCTTTCGTATAAAGCTGCAATGCCCTTGATACGTTTCGCATAGGGTGACTCAATCGGTTCATAAAGCAGCTTGTTCTCATGAGGAATTTTTTCAGAAGGAAAATGGATAAAAAAATTACTCATAAAATCCAATGCTGCAATTTTAATGGCGTCTATGCCGAGGCTGGCTCCTCGTGTTCCTGCTCCTATCTCTGATGGAACTTCTATCAGCTTAATGTTCTTCATACAAGGCAAACTTATAGTGATGGGTAGAATTAGTGTGATAAGAGTTAACGTAACAAGCTATTACTACGGGATGTAAAAATTTACTGGCAATAACAACCAGGCAAAACTGAAGAGCGGTGTAATATTTTTTCTGTCAGCCAACATAGAAAAAGATTCGAACGGTTGACAAAGATAAGTTTTTCTTTCGAGGCGATTTGATGATGTAACTCCTTAACAAATGTGCGTTGAGGACGAGTGCTTTAAACTTCCTCTAATTTTTTTTGCCAGGGATTACATGGATTTTTTTTACCTGTCTTCGTCCGTATAACTCCGTGAAATCCGTGGCAAAACTAGTTTTGCTTTCTTGCTGGCATAATATTTTAACTCAATTTGATTGACAATAAAACATTTCAATCATGACAAATAACCTGCAAAATCCCGATCTGCAAACCGGGAATACCGGTGAAGGTATCCTGGGTGAGGGTGCCGAAAAGTATATCAGAGATACCGCTAATATTGAAGACTTACCAGGTGATGACGATGACCTGGAAATTGACGATGATGATGAGGATGATGACGACGATATTGACACCGTAGATTATGATGAAGACGTTGATGATGTTGAGACGGAAGTAGCCAATGATGATGCAGCGGTCGACATAGAAGAGGATGAAGATTATATCAACAAGGATGAGGCGAAGAGAGATCTCAGGGAAAGAGGTCTGCGATCTTAAGTTAGTACATCATATCTGACCCCGGTAAGACCGGGGTTTTTTGTGCGTATTTACCTGACATAAAGATTGGCGAACAGTTGTTAGTTATATTCCTTATATTCTTTTATTTTTGCGCCTCATTAAAAGCCTCACATGGAATTTCAATTAACAGAAGAACATTTGATGATTCAAAAGGCGGCGCGTGATTTCGCGCAGACTGAGTGTTTACCAGGCGTAATCGAAAGAGATGAGCACCAAAAATTTCCAAAGGAACAGGTATTGAAACTTGCTGAACTGGGTTTCATGGGCATGATGGTGGATCCTGTATATGGTGGCTCCGGTATGGATACCATCAGTTACGTTTTGGCGATGGAGGAAATTAGTAAAGTCGACGCCAGCGTGAGTGTTTGCATGAGCGTCAACAATTCTCTTGTTTGTTGGGGATTGGAAACCTTCGGAACGGAAGAACAGAAACAAAAATATCTAACGCCCCTTGCTCAGGGTAGTAGGGATGACAATCTTTATATTGGCGCATTTCTCCTCAGCGAACCTGAAGCGGGCAGCGATGCAACCTCTCAAAGAACTATTGCCGAAGAGAAAGGAGACCATTATTTGTTAAACGGTACGAAAAACTGGATCACCAATGGAAATTCTGCTTCCGTTTACCTTGTAATGGCACAAACAGATTTGTCAAAAGGCAGTCATGGTATCAACACGTTTATCGTAGAAAAAAACTGGTCCGGGGTTACCGTGGGAGCGAAGGAAAACAAGCTTGGAATCCGCGCCAGCGATACACACAGTATCATGTTCCAGGACGTGAAGGTTCCTAAAGAAAACAAGGTTGGTGATGATGGTTTCGGCTTCACCTTTGCTATGAAAACTTTAGCCGGAGGACGGATCGGAATTGCCTCGCAGGCGCTTGGTATTGCAAGCGGCGCCTATGAACTCTCGGTAAAGTATGCACGGGAAAGAAAGGCTTTTGGAAAGGAAATTGCTCGTCACCAGGCGATACAGTTCAAGTTAGCAGATATGGCAACACGCATCGAAGCAGCCCGGTTGTTGTGCATGCGCTCTGCCTGGCAAAAGGACAATAAAATGGATTATGCACTTAGCTCATCAATGGCAAAAGTGTATGCTTCTGAGACGGCAATGTGGGCTTCTGTTGAGGCTGTTCAAATCCATGGAGGCTATGGTTATGTAAAAGAATATCATGTTGAACGTTTAATGCGGGACGCCAAGATTACGCAGATATATGAAGGTACCAGTGAGGTCCAACGAATTGTGATCAGTCGGGAGATATTGAAATAGTTTGGTTTGTTGTTTGTGGTTGGTGAATCGTGGCTTGCTGTTTTGCGATCGATGATGCACTTGCGATTCTTTGCGCCCTTTGCAAAAAAAGACCAAAACGCGAAGGATGCAAAGAATCGCACAGGTTCGCAAAGGAGATGGATTGATAACCGTTACAACTACCAACTACAAGCTACAACCACAAATTGAATCCATGCCTATACATAAAAAATCATACAATAATATCCTTCATGAGTTGCAGCAGAAAAAGGTAACACTTGTTGCAGTGTCCAAAACTAAAACGGTTGCGGAAATCATGGAGCTGTATGAACTCGGCCACCGCGACTTTGGAGAAAACTATGTACAGGAGTTAACAGAGAAGCACTTTATATTGCCGAAAGATATCCGCTGGCACTTTATCGGTCATCTGCAATCAAAGAAAGTAAAATACATTTCATCATTTGTTCACCTGATCCATGGAGTTGACAGCTTGAAGTTGTTGCTGGAGATCGACAAACAGGGTTTGAAACACAAAAGGGTTATTGATTGTCTGTTGCAGGTGCATATCGCCCAGGAAGAAACTAAATTTGGATTGAGTGAAGCAGAGCTTGACGAATTGTTTGCAGCACTTCCCGGATACGAGGCAGTAGACGGCCTCACTAATGTGAATATCAAAGGCCTGATGGGCATGGCTTCGTTTACAGACGATCTCAATAAGATTAAACTTGAGTTTAAATATCTCAACGCACTATTTGATAAATATTCGAGCATGCATACAAAGCGTGTAAAAATGCAGACTCTCTCAATGGGTATGAGCGCTGATTATAAAATTGCTATTGAGGAAGGTAGTAACCTTGTAAGAATCGGCAGTTTATTGTTTGGAGAAAGAACTCCCAAATCTTTGTTATAAGAAAAACGCCCTCTCGTTTTCGATGCAGGATAGTTCCTCACGTTTTTGCCAAGATATATATTTCTCTCGGCGAAAAGTGTTCCATTCCTTTCCTGCAATTTCAGAACACCATTCCCATGGCACATTTCTATTTGATTTATCTGCGTCGCTTAACAAGGGATCATCTTCGAATAAAAAATCTCCTACATAATACTCATTTAAATTATCTTCTTTAATGATGCAATGAATATGAGCTGCCGCACGGCGGTTCGGATATGCACCAGGTTTCAATGTCTTTATGCTGTATTGTCCCTTGTCATTTGTTTTTAGCCATCCCCGGCTATATCCATGTCGCCGTCCCCAGCCTGTTTCTTTACCCTGTGGATAAACACCGTTTTGGTCGGTATGATAAAAGTATAGGACAGTACCCGCTGCAGGAGTTATTCCATCTGCCTTATAAACAGTTCCAGAAATGTGCATTTTCGGCCCGTTGTCGTTGTAATCCGGTAATGTTAATTGCCAATCGAGTCTTGAGAAAGGAGTTTTATTTTCATAAATTGCTTTGCAACCCTCACATTGTCCGCCGACTCTTCGTTATAGAGAAGTGCTTTGGGTTTGCGCATTCGTCTCGTTTTCTGAACAACCACCCAGGATTATCAGGAGTGCGATGAAGACAGCCGAATCATTCGCTTTCATATTTTACAATTTAAGGTGGAACATGTGCACGCTTTGAGCAACACAAAATGACGCTCAACCTGCGATGAAGCAAATGTTTTACGTAAGAGGCTGGGTTTGCTTGACATTCTACTAATAAGCGTTGATGGATGGTGAACAGCAGTTGGTCAAGGGAATCTTACCATAAGTGTAAACAATCATCCCGCACGGTTTTAGTATATTTATTTTGACTTATGAAATGGTGGCAATACCTTACTAAGTACAAACTACACCATCTTTTGCCATGGGCCGTTCTATTTGCCGGCTGGTATTTTTTTAGGGCAAAAGACTTTCCATCGCAGCAAATCGCTGTGCAGGTCACGGCTTTTAAGGTATCAGTACTCGCTTTGCTGACATACATCACCAATTACCTTTTGATTCCAAAACTGTTGTATACAAAGAAGTACGTCTCTTTTTTCTCAATATATCTGGCAATGATTATCGGAGTGGGGTTACTGAAGTTAAAAATAGTCATGGCATTGGTATATCCGGGCATGGAACCGTTCACTAATATGAAGACAAGGTTTTATGATAACATTATTCCTGTATTTCTGCTGGTTACTACAGGTGCGGCCTGCAGGTTAATTAAAGACTACCTGCAAACACAGCGGAGATTAACCGAGATCGCCCAGGAGAAGGCTCAGACCGAACTAAAGTTTTTAAAATCGCAGATAAACCCTCATTTTTTATTTAATTCGTTGAATGCAATTTATTTTTTGATAGACAAACACAATACAGAAGCTCGCAAAACTCTTTTACAGTTTTCTGACCTGCTACGTTATCAACTGTACGATTGTAATGCTGATACCATCGCGATTGAAACAGAAGTCGCCTACCTGCAGGATTATATCCGTCTACAAAAATTAAGAAAGGATACGAACTATGAAGTTGAAGTGAATATACAAAGCGAGATCAGGGGATTCCAGATTGTGCCCCTGCTTTTGATACCTTTTGTTGAGAACGCATTCAAGCATATTTCGCATCACCAGAATAATACAAACTTCGTGCACGTGGACCTCGCAAGGAATAACGGCAGCTTTTCTTTTTGTGTAGAAAACTCAAAAGAAAATCAATTACAAAAAACGCTGATTCCAGGTGGCATCGGGTTAAGTAATGTAAAACGAAGACTTGAATTGCTTTATCCAGATAAACACAATCTGGAAATTCATAATAATGAGGAAACGTTTAGGGTGCAGTTGGAGTTGAAGATTTAGAAATATGTACGCTATTAGATGTACGATGTTTGATTTGATGTTTGATGTGCGATGCGATATAAGAATGATCCAGAGATTAAACTCAGGATTGTGACCTTTGAATTCTACGTTCCTGGATTTGTACATCATACATCAAATGTCCATATATCTGGCATTGTCCACCAAACACCAAATCACACGTCATACATAAAACATCGTACATCAAACACCTTATATGAAACTTAACTGCATAATTATCGATGACGAACCTTTGGCGCGGAAGGGACTTCGGGAGTATATCGGAGATGTTGAGTTTTTGAATCTTACTGGTGAGTTTGATAATCCACTGAGAGCGACCGATGCGTTAATGGATGGCAAGGTAGATTTGATATTTCTAGATATTCAGATGCCAAAGATAACCGGGATGGAATTTTTGAAATCGCTCGCTAATCCGCCGTTGGTTATTTTTACCACTGCTTATCCTGAATATGCGGTTGATGGGTTTGAAATGAATGCAGCAGATTATCTTCTTAAGCCATTTTCGTTTGAGCGCTTCTGGAAGGCCGTTGTTAAAGCAAGAACCCTGCACGACTCCGGCAAAGCACCTTCACTGCAGCCAATTATCGTTGAAGATGATCATTTTTTCATCAAAACAGACAACAAACTGGTGAAAGTGAATTATTCGGATATCTTATATGTGGAAGCCCTGCAGAATTACATTGCAGTACATACGATCAACAAAAAATATATCACATATCTTACTTTCAAATCGGTGGAAGAAAGTTTGCCACAAAACATCTTCTTGAAAGTTCATAAGTCCTACCTCGTCTCCGTATCAAAAATTGAAAGCATCGAGGCAAACGAGATTATCATCGGCACGCATCATATTCCTATCAGTAGAACTATGAAAGAAGAAGTGATGGACAAAATTTTAAAGGGAAGATATCTGCGGCGGTAAATTTTTATTGTAGAATACGGCAGAACGCTGTGATAATCATAGCAGAGACTGGCGGCACAGAAGTTGCAGGCTTTCTTAAAACCTCACAATGGACTTTATATTTCACTCGGTGTTCGATGATGGTGACGGACACAGAAAGTATTTTAGCATATATCGACTTGACGATACACATTTTCGCGCTGAATGCCATCACTTTAACCGCACTCGAGAGTGCGACGGAGACTTCGAACTCGAGAAAAACGGCGACCAATGGAAGCAGAGCCGCCCCAATTTAGAGCAAGAAACTAAATTTATTGGGGAGGAAATTGATCGAATGGTATATAGTTTGGACAAATCCTGATTCTCGTTTAGTTGACTTATGATAGTTTTAAAAAAACTTGAAAAAAGTCGTCAAAATGATGTCTCTTTGCACTCCCGTATTGGGTATTGGATTTTATAAGTAATTGAGCATGGCTGTATTGATTTTTTTCGTGGCGCATTGGTATTTGTCGCTTTTTTGTCAGACCTTTTTTCTTCATCGCTATGCCGCTCATGGGGCTTTTACCATGAGTAAATTCTGGGAAAAAGTTTTTTACATTCTTACTTTTATCACCCAGGGCTCGTCATATATGAGTCCTCGAACGTATGCCATTCTGCACCGTCTCCATCATGCCTTTACAGATACAGAAGATGACCCTCATTCACCGATGCATGCTCCTGGCTTTCTTTCGCTGATGAATCGTACGCGTAAGAAGTATGCTGACGTTTTTAATGGCAGATTACAGGTGGAGGATAAGTTCACTAAAAACCTACCCGATTGGCGAACATTCGATAGCATTGCCCATCCATGGTTTATGAGGGTGATCTGGATTGCATTGTATACGCTCTTTTATCTCTTCTTTGCTACATCCCCTTGGCAATATCTCCTGATTCCTGTTCACGCGATGATCGGTCCAATTCATGGTGGGATTATCAACTGGTTTGCACATAAGTATGGCACTACAAACTTCAATGTGAATAACACTTCAAAGAATCTCTTTCCTATAGATGTGTTCATGCTGGGTGAAGCTTATCACAACAATCATCACAAATTCCCTGGAAGTATAAATTTCGGCGTAAAATGGAATGAGATTGATCCGATCTATTTTACGATTCTTTTGTTCGACAAGCTGCGCATCGTTCGGATTAATAAAATGCCGAGAACGAACGACCTGTTCTAAATCTGTTATGGCTGGGAAGCGACCTCTCACTTTATGCCTGGTGGCAATTCTTTTTTCGCCGCCAGGGCGCCAAAGCACGAAGGAATCAACAGACAACGAACACTTATCTTGCCGTGTACACGCGAATTCCAATGTACAGCCAGCATAGGAAGAACACGAATTCCAGAACTCCATCCACCGCATACACCCAGGAAATAGTGCCCTTTATAGAATAATAAAAGTCAATCGCAGCCAATCCAATTGAACAGGTAAGGCCAACTACAATTAGGTGGATCGGATCTGTGGGTCTGAGAAGATGTAACAGCAATAACAAAGCAATTGGCAACAACACAACGGCGACAGTTTTTACGAGCCATATATCGGTCTTCGGCCCGGTAATGACCATGAAACTTTGAATATTGATTAAAGGCCACACAGCAGTAATCAATGTGTAACTACCCTGCACGCTCAATAGAACCTTCAGGAGTTTGCTTTGCTTCATTCCTGGCATTTCACAAAAAGTTATGCCTTCAGAGCAGAGGGACTAACACCTCTCCGCAAAAGGATGGCATCTTCGTCCATGGGATGACAGCTTCCTCAGATTTAAGGGTGTCATCCTTCCAGATGAGGCCCCTCCGCAAAGAATGAAATCCTGAGTCATGCTTTTTGAGGTATTTTCAATTTCCAACCCGGTTGAATCAGGTCCGGGTTTTTAATGATATTGCGATTTGCCTCATAAATGTCTTTCCATGCAATCCCGAATTTCTGGCCAATCTTACTCAGGCTATCACCTTTTACGACTTCATATTCTGTTGCTGTGCCGCGCCCGGCTACGGTCAGGTTCATTACAAGATCGCCAGCACGATAATCCGGATCGATTTTATTATAGAGATCCCACAACTTTTGCTTGGTTTCCTCAGAAGTCACCTCGCCGTCAATGTACAGAACATTGTTTTGTTCACGTACCTGCAGATTTGCAGTTCCACTGGATTTAGCTGTATTAATCAGCTCCTGGTATTTTTGTGAGAGTACCATAAATGTAAGTTTTGGCTATTTGATGACTAATTGGTTTTCAACTTTGCGTGGTTTCAATTCGTTTAAAGAAACAATAAGATCCTGCAACTTGGAGCGCTGAATTTCGCCGCGGAGCGTAACAACACCGTCTTTCACATCAGCTTCAACACCTTTATAATTCTTCACAACGTCATTTACAGAGGTTTTGAGCGTTTCGTCAGCTGTAATTTCGACCGGTGCCGGCGCTGCGCTCGCGACACGAATATTGTTCTCGACATCCTTGACCCCTTTCATATTCTTAACAGCGTCAGCGCAATCCTTACGGCATTCTTCAGTGGGACATTCCCCCGTAAGGGTAACAACTCCATTGCTAACAGATGCATTCAGACCTTTCATTTCTTCTTTACTGGAAATTTTTTCATTGATCGAAGCTTGTATTTCACTGTCTGTCGGCTTGCCTTTACACCCAACAAGAGTAAGGGCAGAGAAACTCAAAGCAGTGAGTAAGAGTCGTAGTGATGTGTTGATTGATTTCATGATAAAAGTTTTTACTCGAGTGTTAAGATGTTACAGACCTGTCTATTGCATTAATTATGCCATTACAAAGCCAGCCTTTAGAGATGTATTGAGTCCTTTGTTTACACCAGGTCAGTCTTCTCTTCACCCAGCCTGGCTGTCTCACCTTCATCAAGATCATCGTTCGGACTGTGTATACTCAGGTCTGCATCTTTTTCAATGTCTTTTTCGGCCTGATCGTGTGCTGCTTTTACATCTTCGGGAGTATCTGGTTTTACCTTTGCCTGTTGAGGCTTATTTATTCTATCGGCCGATTTATTCCTGTTATTTGGAGACATATAAGTTTTTTCATCAGTAATGAAAAAGCTATGCCACTTCGCCTACGGAAATGAGTTGGATCCCATATTCCTATGGTTGTTCTGACACCGAAATAAGTGTTTAAACGCTGACCAATGTTGTAAAAAAGATCGGCACCAGAGAACCTGGTGCCGACAGCTATAGTTTTATGGATCGCAAAAAAGTAATAGAAGGACAAAGCAGGATCGGTTGATTAGTTTCTCACACTACCAGGATCCGGCTAATGAAACTCGTTGCAAAGCTGTTACTCAGAAGGATTATGAAGTTCTTCTTCAATTAAATCGTGAAGTTTTGATTCTCCTTCGTATACCCATTGGGGCAATTGCTGCTCGAGGATCTTCCACTGAGAATCGGTTTTCTGCATCTTAAACATGATCCGATTGCTGCGTTCATCGCTCACGTCAACATGAAAAAGTTCTTCAGGAATTCCAGGGATTTTCCTAAAATTAAATTCCCTAACCCTTCCGCTTACTTTTACGTGTCTTGTGAACTGTATATTTTTTTTAAATTGAATATGCATAAGTATCCTTTGAATAAAGATACACAGCAATTCTCATGCTATTCTTTTTAATCAAGCGCAATACATAAAATTATTTATCAAAGAGGAATGCGGCACCGTCTAGGGCCGGTCCGCCGTGAATTCCAGTGAGTCAATCAGGATTTTATTGGCTAATAGGCTCATCATGACCTGGGCTCATCAAATTCGGGACCCATCATCAATCTGGATCAGACTAGATATTTTGAACGTGCCATCTCTTAGATTATCTCCCTCAAACCATTGGCAGATCACATCTCCGTCCGTAAAGCCTCGCAATTTTAGGTATTCATCGGCGGCTTTCAGTCCGAAATTTGACTTATCGGTTCCGATCACTCGCTGAATCGTCATTTTGGGTCCTCCTGATCTAAGCTGAACGATATCCCCTGTGGTCATATTAAACATTTGATTAATTGAAAAGATTGAATTCCCGCCTAAGCCTTTGCCATTTCTTGCCGCTGATTGGCGGTATTCGTGGTTTCCCCTGTTTGTTTGATCAGTTGCAATTCGCAATGAATCCGGATATCATCGCTTACTACGATCTGTCCTGCTTCCGTAACGGCATTCCACTGCAAACCGAATTCTTTCCGACTGATCTTTCCATCGACACTAAAGCCAGCCTTCGTTTGACCATAGGGGTCTACAACTATACCTGCGAATTCTACGTCAAGTGTAATGGGCCTGGTTATGCCCCGAATCGATAAGTCACCACTGAGCTTATGCTCATCTCCCATTTTTTCATATTTTTTTCCTAGGAAGCGTAACTGCTTATGTCGCTCTGCTTCGAAGAAATCAGCTGATTTCAGGTGTGTATCGCGCTGGGCGTTATTGGTATCAATGGAGTCAATATCTGCCGTAAAGATAATCTTCGAGGCAGTTGTGAAATCGTCACCCTCAGTTTCAACTTCAATATTATACTTTCTAAAGTAACCTGTAACGGTGGTTATCATCAGGTGCTTTACTTTAAATTGGATTTCAGAATGAACAGGATCTACCACCCAGTTTGTTGCCATAAACGTGCGTTTAAATTTTGTAAAATATCAACCATCATAAACAGCGCAAAAAGCTTGCCTCCGTTTAGTCTCAAGAACCCACCCAAATAAGTAGCTGGCAAGATTTTTTATGCGGATTACTGTTAGAAAAGAATCTGATAAATAATTAACGGTATGAAAACAAAAACAGTGGGCGGAGTGAAGAGTTCGAAGACAAAAAATGTGGCCAAAAAAGACATCGCCGCCTCATACAATCAGTATAAATTTTTTGAGGGCCAGCAATATACAGGTATGAAAATCGGCAGGAGTCATAAGTGGTATTATGACAAAGGCGAGTGGAAGGACCACAAGATCACTCCGGATCTCTGGGAGATAGAATACCAAGTCGCCAAACGCCGGGCTGGCAAGGCTCCTGAAGGTTCGGGGGTTCCGGTAGGGACTGAATATCACTGGTACATCCTGGCCCATCAACACGTTAAAAAGCTGGATGCAAACAGTTACTCTACAACCCTTACAGGTCTAAAGTATAAATTGGCACATAAACGCTTCGATAAAGAAAAGTGGAACATATCGGACGCTGCTCAAAGAAAGCGCCTGATAAAGCTCTTGAAGGAAATTACCGATGGACTAGAAAAGCGTTGGGTGGATTCCAGGGAAGAAATCCCTTCGGGGACAAAATCTGTGGAGGTGAAGAAAATTCCAGTTCCTGCAAGAAAGCAATCTCAACCAGCGAGAAAGAAGCAGTCAGCTGCAATAGTGTAATTGATTTCTGTTGTAAATTTAATGTACTTCGATCGCGAAGTATACGACACTGCAATGGCGGCTGCATCAAACAACATATTGTCCTCCGTCGAAATTTTCGATAAAGCGAAGGAAGCAGAATCCGAGGGAAATCTTGAAGATGCTGCTGCTCTTTATGAACGGCTCGTTAAAGAGAACAATTCGGACGAATTCGTTTTTGACAGGCTAATGATCATCTATAGAAAACTGAAGTTGTATAAGGATGAGCTAAGAATTATTAACAAAGGAATCAAGGTGTTTGAAGACATCCATAAAAAACCAGTCGCACGGAAAAGTGAGAAACAACAAAGACTAACTACGCTCAGCAACGCGTTCATGAAAAGCGCTGGGCTAAAGGACAAGAAGGGTAACCTGGTATATATCCCCGAACCACTTTCTCGTTGGATGAAGCGAAAATCGGTAGTTGAAAAGAAGTTGAAATAGATAAAAACGGAAAAGGTTTGACGTCCCGCTCTGACCTTTCCGTTGCTGATTCAGCTCTCTTCAATCCAGCCTTTGTTACTTATACCTTTGTTACTTATAATTTATAATTTATACACCAAATGCAAACCGTGTGAGTCTCCCGTGAACGGCATTACCCTCACCCTCGAGTTTGCGTAGTTTTTATTTTTGTGGAGCCGCGGAACCATGAGTCCATTCAGAGTTCCGATCGCTGTACCAACCAACAGGTCAGATGGAAAGTGCTTACCACCCCGGTGGCGCAGATAGGCAGTACCTCCTGTTACGACAGCGGCAAGGCCATATAGAGCATATTTAAATTTAGAGTCTGGATGATAGTCTGCGTATACAGAAGCCACGAAAAAACTAGAAGTAGCAACAAGCGCGGGATGTCCCCCCAGAAATGAATTCCGTGCATTCCCACTTAATTGATCCCCGTGTAATTCAGGGTCATTTGGAGCGCCTTTATAATATGCAAGTGGACGAAAACGGTCCCAGAGATACGCCGAACCTGTATAGAACAAACCGGTAACGGACATCGCTTCCAGATATAAAAAGCCGACTTTCAAAGCGTCTTTCCTAATTTCCCTGTCAATTAAAAGCACCAGCGGCATAGGGATCGCTGCATAAAAAAATATGTCGCTGCTTTTATCAGCATTTTCATGATAGACATCAGCCGCCCACCGATCAAAACCGTTGATATTGTTTTTGTCGAGGTTGGCGAGTTCCTCCTGACTAATACCAGGTTTGTCGTAAATCTTTGGAAACGCATAAAGCGACCAACCCGCTGTTACAGCGGTCAACGGGATGTCAACTGCGAGATTGAGTTTGTATACTTCATTAGACCCCGGCGGAGGGGTAGAGGTAATGGTTACGACAGTGTCGTACGTTTTTGCGTTTAGCGAATCTGATTGAACGGAATTCACCCCAAGTGTATCACCCTTCTTCAGAGAAGTATCAGTTTGAGCAAAACCAATCGCTATTGTTACTGTTAAAATGCATGTGGTAAAAATG
>DAINQQ010000075.1:22052-23902 GCA_036742645.1 Flavitalea sp.
GGCAAAAAGATCAAAAAGCTCGATGTGCCGGTTAGCAGTAAGTTGAAAGTTTCTGTTCACACACTGCGGAAAGAATTACAGGGCCAGGTCGTTAAACAGGTATACCGTGAAGGGAAAGAGCTGCATGTCGCGTTTAAAAATGGTAGCGTGTTGGGTTTGCACCTCATGTTACACGGCGACCTTCATTTCTTTACAGGAAAGAATCAGAACAATAACACAATCATCGAAATATTTTTCGATGACGATTCAGGCCTGGCATTAACAGACTGGCAAAAGATGGCTACACCAACATTAAATCCAGAACCACGCGAGACGCCGGATGCTTTATCAAAGGAAGTTAATGCTCAGTTTTTGAAAAGCACATTAAGGAAAACACGTACAAGTGTTAAGAATGTCTTGCTCGACCAGCATATTATCAGGGGAATCGGAAATGCTTATGCGGATGAAATTTTGTGGGACGCAGGCATCTCGCCATTTTCGGTAAGCAGCAAGATTCCGGATGACAAGATCAAGGCGCTTGCAAAATCAATTAAGAAAGTATTGGTGAATGCAGAAAAGCAGATTCTTAAATCGCATCCTGATATTATTAAAGGAGAGATTAGGGACTTTCTGGTGATACATCATTCCAAAAAAAAGCAAAGCCCAACAGGAGCAACTATTCAGACAAAAGCGATTGGATCAAGGAAGACTTATTACACCGATGAACAGGAATTGTATAATTAAAAGAGGGGTATAATTTTTGAATTAATATTCAGAATTCTCATTTCAGTACATGCGATATGAGCCAGGCATTTGTAAAGGAAAGCGAAGAACAGTGGTTACATGACGTGGCACCAACACTGAATGCATTAATTATTTACCTAACCCGGGAGAATAATGGTATCAGGGTTTATGAAAAGAAAACAACTCCCGGACCTGGCGGAAAGGAAATGCATGTGATGAGCAACGGATTATCTTACGCGATCGATAGTGAAAGCAAATGGTACGTGGTTTATTAGTTTCTAATGAAAATTGCCTTTCGCCATTTTCAAATTTTCAAATTTTCAAATTACAATCATAAATAGCTTAGCCATTTTTTATCGCGGTGGTTTGTTTTGTACCTGTCGAACCAGCGGCACAAAGGATAAAGGCCAATTACAAGCACGATCCAGATAACATAAGTCACCCACAGCTCGAACCCATAACCTCGCAGTTGAGGATCGAAGTTCACCCAAAAGGAAACAATCATGTCTGTCCAATCATTATGCGAGAATTCCGCAGCAACAAGAGCCAGCAGATGGATAATATAGATATGCAAGACGTAATAGAAAAAAGGAACTCTTCCGTATACCGAAACAATCTTGCCGAATTTGGCCAAAGGGCGTTCTGTAAAAGCGAGAAACAAAAGCGCTGGCCCGATTGTCATCAGAATATATAAAAGAGATGGCGGGTACTTTGTTGTTCTTATGAAAGAAAGAAATGTATACAAAGGAGACGACTGGCTCGACCATAATGACTTGTCACCATACAGGTTCGTAGTTCTCAGGATTATAAAAAGCGCAATAACAGAAACACCCATGATGATAAGTATGCGCTTTCTCCGTTGTGCATCGAACCGAGGAGTATATAGCTGTCCGAAACAATATCCCAACGCCATTAACCCAATCCACGGAATAATTGGATATCCGACAAAAACGTTTTTTCCTGCAATACTATGTACGCCTGGCTCATGAAGGACTGACCACAAAAATTTTCCGGGTCCCGGTTCAGCAACAGTTACACCATCAAGAGCATTATGTCCCCCAACCAGGATAATCCCTATCGCAAGAATTACCTGTTTGGGGAAATGAACAAAAACAGCCAACGCAATC
>DAINQQ010000076.1:0-23640 GCA_036742645.1 Flavitalea sp.
CGCCAACAGGGGCACCCGTATCTAAAATAAGATCGGCAAAATCCGTTAACCTTTTCCCATCCGCCCGTTTACTCGTGCTAGCTGCTGAGTGATTTTTTGTGATCAACGCAACTACTTTAATTTTCTTTTCCTGAAACAGCTCCGCCATTTCTATTGGAACAACGTTGCACCCGCTTGATGAAATAATCAATGCTGTGTCTCTTTCACTCAAGCTGAAATTTCTTAAGATACGTTCCGCAAGGCCGGTAACATTCTCCAGGAACATAGCTTGTCGCTGACCGTTAGCGCCAACAACATTATTGTGATAGGTCAGTGACAGTTCAACAATTGGGTTGAAGCCTGGAAACGAACCGTATCGCGGCCACATCTCCTCTACCATTATCCGGCTATGACCGGAGCCAAAGAGATGAACTACTCTACCTTTAAGTATACTGTTTGCAAACCAGGATGCCGCCGTGGCAATCTCGTCTTTCTGAGCACTTACCGTATCAATAATCCCTTCACATTTTTTCAAATAATCATCAATAATCATTCTCCATATTTTGATAGTAAAAATAAAAATCTGTGCCCCTTTGTGCCTTCCTCTGTGGTTAATATTTCCGATGATCAGGCGCTTTATGTGCAACACCAATTTAGCCACAGAGAAACACGGAGGGAAGCACAGAGGCACTCAGAGAATAATTATTCTGCTTGTTTACTCAGCGCAAAGCACGCCGCACCAATTGCTCCTGCCAGGTCGCCAAATGTGGCTTTGATAATCTCTACTCTGTTTCCCCCCGCCCGCCATTCGAATTGTTCCATGTATTGTTCCAGCGGTTTGAATAGATCGTTGCCAGCCGCCGTTATACCTCCACCCAGTACTATCACTTCAGGGGAAAGAATGTTGGTCAATGATGCCAATCCGATCGCAAGGTGTTTCACCGACTTCAGCCAAATGTCTTTTGCGAAATCATCATTATTGCGATAGGCATCCAATAGCTCATGCGTAGATGCAAATTTTCCTTTGCTTCTTTTTTCGATTGTGCAATTCCCGATACATTCTTCCAGGCTCCCGGGCATGCCTGTAACATCACAATCACCCTCATCATCAATTACCATATGCCCGATGTGACCTGCTTTATTAAACGATCCCTGGTAAGGCCTTCCATCGATCAGGATAGCACCACCTACACCAGTTCCGAGGGTTAGCATCACCACGTGTTTTCGTTCTTTTGCGGAGCCGAATTTTGCCTCGGCCATCATCGCCGCGATCGCATCATTGATCACATACGCAGGTTGGTGTAAAAGATTCTTCCATTCAAGATTTTCGAGTCCTTGCAATCGACCTGGCATACAGGCCACGGCTGTATTGGTGTTGTTTGGTAACCCTGGAGCAGAAATGCCAATCACGGTCGCCTTCTTGTTCGTTTTTTCATCTAACTCCCTTACAGTATTGATCACGGCCTTTTTCCAAATTGCGCTGTCACCATCATTCGTATTAGTATACAGATGATGCAAGATATTTCCTTCACTGGTGATGGCTACACCTTTTATTCGTGTTCCTCCAAGGTCGATACCTATTGCTGTACTCATATATTAATATTCTCCTTCACTCACACTCCAGCCCCCATCGACTGCTACGGTTTGTCCTGTAGTAAATTTGGAACTGTCACTCATGAAATACACCGCGAGACCATCCAGGTCCGTAGGTTGTCCGATCCTCCCTCCATCCAGCGGCTGCTTTGTTTTTACGAAAGACAAAATATTTTCGTCGTTTGCAGCTCTCTGGGCCATCGGCGTTTCCACCAGGGCAGGAGCGATTACATTAATCCTGATATTATGTTTTGCATAATACGCGGCAATTGATTTGGTAAAGCCAATCGTTGCTGACTTGGCGGCTGCATACGCATGTGTAGAAAAATGTTTTGGCGATGGGGAAAATCCTAATACAGAGCTCATATTTAGTATCGTGCCAGCTTTTTTCATCCTTAAAAATCCTTTTATCGCTGCCTGGTTGGAAAGCATCAGGCCAGTGAGATTTAGCTCGAGTGTTTTGTTCCATCCATCAAGCGTTAATTCATGTAGCGGACCATCGCCCATTTTTCTTCCGCTTCCTCCAGCCACATGATACAATCCATCGAAGCCGCCAAATGTATTGATACAAAGTTTTATAATTTCATCGGCCGATCCTGCATGGGTAGCGTCTGAAGTGATCGATTCAGCGTTGTCACCCAATGCTCGTTTGGCTTCTAACACGCTTTCCTCCCTCCTGCCAGAAACGATTACCTGTGCTCCTTCGTTAACAAACGCTTTCGCGGCAGATAAACCGATTCCGGTTGTACCACCGATGATGACGATCCTTTTATTTTCAAGTTGACGATTCATTAACGAGTTATGCTTGATGTTTTATAGTTGCCTTCAATGGCCATTCAGCATGACACTCATCCCTTTTTAACGAAACTACTTTGCAATTTGAACGTAGCCCTTAAAAAAAATAAAACGACAGAATTTATTCATCAGAACTGTAGCTGAAAGGTTTTTCAAATCACTGCTTTTATGGTACGTCTTTAACGCAGCGAAATCCCGTATGCTCCAAACCCGTGTCTGGTGATGACTTCATTCTGCGTGCTACCCGGTAGCCACTACAATAACTGTCATTACAAAGGAAACTTCCTCCACGCATACTTTTCTTCTGCATATACGGATCATCGGGATCAAAACTTTTTGCCGGTCCTTTTGGATTAGTTGATGTGGTATTGGCAATGGTTTTGTAATAGTCGGCATGGTACCAGTCGCTACACCATTCCCACACGTTGCCCGCCATGTCATATAGACCATAACCGTTGGGAGCAAAAGACTTTACCGGTGCTGATCTGAAATAGCCATCTTTCGTTTCATTATGATGTGGAAACTTACCCTCCCATGAATTGGCCTTCGGCCGGCCGGAGTTAATGTGCTCACTGCCCCAGGGATAAACATTGTTTTGTAGGCCGCCCCTGGCCGCAAACTCCCATTCGGCTTCGGTGGGAAGTCGTTTGCCTGCCCATTTGCAATAAGCGATTGCATCGTCCCAACTTACATGCACAACCGGGAAATTACTTTTCTTTTCAATGCTGCTGGCTGGTCCCTCGGGATGCTTCCAATTAGCTCCCGCTTTCCAACTCCACCACAAATTGTAATCGCGTAAATTCACGGGTCCATCCGTGGCTCTGAAAACCAATGAAGCGGCTACCAATAAACTATCATGCGGTTTGGCAGTGCCGGGGGGCAGGGTTGCCTTAAGCTCTTCCCAATTCGGCTTTTTTTCTGCAGTAGTAACGTAGCCGGTGGATTTTACAAAAGCTGCAAACTGCGCGTTGGTCACTTCGGTCGCATCCATATAGAAGGGTGAAACTCTTACCTTATGCTTGGGATATTCATCTTCGGAAGATTGATCATTATCAGCGCCCATTTCAAATTCACCTCCTGTGATTAAAACCATGCCGGAATCATTCTTATTTTTCCTGGCTGTAATCCCGGATAAAGTATCAGATGCCCCAAACCGCGAGGGAACCTGCATGCAGCTTGCCACTGTATCTTTTGGTTTTGCATCAGTTTTAGCGCCTGGCTCCTCCTGGCATGAGCTAGCCATTTGAACAAGTATAAATAGCCCATAAACGAAACGTAAATATGTAAGCATCTTCATTTTCAATTTCAAAATCCTCTTGCTTTTATTGAAAGTTAATCTTTTTCAAATTGACGAATTATTCCGAAATCATTTTCAGTTCTCTGATGGTCTCTACACTTTTTTCGAAACCAATCCGCTGCGCAATTACTTTTAACTGATGCGACCGTCCCACATCGAACGGCGATGTATAGGGCTGCCAGCCCGCAGGCTCTTCTTTTCCACTTTCTACGATCTTATATCCAATGGAAGCACCCGGTGTCTTACAGGATAGTGTAACTACAGTTCCGGTAATGTTGATGCTAACCGAATCTGTTACGGGAGGTTTAGTGCCGCCGCGCCACATTTTTTTGACAAGGTCTTTTTCGGGAACAGCGCCAAGGTCATTACTTGTCTTTATCCAGGTATTCATCGCTTCTCTTAGTCTTTTTAAAGTCGATTGATGTGCAGGATCAGATGCAAGGTTTCGAAGTTCGTAGGGATCGCTTAAAAGATCATACAATTCTTCCACTGACTTCCCTGGTTCAAACCATAACATCTGGATACTATCCAATTTACTTTCCTCTTTTAATGCCAGTAATTCTTTCATCATATCCTGTTGGAGTCGATATTCAATATTCTGATAGCGCGGACGATGGGGGTAAAAGTTACGGATGTATTTATATCTTTTGGCACGTAACGCCCGCACCCGATCATACTCACTGTCCATCCTGTCACGTGCGGCAAATACATATCGACTTTCTGGTTTCTTATAAACGCCTAAAAATGCCCGGCCCTGCATGTAAGCTGGTGGATTTATTCCGGCTATTGACAATACGGTTGGAGCAAAATCAATAGTGCTGATTAATTCGTGATTCCTTGTTCCTGCATTTTTTTTATTGGGAAAGCGAATAACAAGAGGAACTTTAAGACCACGGTCGTACAATTCCCTTTTTGCAAAAGGAAGGCCGTCGCCATGATCAGACCAAAAAAAGATGATGGTGTTTTCCATCAATCCATCATCTTGTAATTGATTCAGCAAGTTTCCTATTAAAGAATCCATGACAGCTACATTACTATAAAAACGCGCCATATCTGTCCTTACCGTTTTAGTATCCGGGTAATAAGGCGGAACCTTTATTTTGGAAGGATCTGCTTTCAAAGGAAAATGTTTGCGTTCCCACACCTGTGATTCATGTGTTATTATGTAATTAACGACCGAAAAAAAAGGCTGTTCGGACTTACGATTTCGCCAGCTTGCCTTCGTACCGCTTTCATCTCATACAGTTGGAGGTGCTTCAAACTGGTAGTCTGTTTTTGAGTTGTTGGTGCAATAGTAACCTCGCGCCCGTACAAATTCCGGAAAAGCTTTTATCTGCGGATCGGGAACAATAGAATAAGATTTCGGAAGGCCGGTTTTTTCCGGGTAGGTATTATTTAGTGTACGCATGTTATGCCCTCCGGCTGTCACCTGGTTCACACCCGTAATTATTGCACAACGACTCGGCGCACAAACGCCCGCTGTTGCAAAAACATTTTCATATACGACTCCTTCCCGTGCCAGGCGATCAAGATTGGGAGTGGAGATTGTACTGTCGCCGTAAAAACTAAAGTGCGGGCTCAGGTCTTCGCAACTGATCCAGAGAATATTTGGCCGGTCCGCTGATTGCGCCAGTGAAATTGTGGCCAGGAAAATTAGTGACAGCGATATAAAAAAACGGACCATAAAAGCATACTTACTTTAAAGTTCAATCTCCGACTTAATATCTCGATAAAAATAAGTTGTTACCGTAAAATCATCCTGATTATTTTGGAAAGAGGTTCAGCACAAAAACTGCTGACAAACTTGCTTCTTTAGAGAAAGTAACCCTCACTTTAATATTATCTTTATCAACATAAATTTTAGAGAGTTGCCATGCAAATTGGAGTAATAAAAAATTTTTTGTTTTTTTTGGTTGCCGTAAGCCTCGCTGGAAATGTTTGGTGCCAGTCGCATAATTTGAAATCTTTTTCCCTTTCTTCTGTACGCCTTCTGGAAGGTCCATTCAGGCACGCACAGGAAACGGATCTAAAGTACATGCTTCAACTCGATCCTGATAAATTGTTAGCTCCATTTGTAAAAGAATCAGGCTTGGATACCTCTGTAACCGGTTATGGAAATTGGGAGGGGACAGGTCTCAACGGTCATACTGGTGGCCACTATCTTTCGGCTCTTTCTAACATGTATGCTTCCACGGGGAATGCTGAGTTGCGTAAGCGGCTTATATATTTTATTGACGTGCTGGAATCCTGCCAGGTGAAGAATGGCAACGGATATGTGGGTGGCATACCAGGTGGAAAAGAAATGTGGAAGGAGATTGCGGCAGGAAGAATTGATGCCGGAAGTTTTTCTCTAAATAACAAATGGGTACCGTTATATAATATACACAAACTGTATGCGGGTTTGGTAGATGCTTATTCTATTGCTGGAATTCAAAAAGCAAAGGGTTTGCTGGTTAACATTGCGGACTGGCTCATACAGCTGACCTCGAACCTTTCAGACAAACAGATCCAGGAAATGTTGCGAAGTGAGCATGGAGGGCTTAATGAAGTTTTCGCCGATTTATACGCTTTCACAGGTGACCAGAAATATCTTGCCATGGCCAGGAGACTATCTCATCGGGCTATCCTTCTGCCGTTGTTGCAAGGCAAAGATTCGTTGACGGGTTTGCATGCAAATACACAAATACCGAAGGTCATCGGATTCATGGCTATTGCCGCGTTAGCGAACGATTCTGCATGGGCTGGTGCGGCCAATTTCTTTTGGAACACAGTTGTTGCAAATAGAACTGCCTCAATCGGCGGCAATAGTGTTAGAGAACATTTTCATCCGGCTGGGAATTTTTCTTCCATGCTTGAATCAAGGGAAGGACCTGAAACGTGCAATACATATAATATGCTCAAGCTTTCCAAACGGTTGTTCTTATGGAATGGCAGGGCAGATTATATGAATTACTATGAAAGGGCTTTGTACAATCATATCCTTTCTTCACAACATCCGCGAGGTGGCTTTGTTTATTTCACACCGATGCGACCAAGGCATTACCGCGTTTATTCTCAACCTCAGGAGGGATTTTGGTGTTGCGTAGGTTCAGGATTGGAGAACCACGGTAAATATGGAGAGCTCATTTATGCTCATAACGACAAAGACATTTTCATTAATCTCTTTATTCCGTCAACACTCGAATGGAAAGAACAAGGAATCCGCCTGACTCAGGATACCCGGTTTCCTTACGATGAGAAGTCCACCATTAGTTTAAATATGAAAACTCCAACGAAATTTTCCCTTTACATCCGCCAACCTTCCTGGTTAAAAGCAGGTGCTATGAACATTCGGGTAAACAACCAGCAAACTAAATTCTCAGTCGGCACAAATTCATACATAAAAATAGACAGGCTATGGGAAACAGGAGATATTGTTTCAATCTCGTTGCCAATGGAAACGATCGCCGAGTATCTTCCCGATAAAACAGAATGGGTTTCATTTGTTCACGGGCCCATTGTTCTTGCTGCAATTACCGACACAACTGATTTAACCGGATTGAGGGCCGATGATACCCGTATGGGCCATATTGCAGGTGGTGCGTTGTACCCCATTGACAAAGCGCCTTTGATGTTGACATCACAAAAAAACATTGTATCTGGTCTCGAAAAAGTAAAAGGAAAACCACTTGCGTTCAAAGCACCTAAGCTGATCTACCCTGCAACCTATAAAAACGTGGAGCTCATACCCTTTTTTCAAATACATGATGCACGCTACATGGTATATTGGCGTGTTGCAGACGACAAAGGGCTGAAGAAAATACAGCAGGCCCTGATGGAAAAGGAAAAAGCTGCATTGTTGTTGGAAAGTCTTACAGTGGATCATTTAGCTCCCGGTGAGCAACAGCCGGAATCAGATCACAACTTTCGTGGAGACAAAACAGAATCGGGTGTTTACCTGGACCGGCATTGGCGTTTTGCGCGCGGCTGGTTTAGTTATGATTTAAAGAATAGGGATAAAAAAGGCGTTAAACTCCGCGTCACTTATTACGGGGGAGACCAGAATCAAAATTTCGACATTTACGTAAACAATATGTTATTGAAAACCGTAAGGCTGGATGATGGGGCCGGTGAAAATTTTTTCGATGTAGATTATCCACTTATAGCTGAGCTGGTTAATGATGACATTCTACAAATAAAGTTTGTTGCGCACGCAGGTTCTACTGCGGGCGCTATTTACTATTTGCGGCTGATGAAAAATCAATAGCGGTGTCATTTAACGTGGAAATGGACCGCTGATGGAATACCCCTTATCGCTTTTCTTAATTATTCACGTTTAAATAGTATTCAGCCAACTCTATATCCCCTGCAACCGGAGCTACCTAACGAACCGCCACAGGCAGTAGTTGGCAAGGTCCCTCGTTTATTAGGTGGATGAAGGAATGACGCCGGGGTCGATCATTATATTTGTAAGTGCCACAATAAAAAAATATTAATTTAAATTTACAGGAATTGATTTAGCAGTTAAGCCGCGGATCGATAAAGCAGTTAAAATTTGTAAACAATCAATCAATACCTGAGAAAGTTCACCAAGTAAGGCGGGATTACCTTCACTTAATTAACAATTAAAATTTTCCATATGAGCACCGTGACATGGAAAGGTGTGTATCCGGCCATCCTTACTCCTTTTAAAAGTGATGACTCAATCGATTTTAAGACTTTTAAACTTAATGTCGAGGCTCAGCTGGATGCTGGCATAGACGGGATAATTCTCGCCGGCTCGTTGGGAGAAGCCAGTACGTTGTCGAATCAAGAGAAAACGGACCTTCTTCGTTATTGCAAAGAAGTTACTCAAAAAAGGGTTCCCATTATCATCAATATTGCCGAGCAATCAACTAAATGCGCTGTGCAGGCTGCCAACGAAGCGGAGATTAACGGCGCTGATGGCCTAATGTTATTGCCTCCCATGCGTTACAAGGCCGATGATAGGGAAACCGTTGTATATTTTAAAACGGTAGCAAGGAATACTTCACTGCCTATCATGATATATAACAACCCGGTGGATTATAAAATTCTTACAACCCTGGATATGTTGGAAGAGATGGCTGAGAATTCGAATATCCACGCGGTAAAGGAATCGACACGCGATATTACAAATATCACGCGTATGATAAACCGTTTTGGGAATCGATTCAAAATATTGTGTGGAGTTGACACTTTGTCTTACGAAAGTTTGTGCGCTGGTGCCGATGGCCTGGTGGCTGGCCTGGTAGATGCGTTTCCCAGGGAAACCGTCGCCATTTACCGAATGGTGAAGGCGGGATACTACCAGGAAGCGTTAAAGATATACAGGTGGTTTCTTCCGGTTCTCGAATTAGATATACAACCAAAATTAGTTCAGTACATCAAATTGGCAGCAACCCTGACAGGTATTGGTACAGAATATGTGCGGCCGCCACGCTTAACGCTCGAGGGTCGGGAGCGGGAAGAGATTTTGGCGATAATCAATGAAGCCATCGAAACGCGACCTGAGTTACCCGATTATTTAAACTTACAACCAACAGAAAATGTTCAGTGGGCATAATTATATTGGATTTACTCCAGGATCACAAGGCGAAAAAAAATTGAAAGTATTCAGCACAGCCAGGCAGGACTTTCTTCCTGAAGATTTCAGTGTTGCTACCGACGATGAAATACAGGTTGCTACCGAGAAAGCAGCTGCAGCATTTGACGTATACAAGAAGATAGATTCAGATCAGAGAGCAGCTTTCCTGGAAACTATCGCGGAAGAAATCTCTAACCTCGGTGACAAATTGATTCAACGTGCAATCCTGGAAACCGGTTTAACCGAAGCAAGGTTAACAGGTGAGCGTGCCAGAACCATGAATCAGTTAAGAATGTTTGCTAACCTACTGCGGGAAGGCTCATGGGTAGAAGCTGTTATAGATCCTGCAATGCCAGACCGTAAACCGTTGCCACGGGCTGACTTAAGAAAAATGCTGTTGCCAATCGGTCCGGTAGTTGTTTTTGGTGCTTCTAATTTTCCTTTTGCCTTTTCTACAGCGGGCGGTGATACTGCTTCTGCGTTGGCAGCCGGTTGTCCGGTTATTGTCAAAGCACATTCATCACATCTGGGAACAAACGAATTAGTGGCAACGGCGATTATTGCTGCGGCAAAAAAAACAGGAATGCCTGATGGTGTTTTTTCTTTTCTGATTGGAGAAGGGGGAAAGCTCGGACAGGCCCTGGCAAAACATCCTGCGATTAAAGCGATCGGATTTACCGGTTCATACAAAGCGGGCATGTCGTTATACAAAACAGCTACTTCAGAAAGAGCTGTCCCGATTCCTGTATATGCAGAAATGAGCAGCATTAACCCGGTTTTGGTATTACCTGAAAAGATTGAGGCGAGCGCAGATGCCGTCGCTGCTCAGCTATCAGCCTCCATAACATTGGGTGTCGGACAATTTTGTACCAATCCCGGATTAATTTTTGTGATTGATCAGCCAATTACAGAGACTTTTATTTCGAAACTTTCGAATCAGTTAGCCGCGGTGCCTGAGGCAACAATGCTTAACCAGACAATTTGTAAAAGTTATTATACAGGAAGAGGAAAGATTACTCACGAAAAAGGAGTAAAGACGGTTTTTTTAGGAGAGGATGCCGGAAACAGCTTCAAAGGAAGTCCCGGGTTGTTTGAGGTAAATGCAATTGATTTTATCTCCAACAATGATTTGCAAAACGAAATATTCGGTCCGGCATCCCTAGTCATTCGGTGTTCGGATCAGGCACAATTGATTCAGGCACTACATTCTGTGCATGGGCAGTTAACTGCTACTGTTTTTGGCACTCCAGGTGACATTCGGGATTATAAGGATTGTGTAAATATCCTGGTCGAAAAATGCGGTCGTCTTGTTTTTAATAGTGTACCAACTGGTGTAGAGGTCTGTCATGCTATGATCCACGGAGGACCGTTTCCCGCCACTACCGATGGAAGAACTACATCAGTAGGTGCCGAGGCAATTAAACGCTTTGTGCGGCCGGTTTGTTTCCAGGATTGCCCGGAGGATTTTTTGCCGGACCCCTTAAAAGATAGCAATCCACTAGGGATTATGCGAAAAGTAGACGGCATTTATGTTACCGCTACCAGGTTCCAGGAACAGGAACATTAGATTAATTATGCTCATTTGTTCTTACCCTGCTGTATAGTTCGAAGCTTTACTGGCTCTCGCATGTTACAGAGCGGATGTAATGATGCATTTTTTAATTGTAGATCCAATTGAATGGCTTCAAAAAAGTTTTTTTGTATCGATGCTCATACTTGTGGAAATCCTGTAAGACTGGTAGTTGGCGGTGCTCCACTGTTGCTGGGCGTATCTATAATGGAAAAACGCCTTCATTTTTTAGCTGAGTTCGATTGGATGCGTAGAGGATTAATGTTTGAACCACGCGGACACGACATGATGAGTGGTAGCATATTATATCCTCCCCACGATCCAGAAAATGATATCAGTGTTCTTTTTATAGAAACAAGCGGCTGTTTGCCCATGTGCGGACATGGTACGATTGGTACTGTTACTATTGCCATCGAGGAGGGGCTTGTGCAGCCTAAAAAACCTGGTGTATTGCGTTTGGAAACGCCGGCAGGCCTGTTGTTGATCGAGTATAAGATGGAAGGAAAGAAAGTGAAAGCCGTAAAGCTTACAAATGTGAAATCATATTTGGCTGCGGAGGGAGTTGAGATTGAATGCCCTTCTCTTGGCATGATAAAAGTAGATGTGGCATACGGAGGAAATTTTTATGCAATTGTTGATCCGCAGGAAAACTTTCCAGGCCTCGACCATTTTAGCGCCGACCAGTTGATATCATGGAGTAGAGTCTGCAGGGAACGCCTAAACGAAAAATATCATTTTGTCCATCCGGAATCTGAACACATAAAAGGGCTTAGTCATATGATGTGGACGGGTGCCACTCTGGATGCCCGAGCAACGGCTCGAAATGCGGTGTTTTACGGCGACAGGGCTATTGATCGTTCACCCTGTGGCACCGGTACGTCGGCGCGCATGGCACAATGGTACTACAAAGGCAAACTCAAACCCGGGCAGCAATTTATCCATGAAAGCATTATAGGATCTCAATTCGTTGGACTCATTGAGGAGGAAACGACAGTAGCGGACAAACCTGCCATTATTCCAAGTATCGAAGGCTGGGCCGTTATAACCGGGTATAACACAATTATTATAGATGACGATGATCCCTATGCGCACGGATTTCAGGTTTTATAAAAGATGCGTTTCAACCTGGCAATAAATTATGAAGGCGATTGTCATTGGTGGTGGTATTATTGGTTTGAGCTCGGCCTACTATCTTGAAAAAAAAGGTTGGGACGTGACGATATTAGATAAATCAGATCTGTTAGATAATTGTTCTTATGGCAACCTTGGAATGATCGTTCCCAGTCATTTTGTGCCACTGGCGGCACCAGGAATGGTCGCCCAGGGAATCAGGTGGATGTTTGATAAGAACAGCCCTTTTTATATTAAGCCCGCTCTTAATAAGGATCTTATTTCCTGGGGCCTGAAATTTTTGAAATGCGCTACAGAAGAAAATGTCGAGAATGCTGCCACGGCTCTTCTGGATTTAAACCTATACAGTAAAAATCTTTATGAAGAGTTGGAAAGCCAGCCGGGATTTCATTTCGCGCTTGAAAAAAAAGGAATCTTAATGTACTACAAGTCGAATAAGACTCGTAATGAAGAATTGCATCTGGCAGAAAAAGCGAAGGGGATGGGGCTTGATGCCAAAGCGTTAAGCAGCGAAGAGGTCCGGGCGCTCGAACCTGGGACGGAAATGGATGTCCTCGGAGCGGTGCACTATAAATGTGATGCACATTTGTATCCAAACAAACTTATTGAGCAATTACTAGCGCATCTCAGAAAAGCTGGTGTCGTTATCCGGGAAAATAGCCTGGTCAATAATATTATTACTCAAGGGGGGATAGTAAAAGAAGTGGTGACACAAAGTGAAAGTTACGAAGCGGATATGGTGGTAATGGCAGGTGGTTCATGGTTATCACAAATTGCTAAGAAGGCTAATCTTAAAATTCCACTCATGCCCGGTAAGGGGTATTCTTTCACAATTGATCAACCTCAAAGAAAATTAAACATTCCAGCTATTTTATGTGAGGCCCGCGTGGCGATTACACCAATGAACGGACATATGCGATATGGGGGTACAATGGAGATTGGTTCTGTCAATAACAAGGTAAACCTGAAGAGGGTAGAAGGAATCGTAAACTCCATTCATGAATATTTTCCGAATATGCGTTTAAGCGTGCCTGATAAGAAAGATGTCTGGTATGGATTCAGGCCTTGTTCACCCGACGGGATGCCATACCTGGGTTTTACTAACAAATTTAGAAACCTGATTATTGCGGGTGGCCATGCAATGATGGGATTAAGCCTGGGACCGGCGAGTGGAAAAGTCGTTGCTGACCTGGCCAGTGGTGTTCAACCTGAAGTGAATATAAAATGTTTCCGCGTTGACCGGTTTTCTTAAGTAAACGCAAGCGTTTATCGGGGAACACTTTCGCTATTTTTATCTGAGCTCGCTAAAAAAATTTTGGGAGATGATCAAATTTATACTTGTCCGCCTTCTGTGTGTTTCATCTGTCATCACAATTACCCGGTTTAGTTATTCTCAGGGTAAAGATGAAGCATACGTACCATGTCAGGAAATGCCAAATCTAATGCAACAATATAGTGCAGACCTTAGGGCCCTGGCGAGATTTTATAGCCCGGCCATTGCAGTTGTAAGAGGTGGATCTGGTGGGGGCAATATTGATTTCGGCACAGGTTCTTCCGAGAAAAGAGAGAAGCTGGTTACATTGAACAATGAGTATCTCAAAAAATTACAGGCGGTCAACTTCAGGAATCTTCCCCAGGAATGTAAGGTGGACTATATTTTGTTTAAACGCGACGTTGCTCAAAGACTGCAAGCGGCTGGTGAAACATCTCGGGAATACAATAAAATTAAACCGTGGTTTTCGTTTGCTGATAAAATCTATGGCCTTGAAAAATTGCGCAGAAGAGGTCATCATGCTGAAGGTGAAAAAGTAGCGAAAGAATGGTCTGATATTGTTGATGAGATCAAAATGTTGAAGGATAAGTTGAAGGAAGAAAAGAATCTTGATGCGAGATCTATTGATCTCGCAGGTGAGACAATCACTAATTTAAAGCAAACCATCACCAATACTTACGAGTTCTACAACGGTTATGATCCCTTGTTTACCTGGTGGGTGCCGAAAACATACCAGGCACTTGATGTGGCATTGACAGGTTATGCAACTGCTTTTAAATCTAAAGTCGACACAACTCCATCTGATAAAAGCGGTATTGTTGGTCAGCCTGTTGGAAGGGAAGAATTAGTTTCGCAGCTGAATCATGAAATGATCCCATATACGCCGGAGGATTTGATTGAGATCGCAAACAGGGAATTTGCCTGGTGTGATGCGGAGATGTTAAAAGCTTCTAAGGAAATGGGATTTGGTAATGACTGGAAGGCTGCCCTGGAGAAGGTGAAAAATACGTATGTCCCTGCAGGTAAGCAGCCTGAGGCTATTTTAAAACTCTATAACGAGTCAATTGATTTTATAAAAAAGAAAGACCTTATTACGATTCCCTCATTGGCTGAAGAAACATGGGGAATGATTATGATGACGCCCGAGCGTCAATTGGTAAATCCATTTTTTACGGGCGGTGCGGATATCAGCATTTCTTATCCAACGAATACCATGAGTGAAGATGATCGATTAATGAGTATGCGGGGAAACAATCCGCATTTCTCGCGGGCAACGGTCCATCATGAACTTATCCCCGGGCATAGCCTCCAGGCATTTATGAACAGCAGGTATCGGACCTACCGGAATTTTGGTACACCATTCTGGACAGAAGGCTGGGCTCTGTACTGGGAACTATTATTGTGGGATCTCAATTTTCCCCAAGGTCCCGAAGATAGAATCGGAATGTTGTTCTGGCATATGCATCGTTGCGCGAGAATTATTTTTTCATTGAATTATCATATGGGTAAATGGACACCGCAACAATGTATCGATTTTCTGGCAGACAGGGTAGGGCATGAACGTGCTAACGCAGAGGGTGAAGTACGACGTTCGTTTGTAGGAAGATATCCGCCTTTGTATCAATTGGCCTATCTCACGGGAGGAAGACAATTTTATGCATTAAAGAAGGAATTGGTCGATAGTGGCAAGATGAGCTACAAACAATATCATGATGCCATCATGCATTTAAACGCCATGCCGGTTGAAATGATAAGAGCGATACTAACAAACCAGCCGCTGACCGAAGATTATAAAACAAAATGGAAATTTTATACAGATGGAAAAGGTGCAAAGGATGCGCGGAGTTTTTGATCGGACCGTTGAAAAGAAGAGATTCAATCCCTACGGGCAATGTCATTAAGGTTAAGGATTTTTTGTTTGGCCTCTGCTTCGTGTACTACTTTGTGCCGCTTTAATTCGTGTCCGTTGTGAACCGCCTTGATTGCAACAACGGGTTCACGAAGAACACGAAGGAAGGCATAATGTACACGAAGAAATAAATTTGGCGAAAAATCCTTGAGCATTGTATTCTTAACTTAATGACATTGGCCTACGTGATTGTTTCGTCCTGGTTACTGTTCTACCGATACTGAATCCTACGGGATTCTTGCTTTCTAAATCTTCAAATTTTTAAATTTGCTTTTGTAAGTCTATCCAAATAATCGTGCAAAATGATTTTCCAGGTGATTGCGCATACCGTTTCTGAACAATTCCGGAGATCCGTTTTCAAGAATATCTACCAGTCCTTTGTGCGATACGAAGGTTTTAAGCATGGGCTGTTTTTTCAGAAGACCGCTGTTGTGTACATAATCGAAGACTGGCAATAACAGCTTTTGGAATTTTTTCATAGTCTCATTGCCCGTGATCTCATATAGCTTACCATGAAAGGCGATTTCATGTTCAATATTAAAAAGATGGTATTGCGTAATGGGCGGTTCGTTGCTGACAATCGCTTTTAATTCCTCTATATCTTCTTTGGTTATCCGAAAAAAGATAAGATCAGCCATCCCAATTTCAAGTACCAAACGAATCTCAAAAATCTCCTTAAGGGTTTCCTGGTCGAGGATATGAGGATTCATACTCTTTCCCATAATGCCAAAGAGATCTGGACTTGTAATTACCGCACCTTTTTTCTTTTTCGATTCTATCAATCCCATCACTCTCAGTCGGAGTAACGCTTCCCGAATAACTGTCCGGCTAACACCGAGAGTTCCTGCGAGTTCGAGTTCCTTGGGTATCGAGTCGCCCACTTTGAGCTTACGTTGTTGTAATAATTCAACCAGGTTCGCCTCAACCCGGTCTACAAGAGAACTGGTATCGACCGATTTGAGGTTGTCTTTGAGTGCCGCGAGGTTCATAACATGTATAACTTAATAAAGATTGCAATCACTAGATGTGAAAGTACAAAAAGAAATGGTTCCATATAATATTGATAACAAATATTTTAACAGATAAAGAAAAAAATATTTGGCGGATACCCAAAAACCTAGCATCTTTATTATGTTATACATAATACATAAATGTAAAATTGTTTTCATGAAAGCTGCCTATCTAAACATATGTTTTGCCTTCGGGTTTATACTGTTGGCTATTTCGGCCTTCTCTCAAACAAAAAAAATTTCCGGTAAAATCGTATCGGAAGAAGATGGCAAGCCTCTGATTGGTGTAAGCATCATCGTCAAGGGAAAATCGGGCGGAATACAGACCGACGCGAACGGTGATTTTACACTTGACGCAGCCCCGGGTGATGTACTGCAAATCAGTTCAACGGGCTTCGCCGCCCAGGAAATAGCAGTCGGTAATTCTTCATCACTTTCTATCACAATGCAACAAGATGCGATGAAGCTCGGCGAGGTAGTCGTAGTCGGTTACGGAACACAATCAAGAAGGAATGTTACAAGCGCAATCGCGAAACTCGACCAGGACGTGTTGAAAAATGCCCCACGGTCAAACCTTGGTAGTGCTTTACAGGGAACGTTATCAGGTTTGCAGGTAATTAACCCAACCGGACAACCGGGAGCAGCACCCGTTATTTTGTTGAGAGGCGGAGCATCTATCAATAATCCGGGAGCACCACTTGTTGTGGTTGACGGAGTTATCCGGTCATTCAATGATATCGCATCAGAAGATGTCGCGTCTCTCGAATTGCTGAAAGACGCAGCGGCAACAGCCATCTACGGAGCAAGGGCGAACAATGGCGTGATACTGATCACTACAAAACAAGGAAAGGCGGGCGCTGCGAAAATATCCTACAAATTCATCGCCGGTTACAATGCTGAAAGGGAAGGATACAACTATTTTGACGCGAAAAAGTTTATTTACTACAACCGTTTAGGAAATCTAAATTCAGGAAGAACACTGGCACAAGTAAATTCATCACGCGGATATGGGTTGTTGACAAGTGCTGCTGACCTGGCAAGTTTCGATATCAGAACGTATAATGCGTCAACACAGAACTTGCTTGGGCAAGGTTGGGATACTGTGTCAGATCCATACGGCGGAACAATAATCTTCACGGATCATGGTGGTGAAATAAAAGATCTTGTTTTTAAAAATACACGTTCACAAGACCATTATATAAATGTTACAGGTGGAAACGACAAAGGAAAATACTTTGCCAGCTTCGATTATTACAAAGAAGATGGCATTATCGTCGGCTCTGAATACAACCGTTTCTCCGGAACTATCAATGGTTCATACAAAGTAAAACCGAATATTGAAGTAAGCACCGGGGTAACACTTTCCACTTCTTCACAATTAGGAACGATTGGCGGTGATGTTAATACATTATACAGAAGCATGGCGATCTGGCCAACTTTCAATCCATGGGTCGATTCCGCAAAAACGAAACCAAATCCAGGCAACAGCATCAGCGACGGGAATCCCCTTTACTGGTTGGGTAAAGTCGACAGAAATAATGAAGTGAATAGAGTCACCGTGAACGCTTCAGTCAAATGGGATCTGCTTCCGGATTTATATATTAAAGCGACAGGCAATGCATATCTCTTTGAAGGATTGAACCAATCTTTCCAGAGAGCGACACAATTGTACACTAATGTATTTGCCAATCCCCCGTCTTTTAATAATACCAGCAGGCCCTCTTCCTCATCGTTCTCAAGAGAATTCCAACAGCAGTTTAATGCAATCATAAATTATTCAAAAGAATTTGCTGAAAAACATACAATAAATCCGATGCTGGGTGCCGAGTATTATGGAACCAAGGCATTCGATATGCAGGTCGCGGGAACGAACGCGCCAACTGATGACATACCTACAGTAAACGCCGCAACAACATTTGCAGCAGGCGACAACTTCACTACCAAATCAGAATACCGAATCATATCTGCATTTGGAAGGCTAAACTATGATTTCGCTCAACGATACCTGTTAACAGCCGTTTTCAGGCAGGATGCTGTTTCGAGTCTTGCAGAAGAAAACAGGAAAGGCTTTTTCCCTGGCATGTCTGCCGGATGGAATATACACAATGAAGCTTTTTACCAAAACCTCGGCATCGATAAATATATTTCGAGTCTAAAACCAAGAGTTAGCTATGGAGAGAATGGAAACGTTGCCGGCCTGGGACGCTATGAAGTGCAGGGCGGTTATGGAAACCAGGGTTTATATAATGGAAACGCAGGTTTTCTGAACACCGGTATCATTAACAGCGACCTGAGATGGGAGAAAAGTAAAACCATCGATGTCGGTGTTGATGTGGGATTGTTAAAAAACAGAGTGACTGTCATCTTTGATTACTATAACCGAAAGACAAGTGATCTGTTGACTAATTTGCAACTTCCAAGCTACACAGGTTTCAGTTCAATCAGGACAAACCTTGGAACATATCAGAACACGGGGTACGAATTTACAGTCAATGCGAATATCATTAATCAGCCAAACGGATTGAAATTCGATATTAGTGGTAATGCTTCATTTGTAAAAAATGAAATACTGCAATTGCCATTTAATGGCAACGAAAACAATCGGCAGGGAGGTCTGCAGGTATTTGATCCGAAAACAGGAAAAGTAATATGGGTGGGTGGTTTGCAGGAAGGAGGAACCCTGGGAGATATCTATGCCTTCCAACAGGTATCTATATTTCAGGATGATGACGAAGTATTAAAAACTGCTGCAACAAGAAAAGATCTTGTAGCCCAGATCGGAGGACCAAATGTGAATTATGGTACAGGAAAGATTACAGCCGGTGACGTGAACTGGCTCGACGTTGACAAGAATGATACAATCGATTCAAGAGACCAGGTGTATATGGGAAATATTTATCCAAAGTGGACAGGCGGATTTTCGACAAACTTAACTTTCAAAAACATCACACTTTATTCGAGATTTGAATTTGCAGTTGGACATACGATTTATAATGATCTTGCAGCAAGAACACAGGGTAATTACCAGGGCACATTTAATTACTTCGATCTACAGGAGAGCGCGTGGTCACCCACAAACAGAAATTCGGATATACCCAAAGTGTATTATGCCGATCAGGTAGCTGCTCCGCTCGGAAAGAAAAATTATACAAGGAGTAACAACGCAGGATCCGTTCTGAATAGCAACAATTCACGGTTCTATGAGAAGGGCGATTACGTTGCTCTAAGGGAGCTGACCCTTTCTTATGATCTTCCAAAAAACATTTTAAGTAAGACCAAAATTCTTTCGCAATCCAGAATATATGTAAGTGCCAACAACCTGCTTTACATTACAAATTTTAGTGGCCCAACTCCCGAGCCACCTGTAGTTCCCGGAACAAGCACCGTTACAGGTGTATACGCGGGAACCTATCCAACTCCTAAATCATTTGTACTAGGCGTGCAGGTAACTTTCTAAAACTCCAAACGAATTAATATGAAGAAGAATATTTTTTTGAGTCTGAGCATATTGTTGTTGTTAAGCGCCTGTAGCAAGAAACTGGATCTTACACCAGTCAGTAGCATCAGTGATGCCAATTTTTGGGAGACGCCCGAACAGGTGGATGCATTTGTAACCGGCCTGCATGCGCGATTCAGGACACACACTTTTCAATTTCAGCACCTCGGTGAGATGCGCGCTGACATTTTCGGAACGGATCCAGGATCAAGCTCCGCTTTTACCGGTGAAGCAACTCAGGGTACTGAACGTTTGTGGTTGAACAACCTGGATATGGATGCTCCCGGCGTTGCGAACTTCGGTGGCTTCTATTCAAATATTAACCAGGTCAATTTGCTCATCAGCAAATTGAACACAATCACAACTACCGACGCGAACAAACCCTATTACCTGGGTATCGCTTACGGAATGCGTGCTTTCTATTATTTCCAGATGCTTAGGTCCTGGGGTAAGGTGATCATACAAACAGAGCCTACCACATCAATCGACGTTTCTAATTTGTCGAAAGCCGCGTCTGCCGAGGCCGACGTGATGAAACTTATCAAGGATGACATAGAAACGTCATTGGCTAATTTCGGCACAAACTATTCTTTCAGGAATACAAAATCATTCTGGTCAAAAGCCGCAACGCTGATGTTGAAAGCAGAAGTTTATTTGTGGACCAGTTATAGAGGGGGGGCAAATGCTGACGCAACAACTTCAAAGAATGCGCTGGTAGATATCCAGACGAATGTTCCTGGATTAGCCCTCTTAAATTCGTACACCAGTGTTTTTACATCTAATAATAAAGGAAACAATGAAATTATTTTCGCGATACGTTATAAATTGGATGAATCAACGCTTCCGTTTGCTTCGACCTTCTTCCCGCAAACAGGTCTAATCGCGAATTATTACGATTCATTGAACAACCGGAAATTTAATGTAACCGCGGATAATTGGGGTGGATTGCTTCGGGCTCCTATAAAGATCGCTACGTTCAGGAGATTTGATGATAAAGACAGCAGGAAGTGGGCTTCCATCCAACCAGCATATTCTCTGGTAGGTACAACTTATCGTATAGCAGGAGCTTTTGTTAAGAAATACGAAGGCGAACAGAATGCCGGAGTCAGGCAATTTACGAATGACTTTCCCATCTATCGCTACTCGGATCTGCTATTGCTCCTGGCCGAAGCAAAACTAATACTGGGTGAAAGTGCGGCTACTGAAATAAACCTCGTTAGACAAAGAGCATACGGTGCGAATTATGTCGCTGCCGTGCACGGGTACCCGAACCAAGCCATTGACGCAAAGCCAAAAGAGTCGCTTTTACAAGAGCGTTTTTTCGAGTTCATTTTCGAAGGAAAACGATGGTACGATCTTAGAAGAATGGGAGATAGCTTTGTGTATGCAAATACAACTGTTCTTCCTTCTGAATCATACAAGCTTCTTTGGCCGATAGACCGGAATTCTCTAACGAATAATAGAGCCCTTGAGCAAAACCCCGGGTATCCGAAGTTCTAAATTGCCCTGATTGAATATGGTTTTGAATTACTAAGCGGTTTATGTAATTTTTCCAAAGGGAATAACATACCGTCAGTCATATCGCGTATTGCCTGAAAGGTAATGAGCTTGCAGATTCAAAATCACGAAATACATAGCGTTGATATTTTGAAATGTTATTCCATGACAAAAAGAGAAATTATGAAAGTACAGCATTTAAAAGGTCTGATTGCAGCTCCTTTTACACCCATGCATAAAGACGGTTCATTGAATTTGCAAATGATACCGAAATATTATGAGATGCTAAAGGCAAATGATATTACAGGCGCCTTTATCTGCGGTTCTACCGGGGAAGGAGTTTCCATGACAACCAGGGAGAAGATGGCGGTCGCAGAGGCGTGGGCTGCTTGTTCTAATAGCGATCACGATTTTAAGGTGATGACCTTATTAGGAGGTACAAGCATTACAGATTGTAAGGAATTGGCGAAGCATGCAAAAGCAATCGGCTTGTATGCGGTATCTTTCACCGCTCCATTTTACTTCGAACCTGCAAATGTTGAAATGCTGGGCAAGGTTTGTATCGAAGTGGCATCGACAGTACCTGACATGCCCTTCTATTATTATCATATACCAGTTCTCACTGGCGTTGCGTTTGCGATGTATGATCTCCTGAATTTTGTTGATGGTAAGATTCCGAATTTTGCGGGAATAAAATATACGCATGAGGACTTTATGGATTTCCTGTCCTGTGCACATTTTAGTAACGGAAAGTATGATATGCTCTGGGGACGTGACGAAAACATGCTGCCAGCGTTGGCAGTTGGTGCTAAGGGCGCGGTCGGAAGTACATTTAATTACGCGGCACCTTTATATTACAAACTGATAAATGCTTTCAATGATGGGGACCTCGCGACAGCCCAGGCCTTACAGCAATCATCGATAGACATGATAAGGCTTCTTGGGAAATATGGCGGTATCGCTACTGGTAAAGCGTACATGAAATTAATAGGACTGGATTGCGGTGAGTTTCGCCTGCCAGTAAGGAATATGTCGCCCGAACAATTTGAGCAGTTTAAGAAAGATGTTGAGCATGTAAACTTCAGCAACTTTTCATCACGCGTGCCAATGCCGGCCAATGTATAAATGCATGTACCGTTTAACGACTCTTTCATTTGTTCTATTCATGACTTCACATCTTCTTTCCTGCTCGCAAAAACCTGCCGCGTACACTCTTGATTGGAAAATAGCAGGCAAATTGCCTTCGTCTCCCGGTCAACAACATCCACTGGGATTTGCAGGCCCTGTTGCTGGCGTACACAATAACGTTTTAATTGTAGCAGGCGGTGCAAACTTTCCCGACAGCATGCCCTGGATGAACGGAAAGAAAAAATATTATGATGATATATTCATTTATACAAGGAATAGTTCGGGTATGGTGCTTACTAAAAAATCTTTCAAGTTGCCCTCGACAATTGCTTATTCGGCAAACTGCTCCACTACACATGGAATATTTTACGCAGGAGGAGAAAGTGAGCATGGTATTTCCGCCAGGGCATGGTTGATAAAATGGGATGACCACGACTCTAGCATTATTCTTAATTCCCTGCCTGATCTTCCGATTGCCATTACGAATGCTATGGCCACCGTGGATAGAAACAAAGTTTATATCGCAGGCGGTGAAACGTTGTCGGGCGTACTTGATGGGTTTTATTGTCTTGATTTGAAGAACCCATCTTCCGGGTGGACCCAATTACCCGTTGTGCCAAAACCGGTATCTCATGCGGTCCTTCTGACGCAATCGAACGGTGTCAGTAGTTGCATTTACCTTGTCGGGGGACGTAAGAAAAATAAAAGCGGCATCAGTAGCTTGTATAACACGGTGTATGAGTTTAACCTGCAGGAAAAAAACTGGAGTCAGAAAAAATCTCTTCCATATAATTTAAGTGCCGGTACAGGTATTGCTGCCGGGTCAAATCATTTATTGTTGTTTGGAGGTGACCAGGGAGAAATTTTTCGCGAAGTAGAAACCTGTATCGCGGCCATCAATAAAGAAGAAAGTGAACCGATAAAACAGCTGTTAATTCAAAAAAAAATTCAATTGCAATCTTCTCACCCTGGTTTCAGCCACGAAGTGTTGTTGTATAACACCATCAATGATGAGTGGAAGGCAATCGACTCAATACCTTTTGAGACACCCGTTACCACAACGGCAGTAAAGTGGGGAGAAGATTTAATAATACCATCCGGAGAAATAAGAGCCGGTGTGCGAACGCCACGAATTTTGTCCGTAAGATCACCATGGTGAGCGCAATCGAACCAGTGAAGGACGGACACTATCGATCCTTCACAATATGCACTATAAATCATCAATAACGTAACCAGTAATTGATATTAGTACAACGAACACACAAACAGATCACTCAACAACACCCAGAATGACCAAATATTCGAAGAACTATCCCTGGATCTTAGTTGGGTTATTGTGGGTTGTGGCTTTATTAAATTATATGGACAGGCAGATGTT
>DAINQQ010000077.1:0-23486 GCA_036742645.1 Flavitalea sp.
CTGTGGTATTACAAGTGCCGGAAAAAGGCTTGTTGCGCCAATAAAAGTGCTAAAAGGTCAATGAGCAATTCCTCGGTTACTTATTCAAGGATATGTTTTTAGATGATGTGCTCGATGAAATTGTCGATTCCTTTGACAGCCTTAATGAACCCAATAAGAACCATGAACAGGAAGTCAAAAGCTCTGTGAATGAGCTGCAGAAAAGATAGATACAGTGGAAGAAAAATACTTTGTAAGTGGTGAAACGGCCAAAGAAACCTATGAAAAATTCATGGCTAAGTTTGCCGAGGAAAAGGCCGAAATCCTCTCCACTTTGAGAAATACGGCAGTGACCAGTTCGAACCTGGAAAACTACCTGAAAACGGTTGCTCCATTTTCGTCCAAACTCACTACCACATAGAGTTCCAGCGCCCCTAAAGAAAAAGAAAAATTTCAAAAACTGATATTTCCCGACGGAATTTTCTATTGCACCAAAACAGAGGCATTTCGAACCGGGAAAGTAAATCTGGTGTTTCAGCTAAACGCAGACCTGAACAGCGTTTCAGAGGATGACATAAAAAAACAAGGTGGCAAAAAGCCACCTTGTCCTGTTTAGTCGGGAAGACTGGACAGGGTTCGAACCTTTTCATACAGGATTTGCGAGCAATAACAGACTTTATGGGGCAATAAGAAACACCCCAGATAACTGTGCAACTGAATTGCATTTAATGAATTGCTGAAAATCCATACTGTAGTATTGTGAATAGAAGCTTTCACGATGCCTGGAAAGGCAATAGATATCATCTTTGGTTTGGATCCATTTATTCTCGGTATATGCCGGGCTGATCAACTTTGTTAACCTGGCAAGCTTCCCATGCGGTGGCATGGAGTTTTAGGGTAGTGATAAAACAACTCCTATGGCTGAAAATAATCCACAAACCTATCAGATCGCCAAATTTGCACTTTCCCGGAACTATAAAGACCTCAAGCCTAAAACTATTGATCAACTTAAAAAACACCTGCTTGATTCAATCGGCTCGATAGCTGACGCTGTAAATCGTCCTACCATTCAAAAATTGTCGAGTTACATCACTGAGCTTTCTGCAGGTGGTAAATGTCCTGTGCCTGGTGCTGGGAAAATGCCCTTCGACAGAGCTGCTCAATATTATACAGCATTGATCCGGTACCCGGATTTTATGGACAACTACCTAGGCAAAGAAGCCACCTGCCATCCCAGCGATAATATTGGCCCATTACTAGTGGCAGCTCAAATGACAAATGCCAGTGGAGAGGAATTTTTGTTGGGTATGGCGGTCGGCTATGAAATCGAATGCCGGCTGGTAGAAGAAATTCCTGTTATGATAAAGGGGTTCGACCATACTTTATTATTGGTTTATTCCCTTACGGCTGCTCTTTGCCGTATGTTCGGTTTATCCGAAACCCAATCCGCGAATGCATTAGGAATTGCGTGCGGCTCTATGAACCCTTTGGTCACCTGCAGAGCATCATATACCCGCGAATGGAAAGGCCTGATGTCTTCTTTAATTGCATTGAATTGCATGAATATCGTTTTAATGGCAAAAGAAGGTGTCACTGGTCCTACACAGCTTTTTGAGGGCGAGAAAGGTTTTGAGAAAGAAATCGGAATGAAACTGAAATACAATTGGAACGAGGACAATTTTGACCTGATACCGAAATGCGTGCTCAAAATTTATAATGCGGAAGTTCATACGCAATCGCTGATAGAAGCTGCACTTGAATTGAAAACAAAACACAATATCGATCCCATGGCTATCGAAAAAATTGACGCCGCCACATTTCTTACAACATATCATATTGTTGGAGGCGGTGAATATGGAGAGAGAACAACAGTTTTCTCAAAAGAACAGGCTGATCATAGCCTGCCTTATGTGATTGCCGCCGTCTTACTTGATGACCAGCTATATCCTGAACAGTTTCTTGAAAAAAGGATCAACAGACCTGACGTGCAACAATTGCTGAAAAAAGTTAAGGTACATACTAAATTCCCTATACATGAGCCAAAGAAAGTTATTGGGATGGTCGATCCTTATACAAAGGCCTATCCTGACAAACTAATGGGCGAACTGAAGATCCGTTTGAAAAACGGAAAAGAATATGTTCTCGAAAAAGAAGATTATTATGGCTTCCATACCAAACCAATGTCCTGGAACGACGTAAAAAAGAAATTCAAAAAGCTGTCCCAAGAAAATGCCGACAAAGAGTTACAAAACGAGATCATTGATGTCGTAAGCAATTTACAAAAGCATAAAATGAAAGAGTTGATCAATCTGCTGGCAAGAATTGGCAACAGGTGAAGGTTTTTCAGAACGGGAATATTGCTTGTTAATAAGGATTAAGCTACCGATCGGATTTGGGCGAATAAAGAACAAAGAAAATTACAATTGATATTCCCTAAAGAATTGTGTATAACATGGAGATGAAGCATTTAGAACCGAAAAAGTAAACCTGGTCTTTACCTTAAATACAAGCCTCAACAGCATTTCCGGGACTGATATAAATAAACAAAGTGGCATTCAAGCCACCTTGTCCAATTCAGTCGGGAAGACAGGATTCGAACCTGCGACCCCCTGGTCCCAAACCAGGTGCGCTACCGGCCTGCGCTACTTCCCGTTTTGTGTAAATATAGACTAAATAACTTGCGGAGAGGGAGGGATTCGAACCCTCGGTACAGTTTAACCCGTACGACGGTTTAGCAAACCGTTCCTTTCGGCCACTCAGGCACCTCTCCGTCTCTTTTTCGGGACGGCAAAAATAGTCGGAAAAAGTTAAACGTCAAATTCATATTTTAGAAAGGCATGAAATGAAATATTGATGACTATTTCTATAATTTACGTGCATGAAAGCAATTGGAAACACTCCATTAATAAAGCTTGAAAAGTTGTCTGAACCTGGTTCTGCCGAAATATATGTAAAATATGAGGGTGCCAATCCTACAGGAAGTATGAAAGACCGTATGGCCTTTTCAATGATAGAAGGCGCGGAGAAAAGAGGTGATCTTAAACCTGGTGGCACCGTCGTTGATTATACGGGTGGCAGCACAGGGAGCTCTCTTGCGATGGTCTGCGCAACGAAAGGTTATCGGGCGGTGTTTGTGTCTTCGGATGCATTTGCCGCGGAAAAGCTTCAAACGATGCGGGCGTTTGGCGCGAGGCTTGAAATAGTTCCTAGCGAAGGAGGTAAAATAACCGCTAAGCTCATTGACTCTATGATTGCGCGGGCAAAAGAACTAAGTAACGAGCCAAACACTTTCTGGACCGACCAATTTAACAATGTCGACAACAGGAATGCATATCATAAGATGGCAAGAGAGATCATAGATGTTCTCGGAAAAAATATTGAAGAATTCATTATGGGGGTAGGAACAGGCGGGAGTTTCTCTGGGAATGCAGAATTGTTTAAACAGGAGATTCCTGGAATTCGTTGTATTCCTATAGAACCGTTATACGTCCGGGCTCTGTCGGGAGGTGACGTTTCGGGCAAACACAAACTGGAGGGAATCGGATCTGGGTTTGTTCCATCGATTTGCCGACTGGACCTTGCAGACGAGATCATGCAAGTGTCTGATGAAGACGCTTATGAAACGGCCAGAACGCTTGCGCGGCAGGAAGGGATTTTCGGTGGAACTACAGGAGGAGCTAACGTCTATGCTGCTATCCAACGAGCAAGGAAAATCGGTTCTGGAAAAAAGATCGTAACGATCATACCTGATTCAGGATTGAAATATCTTAACGGTGATCTGTATAAGCAATAAATCATCAAATAGTTCAACACACCAGCTTTTCGCGATGATCCCAATCAGTACGGATCCGGCAAAGTACCGTTAGTATTAGTCGTTTCTGCAGACACAAGAAAAACGTGCGCGATCTCAGGTATATTCAGGTATATTAAAGCCCAGCCGGATGTTCTAAAAATTGGGGAATGCTCTAAAAAATGAGTCGCATCTGCCACCCATTCTTTCTATATGTTTTCTCGATTTAATATATTGATTGCCTTATTTTTTGCAACCTTATACAACCAGGTAGAAGCATTACCTGGCACGCCGCTATAAGGCCAGTTTTTTATTGCTTCTATCAGCGAGTCTTGAACTACATCTTCCGCGAGTTCGAGGTTTTCCAGTCCTAAAGAATTGGTTAGAACAGCTAGAAGCGTAACGCATTCATGTCTGAACAGATGATCTATCATTTAATGATATGGGTGTTATCATCCGGCATCGTTGCAAACCTGGAATAATTAAGACTTGAAGATCTATAGGTGCGGAAAAATGAGAAGTTGGATTATCATTTAGTCCTTTCGAAATTCGTAAAAGCTATTAGCTCACAAGTTGCTTCAAAACATCTTTAACAAAATAGTCCATTCGTTTTGTAGGAATGTATGCCTAAATGCTTTTATATTTGTAGTTCAAGGTTGGTCCGTAATGATTTTTTTATTAAATACAAATTGTTGTTGTTGCTGTTGTAAGCATTTAGTGCTTAACGGTGGAGGATGACATTTTATATTGGATATACTTTGTAACAATATTCAAGCTCCACCAAAAGTGGAGCTTTTTTAATGTAAAAGCCAGATGTCTATACTAACGCAAACATATCATGATAAACGTTTACTCGAAAAGCTAAGATCAGCAGGCAAGCAGGTAGGAAATACGCCGTTGTATACTGTTAGAGATATCTTTAAGAAACCCGGTGTGACAATTCACGCAAAGATGGAGTGGCATCAATTATCGGAAAGTGTGAAGGCGAGAGCCGCATTTAACATATTCCGTGCTGCCATAGAAGAGGGTAAACTCGGCGGAAAGAAAGCTCTGCTGGATGCCACAAGCGGCAATACCGGAATCGCTTATGCTACCATTGGTAAGCTTCTCAACATTCCGGTTACACTTTGCCTTCCTGAAAACGCTTCCAGGGAAAGAAAGGAAATCTTACATTCCCTGGGCACCAATATCATTTACACATCGAAATTTGAAGGCACAGACGGAGCGCAGCACGAAGCAGGGAGGTTGGCATTCGAAAATCCTGGTAAATATTTCTACGCTGATCAATACAAAAATGATAATAATTGGAAAGCTCATTATCATTCAACAGGATTGGAAATAGCTGACGCGTTGCCGAGCCTTACTCATTTCGTTGCGGGCCTTGGCACCACAGGAACATTTGTTGGAACCGGAAGGCGACTGAGGGAAATTTATCCTTCAATTCAACTCATTTCCCTTCAACCAGATTCAGCTTTGCATGGCCTGGAAGGTTGGAAACACCTTGAAACAGCCGTGGTCCCAACGATTTACGACAGTAGCATTGCTGACGAAAATCGTGAAGTAAGCACCGAAGAAGCATATTCGATCATGAAAGAGGCTTACGAAAAGGAGGGCTTGTTGTTGAGTCCTTCCAGTGCGGCGAATTTGGCGGGGGCCATTAGGGTGGCGGAAGGAATAGAAGAAGGGGTCATCGTAACGGTATTTCCTGACAATGCAGATAAGTATAGTGAAGTAGTAAAAAAAATAATACGATGATATCGATTGATTCCAGCGCAAGGGAGCTCATGAACAAGGATGGGTTAAACAGTTTTCCCGATGAGTGTTGCGGTTTTTTTTTCGGGGAAGAAGACGGTTTAGGAAATAGAAAGATTACCGACGTACTTGTCGTGAATAACGCGAAAGAAGGAGATAAACGTAGACGGTTCGAAATATCCGCTAAAGATTATCTGAAGGGTGAGCAATATGCCCTGGAGAAAGAATTGCAATTTCTTGGAGTGTATCACTCCCATCCTAATCATCCAGCAATTCCATCGGAGCATGATAGAGTAGCAGCCCAGCCATATTTTTCCTATATCATCATTTCCGTGTTGAGTAACCAAACGACTCATATGCGGTCCTGGAGACTAAACGATAGCTTCCAATTTGAAGAAGAAGAAATAGACACCGGCATATTCCAAAATCAATAAAAAAAAGTACATGGCAACAGTTATTATTCCTACTCCTTTAAGAAAGTTTACTAATAATACCGCTAAGATTGATATTCATGCAGGCACAATTGAAGAAACAGTGAATGAACTCACTGTCAATTTCCCTGACCTTAAAAAGCACTTGCTGGATGAGAAAGGGCAGATTCGCTCCTTCATCAACATCTTTGTAGGCGAAAGCGACATCAGGGATCTACAGCAAGAGAAAACGTCTGTCAAAACTGACACGCTAATTAGTATTGTACCGGCTATAGCAGGGGGTAATTTGAAGATTTGAAAATTTGAAAATGCTTAAAACAAGAATATGAGTTACTCAGAAATACAATTTTCCAGGGAAGAACTGGCACGTTACAACAGGCATATCATCATACCTGAATTTGGATTGGAATCACAACGGAAACTGAAGGCTGCAAAGGTACTGGTGGTAGGTTCCGGTGGTTTGGGAAGTCCGGTGTTGTTATATCTCGCAGCTGCAGGTGTGGGAACCCTTGGTATTATTGATTTTGATGTTGTTGATGATAGCAATCTCCAACGGCAGATATTATTTGGAGTAGAATCTATTGGTGCTCCAAAAGTGGAGGCCGCGAGGGAAAGATTGCTCGCGTTGAATCCCCATATAAAGATTCAACTGTACAATGAGCAACTGACCTCAAAGAATGCGTTGGATGTTATTAAAGAATACCATGTGGTAGCAGATGGTACTGACAACTTTCCCACACGTTACCTCGTAAATGATGCCTGTATTTTGACTGGAAAACCCAATGTATATGCATCCATCTTTCAATTTGAAGGACAGGTATCCGTATTTAATTACCGAAATGCAAAAGGGGAAGCGGGTCCCAATTACCGCGACCTGTACCCGACCCCACCTCCTCCCGGGCTGGTGCCCAGTTGCGCAGAAGGTGGCGTGTTGGGAGTGTTACCTGGAATCATAGGAAGCATGCAGGCATCTGAAGTGATAAAGGTGATCACCGGTGTAGGGGAAACTTTGTCGGGCCGTTTTTTTATTTTTGACGCACTTAACTTCGAAACCAGGACTTTTAAAATATCGAGACGCGACGATAATCCAATTAGTGGCAAAAATCCAACGATAAAAGAGCTAATCGATTACGAACAATTCTGCGGAATGAAAACGGTTGAGAAACCGATCAAGGAAATCTCTGTAAAGGATTTGTACGATTGGCAGGTGAGAGGCGAAAAATTTCAGTTGATTGATGTACGCGAACCTCACGAGTATGACATCGTCAACCTGGGAGGTGAGCTGATACCATTAGCAACCGTGTCAACGAACGCCGATAGGATTGACAAGGATAGGAAAGTTGTATTGCATTGTAAAATGGGTGGCCGAAGTGCAAAGGCTGTTCGTGAACTGGAAGAGAAATATGGATTTGATAATCTATACAATCTCAAAGGAGGCATCCTGGCATATATCGACGAAGTTAAGCCTGAGCTTACCAAGTATTAATTGTGCGGCGTGCCATAGCTCTGAGCCGTGACACGCCTTTAGATTTTATTGTTCCATATCTACCTTTCTCCTGGAATTATTTAAGAACTTTTGCCTGATAATGTCTTGCACGGGCACTTTGTTGATTTTGCTTTCCAGCCATGAAATAATATCTAAATACGCAAAGGCGCGAGTCTCGAGGCGGTTGTTTTGCAAGGCTTTTAGTTTGCTAAGCAACGTTTCAAACTCCTGTTTCAATTGCCTTGGGCTTATCCTGAAAGATCTGCGGAGAAATTTGAAAATCTCCTCTTCAACCACACTAAGATTTTCCATCTTTCCCATAAAACGGTAAACTGACTTGAACAAATATTCGAGAAGTTCATAGTTGCCAAGTTCATAGTGCGCAATCAGGTGAAGCAACCTTGCATAACACTGCAGGTCTGTCCGAAGATCCATCTTCCAATTGATAATCTTATTAAGATAATCTATAGCTGTCTCATAGTCACCGCTACCGAAATATAATGAAGCAATCTTATAATAAAATACCAAAACACGATGTCTGTCGAGGTACAGGCCATATTCATCTAGCTTTTCACGGATATGAGGAACCAGTTTCAATCCTTCGCTGAAAGTACCCTCCATAAAATGTTTGTTCAGCTTCGATATATGGAGATACACGAAGGTTTGAATGCGATTGTTGTCATTTTGTTCAACCAGGCTTGATTTTGAAAATCTCTCGAATTCATCCAGAACCAGATTGAATTTTTTATAGTTCTGCAAATCGAAATGAGCGCTAATAAGATTGTGCATTCCTTTGATATAATGCGCCGTTTCAACACTGATCATGAATCTTTCCTTCTCAAACAACTCTACCCATTTTTGAGTGTACCGGTAATACATTAAAAAATCCTGGCGGATAAAGGCGTACCAGCAATAGCTTTGATACAGGTATAATTTTTCATAAAAACCTTTACCCGAGTCGGAATCGGAGGGGAGGTGATCTTCAAAAAAAGAGGTAATTGCTTTTTCATCTTTTTCGTTTCTTGCGTGCCCGTTCTTGATATACCAGCTATATAACTGCAAAGCCAGGTTGGAAAGCTTGCTGATGAGCACAAGACGCTTGTTCACCTCATCCACTTCACTTGTTAAGCGGTCAGCCCTGTCCTGCATACTTCGTGTGATATGCAGCGCTTCTATCTTTTTCTCGAAAAATAAAACCTGAAGTAAATAAGTCACCTGGTTATGAGCCCTGGCGGTTTCCTTCATTTTATCAAGCACTTTCAGACTTTGCAGGTATAGGCCCTTGTTGTATAAAATCCGGGCATAGTCCATTTGTTCGTGTAACTGGATGTCAATATTATTTTCTTCCTTAATTAACCTGAGACTGGAGAGTATTTGCCGGTATAAATGTGCCTTTATGTTTGAGAGTTGCTGTTTTTTTAGGGTTTTAGTTTTCTTTAACAATAACGCTTCATCGTATTCATTCATTTTATCCAGCGCATCAAAAAGTTGGACGATTTTGAGGTCTTCGTCACCCGAATTTCTTTTAACATACAGCTTGAAATTCCTTTTTTCCGACTTTTCAAGTGATTTAATCAATAAGAACAGTGTATCTGCAGACCGGTTGGGCATCGTAAATAAAATTCTTTAAAAACCAATACAGGCGCGGGTTTTAAGGTTGCCCACAACCCGTAAATAGTGTAAAATAATTACAATTTTGATTTCCATCAGTAAATAAACAAAGATAATTTCGGGAATGCAGATGTTTTTGTTGTGCTTGATAATGTTTTAAAGATAAAGAGTCTGCATCGATCTTAACAGATACCTATGGCGGAGAATAAAATTTTCATTTTTGATACAACACTTCGGGATGGCGAACAGGTGCCCGGATGTAAGTTGAATTCAAATGAAAAGGTGGAGCTGGCTTTAGAGCTTGAGGAACTGGGTGTTGATATCATAGAGGCAGGTTTTCCAGTCTCAAGCCCGGGTGATTTTAATTCCGTTCAGGAGATTGCAAAGATCATGACGAAGGCTGTTGTTTGTGGATTAAGTCGCGCCGTCCAGAAAGATATTGAGGTAGCGGCAGCGGCTTTGAAACCTGCCAAACGATTTAGGATCCATACCGGGATTGGCACTTCCGATTATCACATTAAATCCAAATTCAATTCAAATAGGGAAGATATACTTGCCAGAGCGATTCAATGTGTTACATGGGCGAGGAACTTCACAGATGATGTTGAGTTTTACGCTGAAGACGCGGGAAGAACAGGTAACGAATATTTAGCCAGGGTGATCGAAGCCGTTATTAAGGCGGGAGCAACTACTGTAAATATCCCTGATACAACGGGCTATTGCTTGCCACATCAATACGGAGAAAAAATAGCTTTTTTGATAAACAATGTACCGAACATCGAAAAAGCTATTATCTCCTGCCATTGCCACAACGACCTCGGCCTTGCTACGGCAAATAGCATTGCCGGAGTGATGAGTGGAGCACGGCAAATAGAATGTACCATTAACGGTTTAGGTGAAAGGGCAGGTAACACTTCTTTGGAAGAAGTAGTGATGGTGCTTAAGCAGCATAAGGAATTGAATTGTTATACTGGTATTAAAGCGCAAAATTTAAACCCGGTGAGCTGGCATGTTTCTGAAATCATGCGCATGCCGGTACAACCAAATAAGGCCATCGTAGGTAGTAATGCTTTTTCACATTCATCGGGGATCCACCAGGATGGGTTTTTAAAAGATTCACAAACCTATGAGATAATAAATCCGGAGGAAGTAGGCGCAGAGGGGTCAAAGATTGTGTTGACAGCAAGAAGTGGTCGTTCGGCGTTGGCTCATCGTTTATCTAAGTTAGGTTATCAATTTACCCGCAATGATATTGATGTTCTTTACGGAACATTCTTAAAAGTGGCCGATGTCAAGAAAGAAGTTGAGGATAACGATCTGAAGGAGATGGCCATCCATTACCAACAGGAAGCAATAGTTGCTTTATAGGTGAATTTTCTCATGAGCTAGTTTTAGTTTAGCGTGGTGCGTCTGCACCACGCTTTTTAACAAAAAAAGAATGGGCAAAACATTATTTGATAAAATTTGGGAGAAGCATATCATCAAGTCGATACCTGATGGGCCGAGTGTGATATATATCGACAAGCATTTTATTCATGAAGTTACCTCCCCACAAGCCTTCAGCGGTCTGGAAAAAAGGGGTATGAAGGTTTTTCGCCCACAGCAGGTAGTGGCGACTGCCGACCACAACGTGCCTACTATGCAGCAACATCTTCCTATAAAGGACGAATTATCCAGGAAGCAGGTACAGCAATTGATAGAAAATTGTAAAAACCACGGTATAGAATTATACGGGCTGGGTCACCCTTTTCAGGGAATCGTTCATGTAATCGGTCCTGAGTTAGGAATTACTCAACCAGGTATGACAATCGTTTGCGGAGACAGTCATACCAGCACCCATGGCGCTTTCGGTGCCGTGGCATTTGGCATTGGTACCAGTGAGGTTGAAATGGTGATGGCTACACAATGTTTGCTTCAAAGTAAGCCGAAGGTGATGCGGATCAACATAGATGGAGAATTGAACAATGGGGTAGTGTCAAAGGATATCATCTTATATATCATCTCAAAAATATCGGCTAGCGGAGCCACAGGATATTTCGTGGAATATGCCGGTTCGGCTATCAGGAAGTTGTCTATGGAAGCCCGCATGACGATCTGCAATATGAGTATTGAAATGGGTGCACGCGGAGGAATGATAGCACCGGATGAAATCACTTTTGAATACATGCAGGGCCGTTTGTTTGCTCCAGGTCCTGATCAATGGGAACCGAAACTTACGCAGTGGAAGGAACTTCATTCAGATGCGGATGCAAAATTTGACAAGGAAATCAATATCAATGCTGCCGAAATCGAACCTATGATCACCTATGGCACCAACCCGGGTATGGGCATTAGTGTGAATGGAAAAATTCCTTCCGAGGAAGAGATTGGGGAAAAAGAAAAGCCACATTTTGTGAAGTCGCTACAATATATGGGACTTCAACCCGGAACGAAGATTAAAGGAAAGAAGGTTGATTACGTTTTTATCGGAAGCTGTACAAATTCAAGAATCGAAGATTTGCGTATGGTGGCGTCTTTCGTAAAAGGTAAAAAGAAGGCCGACAATGTGGAGGTTTGGGTTGTTCCTGGCAGTAAGCAGGTAGAGACGCAGGCGCAACAAGAGGGAATCGATAAAGTTTTTCAACAGGCAGGCTTCATACTCCGGCAACCCGGTTGCTCAGCATGTTTAGGTATGAATGAAGACAAAATTCCAGCTGGTAAATATTGCATCTCTACTTCCAACAGAAATTTCGAAGGTAGGCAGGGACCCAACGCGAGAACACTTTTAGCCAGTCCGCTAACTGCTGCAGTAGCAGCAATAACGGGTGAGGTTGGAGACGTGAGGGATTATTTATCTGCCGACGAACATATCGAGCACTCAGCATTAACCACTCACGATTGACCACAATGAGTAAAGCGATAAACATAATACAAAGCAGTTTTGTCCCGCTAAATATCGAAAACGTCGATACGGATCAAATCATTCCCGCACGCTTTCTAAAAGCAACCAGCCGGGATGGATTTGGAAAAAACTTGTTTCGTGATTGGCGGTATCTTAATAACAACGAAAGTCAGCCGAAGCATGATTTTGTTTTAAACAATCCGAAGTACAAAGGAAAGATCCTCGTTGCAGGAAAAAATTTTGGTTGCGGCTCAAGTAGGGAACATGCTGCCTGGGCAATCAAAGATTACGGATTTGATGTGGTAGTGAGCAGTTTTTACGCTGATATTTTCAAGAGCAATGCGCTCAACAATTTTTTGCTTCCTGTGCAGGTTTCTGATAGTTTCCTGCAAACAATCTTCAATGCTGCAGAAAAAGATCCGACTGCTGAATTGAATGTTAACCTGGAGGAACAGACGATTACTCTTTTAGCTACTGGCGAACAGGAACATTTTGATATTAACGTTTATAAAAAAACTTGTTTGCTGAATGGATATGATGATATTGATTATTTACTTAGTATCCGAAGTGAAATAGAAGAGTTTGAAGCGCAGAGACCCTTGTAGGGATAATGAAAACGAAAAAAATGAATAAGAATATTGCAGTCATATTAGGGGACGGGATCGGGCCAGAAGTAACGCATCAGTCAATAAAAGTGTTGGATGCAGTTGCGCAGCAATTTGGTCATGAGTTTAATTACACATTTTGCCTGATGGGTGCCGATGCGATTGATAAAACCGGAAATCCTCTTCCTGATGAAACTGTTGAAATTTGCCTGGAAAGCGATGCCATATTATTCGGTGCTATCGGTCATCCGAAATATGATAACGATCCCTCGGCGAAGGTAAGACCTGAGCAAGGGTTACTGAAACTTCGGAAATCACTACAATTGTTTGCCAATATACGACCGGTATCCACCTATCCTTCTTTACATCATTTGTCGCCACTGAAAAACAAACAACTTGAGGGAGTTGATTTTGTTATTTTCCGCGAGTTGACTGGCGGTATTTATTTCGGAAAAAAAGAGATCAACCCCGAGGGAACACGCGCCTCTGACGATTGCGTTTACACACAGGACGAAATTGAGCGTATTGCACATCTTGCTTTTCAATCTGCACAGAAGCGAAGAAAAAAATTGACACTGGTCGATAAAGCGAATGTTCTTGAAACGTCGCGTCTGTGGAGAAAAGTAGTGCAGGGGATTGCAAAACAATATGCAGACGTTGCGGTTGATTTTCTGTTTGTTGACAATGCTGCCATGCAGATCATTCTTAATCCGAAGCAGTTTGATGTTATCCTGACTGAGAATATGTTTGGCGATATCATCAGCGATGAAGCGAGCGTGATCAGCGGCTCGTTGGGTCTGTTGCCATCCGCATCCATTGGCAATGGGTCTGCGTTGTTTGAACCAATCCATGGCTCATATCCGCAAGCGGCGGGAAAGGATATTGCCAATCCACTAGGTTCGATTCTTTCGATGGCGCTGATGCTCGATCATTTCAATATGACCGAGGAAGCGGCCCTGGTGAGAAAAGCGGTGGAATGGACACTGGCTCATGGCTTTGTAACAAAGGACATCGATGCGGTAAACAGCTATTCGACGACAACAGTAGGAGACCTGATCCGCGATTTTATCGAGAACAGGATCCCGTCAACGATCAATAAGAGCAACATCGCGTTGAGTAAATCAACGATTATTTAAAGCGAAAGGATTTATTAAAGGACAAATTATGCGGTTGACGATTGCTGACATAAAGCCTTACATTCTCAGTTTTTTCTTTCAGGAGAGTCAAACCGTAAAAAGTTCTTTGTTTATAAAAAAGGCGGCAGTATATTCGCAATACAATTTCCTTTATGTTACAACGCAGCGTAAATAGTATCACTTCGATAACCGCAATCATTCTTGTGGTCGTGGTGATTATTCCTGCACTGCATGGAGGAGGGTAAATTGTATAAACGAATTTAGATAATACGACCCGCCTCCAAAAGGCGGGTTTTTTTGTTTAGTAATGTAATGATAAAAACATCTTTGGATAGGTGCAGAGGATGATAGGATATTTGGGATAGCAATCAGTCCGGAAACGAGTAAAAGCAATACTTTATGACTTATTATAACGAGAATACCATTCTGTTTCATGACGGAGAATATTTGAAAGCGTCGGAGGTTAAAACAGATCTCTACGGGCAATCATTGCACTATGGGTATGGTGTGTTTGAAGGAATTCGTTCTTATAAAACTGAGAACGGTAGAACGAAGATTTTTAAAGCAGTGCAACACTATGACAGGCTGAAGAGCTCGGCAAGTGCGATGAATATTCCATTCAGGTACTCAACCGCAGAATTGATTGAGGCTACCTACGAGGTGCTTGCTAAAAATAACTTGCAGGATGCGTACATACGGCCTTTGGTGTACTCTCCGGCCAATATGAGTTTTGTAAGGAATACAGAATCACATATCGTCATCGCCGTTTGGGAAATGGCGCCGTTCCTGGGCGATAAATTATTAAGAGTCTGCACGTCATCTTTTCAGCGTCCGAATCCGAAGGGTTTTAAGATTGAGGCAAAGGCAACAGGTCATTATGTAAACTCAATCCTTGCCAGCCAGGAAGCAAAGGCGAACGGATATGATGAAGCGCTTTTAAACGACATGAATGGATATGTAGCAGAAGGTCCTGGCGCGAATGTATTTTTCGAAAAAAACGGAAAGTTGGTCACACCTCCCGCTGGAAATATTCTTCCAGGAATTACCCGTGCGACGGTAATTGAAATTTGTAACGAACTAAATATTACCTGTGAAGAAAGGTTGTTTACTACTGAAGAATTGCAAGAGGCAGATGCAGTATTTTTTTGCGGAACTGCTGCGGAGGTGATTGGGTGGGAATCTTTAGACGGAGTAAAATATAAGAAGAGCTGGAATGAATCTGTAGGAAGAATCATTCAGCAACATTATAAAAACAAAGTGGTTGAGAAAAGTTTTGGGGAACCAATAGGAAAACCAAGAGCAAATGAGGTTGAAACTCCGTTTCTGGCAGTTGGTTAGTTGCATCCTGGCTGAGAAGCGAACAGGACGCCCCTCCACGGCCGGGACGAAGTTCAATAGTAGTAATATAGCTAAGTACACAATAATATAATGAACAACGAGCTGAATAAATATTCGAAGACGATTACACAGGATGTTACTCAGCCTGCAGCACAGGCAATGTTGTACGGGATAGGACTAACAGATGAGGACCTTAAAAAAGCGCAGGTAGGTATTGTTAGCATGGGTTATGATGGCAACACCTGCAACATGCATCTGAACGATCTGGCCAAACTTATCAAGACAAGTGTGTGGGATAATGAGCTGGTGGGTTTGATTTTTAATACGATCGGCGTAAGTGATGGTATTAGCAATGGAACAGATGGTATGCGATATTCACTTGTTAGCCGCGATGTGATTGCGGACTCGATAGAAATCGTATGCGGCGCTCAATACTATGATGGTTTGATTGCAGTTCCGGGCTGCGATAAGAATATGCCAGGGTCGGTGATGGCAATGGGAAGATTGAATCGGCCGTCCATTATGGTATATGGGGGAACAATCGCTGCCGGTCGCTATAAGGGAGAAGACCTGAATATTATTTCTGCTTTCGAGGCATTAGGTCAAAAAATCGCGGGGCAATTGAACGATGAAGATTTTAAGGGAATTGTAATGAACAGTTGCCCTGGTGCAGGCGCCTGCGGCGGAATGTACACGGCCAACACGATGGCTGCTGCAATCGAAGCAATGGGGATGAGTTTGCCTTATTCATCGTCGAATCCGGCTTTAAGTGAAGACAAGCGGAGAGAATGCGCAGAAGCCGGCAGAGCAATCCGATTGTTGATGGAGAAAAATATTTGTCCAAGAGATATCATGACTCGCAAGGCATTTGAAAATGCAATTACTGTTATCATGGTTTTAGGTGGAAGTACAAATGCGGTATTGCATCTGATAGCAATTGCGAAGAGCGTGGACATAAAGTTAACGCAGGATGATTTTCAAGTGATCAGTGATAAAATCCCAATGCTGGCGGATTTTAAGCCAAGTGGAAAATATCTTATGCAAGATCTACATCAATATGGCGGAGTACCCGCCGTGATGAAATATTTATTACAAAAAGGTTTATTGCACGGGGATTGTTTAACAGTGACTGGCAAAACACTGGCAGAAAACCTGGCTTCAGCTCCGGACCTCGACTTTGAAGAGCAAAGAATAATTCTTCCGATAGAGAATCCGATAAAAGCAACGGGCCATTTGCAAATCCTGTATGGTAACCTTGCCGAAGGGGGAAGTGTGGCAAAGATAACCGGAAAAGAAGGTGAACGATTTCTAGGACCGGCCCGGGTATTCGATGGGGAATTTGAATTAATTACGGGAATTAATTCCGGAAAAATAAAGTCAGGTGATGTTGTAGTGATACGGTATGTCGGCCCCAAAGGCGCACCCGGTATGCCAGAAATGTTGAAACCAACATCGGCAATCATTGGTGCCGGACTCGGAAAAAGCGTCGCATTGATTACAGACGGAAGATTTAGTGGAGGTACTCACGGCTTTGTTGTCGGTCACATTACGCCTGAAGCATATGAAGGAGGATTGATTGCGTTGGTGCAGGATGATGATATTATCGAACTCGACGCTGCAACCAACAAGATCAATCTTAAAGTAAGTAATGAGGAGATCGGGCAAAGAAAAAAAGCATGGAAAAAGCCGGCACTAAAAGCAACCAAAGGAATTTTATTTAAATATGCGCAGGCCGTAAAAAATGCGGCTGAAGGATGTGTGACGGATGAGGCATAGATGAAATTAAAGTTTCAAAATGCTGAACGTTTAGAATGCATTATTTTAAAAATTGAATTATGGCTTCGTTGGAATTAACAGAAAGAGCATTGGCAGAAAAAGAGAAGACAAGATCAATCAGCGGGTCTATCGCTGTGTTGGACGCTTTCTTAGAAGAAGGCGTGGATGTTATTTTCGGATATCCCGGTGGAGCTATTATGCCAATCTACGACGCATTGTACGATTACCAGGAAAAGTTAAAACATATTCTCGTCAGGCATGAGCAAGGCGGCATTCATGCCGCCCAGGGCTATGCGAGAACGTCGGGAAAGACCGGTGTTGTGTTTGCGACAAGTGGACCTGGTGCAACCAATCTCGTAACTGGATTGGCTGATGCCATGATCGATAGTACGCCATTGGTTTGTATCACCGGTCAGGTTTTTGCTCACCTCCTCGGAACCGATGCATTTCAGGAAACTGATGTAATCAATATTACAACACCTATTACAAAATGGAATTACCAGGTTACGGATGCAACGGAGATTCCTTCCGTTTTAGCTAAGGCATTTTACATAGCAGGCAGTGGACGTCCCGGGCCTGTGCTTATTGACATTACAAAAAATGCGCAATTACAAAAATTCGATTACGAAGGATATAAAAAATGCGACCATATCCGCAGCTATCGCCCCAAACCAATCGTTCGGGAAGAATATATTCAAGAGGCTGCCAGTTTGATTAATGAAGCACAAAGACCCTTTATCATTTTTGGTCAGGGTGTGATTCTTGGCAGGGCTGAAAAAGAGTTGAAAAAGTTTATCGAGAAATCAGGAATTCCTGCTGCATGGACAATACTCGGTTTAAGTGCATTACCTACCGACCATCCGCAAAATGTGGGAATGTTGGGAATGCATGGTAACTACGGGCCGAACGTTTTGACGAATGAATGCGACGTTTTGATAGCCGTGGGTATGCGTTTCGATGATCGCGTTACAGGAAGGCTCGACAAATACGCAAAACAAGCCAAAGTAATTCACATGGATATTGATCCGTCGGAGATTGATAAGAATGTGAAGGCTACTGTTCCAGTTTGGGGTGATTGTAAGGAGACCTTGCCTTTACTGACTGATCTGGTTGAACAGAAGGTTTATCCACAATGGCTGCAAAAATTTAAGGATCATCTAAACGAAGAAGACCAAGCCTGTATCTATAACGAACTACATCCGACCACTGATCAAATGACGATGGGTGAGGTTATAAATATTCTGAACGAACTCACTAAGGGAAATGCTGTTATCGTAACGGATGTAGGTCAGCACCAGATGGTAGCCTGCAGATATGCGAAGTTTAATCAATCAAAAAGTAATGTTACTTCCGGAGGTCTTGGCACGATGGGTTTTGCTTTGCCTGCGGCGATTGGTGCGAAATTCGGCGCGCCTGATAGAACGGTGGTAGCTATTATTGGAGATGGAGGATTCCAAATGACGTTGCAGGAGCTGGGAACCATCATGCAATCAGAAGTCAATGTAAAAATCTTAATTCTTAATAACCAGTTCCTGGGAATGGTGCGTCAATGGCAGCAGTTATTCCACGACAAGCGCTACTCGTTTGTTGATATCGCCAGTCCTGATTATGTAATGGTTGCTAAAGGCTACGGCATTTCCGGGCAAAGTATTTCCGACAGGAAAGATCTAAAAGCAGCTTTGACTTCTATGCTGAATCATGATGGCGCCTATTTATTGGAGGTTATGGTAGGAAAGGAAAATAATGTTTTTCCAATGGTTCCGCAGGGATGTAGTGTTGCGGAGATCAGGCTAAAATAGTGAGTGGTTAATGGCTAGTGCTGAATGTCATTGTGAAATTATTTTGTACCCGGCGATATCTATCTATTGAGCTATTGTTGCGTCGCACACTTGTACCGCACCAATTCTGCTCAGCAAAGTGAAGAATATAAATATTGAATAATGAGCTTACAAAAAAATGACCAATTGCAATTTTCATCGTCAACCGGCGGCGGAGGTGGTGTTGCTCGTCAGGAATTTACGGTAACGGTCTATACAGAAAACCAGATCGGGTTACTGAATCGTATTGCGATTATTTTCTCGAGAAGAAAAATAAACATTGAGAGTCTCAATACATCTCCTTCCGAAATTGAGGGGATTCATCGCTTCACGATCGTAATCAATGAAACCGAAGATGTAGTTAGGAAGTTATGCAGGCAGATCGAAAAGCAGGTTGAGGTATTAAAAGCTTATTTCAATACCGCTGATGAAATTGTATGGCAGGAGATGGCCTTATACAAAGTTCCTACGGATGAAATTGCAGAAAAAGTAAAAGTGGAGAGATTGCTACGTAAGTATGGAGCGAGAGCGGTTGTAATTCGAAAGGATTACACAATATTCGAAGCCACAGGTCAACGCGAAGAGACAGAAAAGCTGGTTAAAGTATTGGAGCCATATGGGCTGATTGAATTTGTACGCAGTGCAAGGATAGCAATTATCAAAGCAAGCCATGGTTTCCACGAGAAGCTGAAAGAATTCGAAAAAACAGAACCGGGCGAAGAAGTTATTGAAAATGAGTATCTGAATAAACAGGACGAAGTATTTACAATGTGAACCACGATATCTGGGATTTGTGATAATGAAAAACTATCGAGATCGGACTGCTTATGAATTTTCAGTCCCAAATCCCTGGAAACTTAAACAATTAAATTTCTAAAATTTTTCAAAATGGCAAAATTAAATTTCGGTGGCGTCGAAGAGAATGTTGTGACTCGCGAAGAGTTCCCATTAGCAAAAGCGCAGAAAGTCTTAAAAGATGAGGTGGTAGCGGTGATTGGATATGGAGTACAAGGTCCCGGCCAGGCACTGAATCAAAGAGAGAATGGGGTTAATGTAATAGTGGGCCAACGTAAAAATTCAAAGTCGTGGGATAAGGCAGTACGTGATGGGTTTGTTCCTGGTGAATCGTTGTTCGAGATTGAAGAAGCTTTGGAGAAAGGAACCATTATCTGCTATCTTCTCAGCGATGCTGCCCAAATTCAATTATGGCCAACTGTCAAGAAACATCTCACTCCCGGTAAAGCTTTGTATTTCTCTCATGGATTTGGAATCACTTATAACGATCAAACCGGGATTGTTCCGCCGCCTGATGTAGATGTGTTTCTTGTTGCCCCAAAAGGTTCGGGAACTTCGTTGCGCAGAATGTTCTTACAAGGGCGAGGGCTTAACAGCAGCTACGCAATCCACCAGGATGCCACCGGTCGCGCGTTTGAACGAGTAGTTGCACTTGGAATCGCAATAGGCAGCGGTTACTTATTTGAGACAAATTTCAAGAAGGAAGTATACAGTGATCTTACCGGCGAGCGCGGAACGTTAATGGGTGCAATACAGGGAATTTTCGCTGCTCAATACGAAGTGCTGCGTCAACGCGGTCATACGCCGTCAGAGGCGTTCAATGAAACTGTTGAGGAATTAACCCAGTCGTTAATGCCACTGGTAGCTGAAAACGGAATGGATTGGATGTACGCAAATTGCTCGACCACGGCACAAAGAGGCGCATTGGATTGGTGGAAAAAATTCCGTGATGCAACCTTGCCTGTATTTAATAATCTGTATGATAGTGTAGCTGCAGGTAAGGAAGCTGCTTTATCAATCGAAAGCAATAGCAAACCCGATTATAGAGAAAAATTGGAGCAGGAATTGAAAGAGCTTCGTGAAAGCGAATTGTGGCAATCAGGTAAAACAGTAAGAAGCTTGCGGCCTGAAAATCAAAAGCCCGAAAGCTCACCAAAAGGTGAGGAGAAAGCTCCTTCAATGCAAACTGCATAGTCAAACAAGAAGTAAAATGTCTATTCTTAATCAGGATATGGAACAGGTTGCAACTCCGTTCGCACAGGGCGGAAAGAGACTTGATTTTCAGCAGGCGGCGGAAAGGTTAAAGAAAGTGGTGAATAGAACACCATTGATATTTAATCAGAACCTGTCAAAGAAATATCAATGCAATGTGTATTTGAAGCGAGAAGATCTTCAGGCGGTGCGGTCTTACAAATTGCGTGGAGCTTACAATATGATGAGCAGTTTGCCACTTGCGCAAATACAAAAGGGCGTTGTTTGTGCAAGTGCCGGTAATCATGCACAGGGTTTCGCTTATTCATGTAAGAAACTTCATGTTAATGGGGTTGTATTTATGCCAATCATCACTCCGAGGCAGAAAGTTAATCAGACGAAGATGTTTGGTGGAGAAAACATCGAGATAAGATTGGTAGGAGATACGTTTGATGATTGTGCCATAACTGCGAAGCATTTTACAGAGGAAAACCAAATGACATTCATTCCGCCATTTGATGACTACAGGATCATCGAAGGGCAAGGAACGGTGGGTGTCGAAATTGCCGAAGACCTTGATTCGATTGATTATATTTTTATTCCTGTTGGTGGTGGAGGACTGAGTTCAGGCGTAGGATCGTATTTTAAAACCTTTTCTCCCCACACAAAAATAATAGGGCTGGAGCCGGAAGGAGCTCCAGCTATGTTTGAAGCTCTCCGGACAGGCCATCCCGTGACTCTTGAAAATATAGACCGGTTTGTTGATGGGGCTGCTGTGAAGAGAGTAGGAGACCTCACATTTTCGATCTGTAAAGAAGTTCTGGACGACATGCGGCTGGTTCACGAGGGGAAAGTGTGTTCTACAATTCTGAAACTATATAACGAAGAGGCGATCGTTGTTGAACCGGCCGGTGCTTTGTCAATTGCGGCCCTGGATGATTTTTCAAAAGAGATATATGGCAAGAATGTAGTATGTATCTTAAGCGGCAGCAATAACGATATCGATCGCATGCCCGAAATCAAGGAGCGCTCTTTGCAATATGAGGGATTAAAGCATTATTTCCTGATCAGGTTTGCGCAAAGACCAGGCGCATTAAAGGAATTTGTAAATAACGTTCTGGGCCCCGATGATGATATAACACGCTTTGAATACATGCAAAAGACGAACAAAGAAAGCGGCCCGGCTTTGGTAGGAATTGAGTTACAGAATCGCGATGATTATGATGTGCTGGTAACCAACATGAGGAATTTCAATATTGATTTCTCGGAAATCAATAAGGATGACAAATTGTTCGGATACCTTGTTTAATTCACCTATGTCTTTGACAGTGCCTGCTTTAGCCGCACCTTATTTGATATAAATCAGCAGGCATGCTATTCCGGGGATTTTTCAGAAAAAAATCTGTCCGACCTAAAATTCTGATCTCGGGGAAAATATGTTGAATAAAACGAGGTGAAAAAACGATTTTTTTCGTATTTTCATGCAGTTGCCTGCCATATTTCTCAATAACTATTTGGGAAAACCATTTTTTCTTGAAAATTTTTCAAAAATCTGAGAATATGATGAGCAATCAAGGTTTATACTCCCCACGTTTCGAACATGATTCCTGTGGAATTGGGTTCGTAGCAAACATCAAAGGGAATAAATCACATCAGCATATTACCGACGCTCTTACTGTGCTTGAAAATATGGAGCATCGGGGTGCCTGCGGCTGTGAGAATAACACTGGCGATGGGGCGGGCATTCTAATTCAAACTCCCCACGAATTTTTCTTCGACGAATGTATAAAGCTGGGTGTTCACTTACCTTCTTTCGGAAAGTATGGAGTGGGCGTGATTTTCTTTCCTCGTGATATTCGGTTGAGGGAAGAATGCCGCGATATTTTTAATCGCACCGCGGAAAGGATGGGTCTCGAAGTTCTTGCTTATCGCAAGGTTCCGGTAAATCCTGATGGAGTAGGAGCAACCGCATTATCAGTTGAACCGGAAATGGAGCAGGTGTTCATTGCATGCCCTGACCATATCAACAATCCCGAGGATTTCGAGAGAAAGTTATTTATTCTCAAGAACTACGCGAGTCATACCATCAACAACACTGTTAAAAAAGACCCAATCGGATTTTATGTAGCTTCAATTTCTTACAAAACGGTTGTATATAAGGGTCAGTTGACCAGCCTACAGGTGCGTCATTATTTTCCTGATCTGAGCAACAAAAGAGTAGTTAGCGCATTTGGCCTTGTCCATTCGCGCTTCGCAACAAATACATTCCCTTCGTGGAAGCTTGCTCAACCTTTCCGTTATATCGCACACAATGGCGAGATCAACACGCTCCAGGGAAACCTGAATTGGCTTAAAACAAGCGAGAAGGGATTTGTATCGCCATACTTCACAAAGGAAGAAATGGAAATGCTGTTGCCAATTGTAACAGAAGGGCAATCTGATTCTGCATGTCTTGATAATATGATCGAATTGCTGGCTTTAACGGGCCGGTCCTTACCGCACGTGATGATGATGCTTATTCCCGAAGCATGGGATGGCAATGATTATATGGATCCCGTAAAAAAAGCTTTCTACGAATTTCACGCATCTATCATGGAGCCATGGGATGGTCCGGCTTCTATCTCGTTTACGGACGGCAAAATAATAGGAGCCACACTTGACCGCAACGGTCTGCGTCCTTCACGATACTGTGTTACACACGATGACCGTGTCATCATGGCTTCAGAAACTGGTGTATTACCAATCGATCCTCTGCTCATAAAAGAAAAAGGCAGGTTACAACCCGGAAAAATGTTCGTTGTTGATATGGAGCAAGGTCGCATCATTAGTGATGATGAACTGAAACAATCCATCTGTTCTCAAAAGCCCTATGCGGAATGGTTGAATAAGTACAAAATT
>DAINQQ010000078.1:0-14138 GCA_036742645.1 Flavitalea sp.
CCGCGTGCTTCCAACGATTGTACTTACCATAGAGCCCTGTACGTTAAACACCATCGTATCGCCAATCTTTATCTGGTTTCTTTTTGCGAAGCGCTCTTCAATTGAAATATACACAGGTCCTGTTGGACCATTTCTTTTTCCAACCCATTCTCCCTGCACCACTTTCTCCGACTCGATCGTCGTGTCACGGAAAGTAACCCTATATTCACGGCTGAATATCCAGGATTGCATACCCAATGTTGAATCTTTTTCAAGTGCCGCAGCCGTGATATTATTGACTGCTTCCAATCGCATATTGACTATCGGTACTGTACCCTTAACAGGAAGTTTGTATTTAGAAGCGAGGTCCATTACTTCTTGTCGCTGGTTTGTTTGAATATCGAACAAAACCATATTAGGCTGATTGCCGCTTGCCGATCGGGTAACACGATTGAGTAATAGCGTTTGAATAAAAAATACTGTGGTGATCAAAGCAGTGCCGAGACCAATGGACACAATAAGCGTATTCGTTTGGTTGTTTGGTCTGTGCAAGTTTGCGAGCCCTTGTCGCCAGAGATAACTCCAGGACGCAGGTGTTAAACGCCGCACAAGCCACATAAGTAAAACAGCAATGCCTGCCAGTACAAGAAATGCAAGTATCACACTGAGAGTGAATACAACCGACTGTTGCCAGCCATCTAATTGAAAATAGGTGAAACTAAAAATAAAAAGCAATATCAACGCATATATGAGCCATTTTGCAGGATCCCTGATCAACGTATGTTCGAATGACATGCGAAGAGTATTGAGCGGAGAGATTTTACGGATCGAGACAAGTGGTAGTAAAGCAAATAAGAGGGAAATAATAATTCCTAAAAAGATCCCCTGACCGATTGCTACCCATGATATGTGAGGTGATACCTTAACAGGTAAAAAGTCTTTCAGAAGCAGCGGCAAAAATTGCTGGAAGATTGTACCTAAAATAACGCCGATTACCGACCCGATGAATCCAATTCCTGTAATTTGTATCAGGTATATGAGAAAAGCTTGTCGTGATTTAACACCTAAACAACGAAGAATGGCAATTGTATTTATTTTTTCCTTCACATAAATGTGAATCGCACTGGCTACGCCAATACAGCCTAATAAAAGTGCAACAAATGCTACGAGGGATAAAAACCGGGTTACATCGCTGAAAGATCTCAGGCTATCTTGTTTCTGACTTTGAACCGTTTCGTAATCTATTCCTTCCTTTTCAAGTACTGGCTCGATTTCTTCAACGAGTTTTTCAATGTTGACCGGTTCATCATATTTTATAAAATACTTGTAATTGATCCGACTTCCTTTTTGTTCAAGCCCTGTCTGCGGTAAATATGATAGTGGTATATAAACAACAGGGGCTACAGAGGATGCGAATCCGGTCTGTCCGGGCGCGCCCGACAAACTTCCCGCAATCGCGAAACTTACAGCTCCAATTTTGATAGAATCTCCCGGCTTGGCATTGTACTGTAGCATCAGCGTTTGATCTACCAACGCCTGTGGCTGATCGCGGAATGATTTCGCGGCTGACGCAGGAGTTGTTTCAAACTCTCCATAAAAAGGAAAATCTCCGTTCAGCGCACGCACCTGAATCAAACGTGTTCCGCCATTCTTGACAAAATAGATCATCGAAGCAAAGCTTCGTTGTTCAGTTTTGCGATCGCCAAGTGAATCAATCATTGTCTGAATAGCAGGACTAACCGCTTTACCGCTACTCAGCTCAAGATCCGCTCCGATCAAACTGGCAGCTTGTTCGTCGATTTCCTTTTGAAGCGTTTCTCCCAGTGAATTTATTGCCACAAGTGCGCCTATTCCAAGTATTATAGAAGAAATAAACAGCAATAACCTCGAACGGTTACGCCTGCTGTCGCGCCAGGCCATTTTAACCAACCAGGAAAGTCTTAAGCCTCTATAATAATCTACTTTTATCTTGTAGTCCATAATTTGAGTGCTATTCTTCAAATGTCAGTTCATGGAGATACTATGGCCGCACCTTTTATGTATTCTGCAACCTGTATTCTGCCTCCACTGGTTCATCGGCAATCACCCTTCCACCTTTCAGACGGATGATACGTCCGGTTCTAGAGGCAAGATCGACGTCATGTGTTACCAGGATGAGAGTTGTTCCTGCCTGTTTATTAAGATCAAATATCAGATTCACGATTTTCCCGCTTGTTTCCGCATCGAGATTTCCGGTTGGCTCATCGGCGAAAAGAATACTCGGCCGATTTGAAAATGCTCTGGCAAGCGAAACTCTTTGTTGTTCGCCTCCACTTAACTGAGATGGATAATGATGACCCCGGTCCGCCAGTCCTACCTTCTCCAATAAATCTAGCGCGTGTGGCTTTACATTTTTTTCACCTCTTAATTCGAGCGGAACCATGACGTTTTCCAGAGCCGTCAAGGTAGGCAGTAATTGAAAATTTTGAAAAATAAACCCGATGTGTTGATTTCGGACTTGCGCTCGTTGATCTTCCGTTAACTTTTCAAGTTTGATGCCCTGCAACTCCACACTTCCCGAACTCGCATGATCAAGACCAGCACACAACCCTAGTAAAGTCGTTTTCCCACTGCCCGACGGCCCCACAATAGACACAGTTGAACCAGCCTGAACCAAAAAATTAATATTGTCTAATACCATTAACGCGCGACCCGCGCTTTGATAGCTTTTGCTTACATTTCTAACATTCAATATCGTCTCCATCAATATTTTTAATTTATTTGCCTCTGGTAAGGTTTAAGGTTTGTGGTTTGTCGTTTATGGTTTATGGTTAATGGTTTCAACGTTCAGTATTGAATGTTCAATTTTTGTGGTTTCGGGTATTTATTCAATTTAGTCCTGGGTTGTATTGAGAGATGCGCAACTTTAAATCACCAACCTTAAACCAAAGACCACAAACCTTTAAACCTTACTCTTTCACCAGAGAACCTAAAAATACCGATATAACTATTGCCAACTTGTTAGCAACACGTTTAAAATAAAATTGTTTACCCTGAAAAAGTGTTTATGTATAAGATCTTTCGGTACCAGGCGCTGTTATGCTTATGGGCGTTAGTGTTTTCGTGCAATCAGGAAGAAAAACCAGGTGAGGATAGGGCAATTGACAAACAAGATAGTACTGCGATTTCAAAGGCAGTAAAGACAATCGTTTTTTTTGGAAATAGCCTTACTGCAGGTTATGGTTTGGATCCATCGCAGGCATTTCCAGCGCTTATTCAAGGGAAAATTGATTCGTTGAACCTCGGATATAAAGTGGTTAATGCCGGTGTGAGCGGAGAGACTTCTTCGGGTGGTAATAGCCGTGTTGACTGGATCCTTGAACAGCCGGTAGATGTCTTTGTGCTGGAATTGGGTGCAAATGATGGACTCCGCGGAATTCCACTGCAGGAAACGAAAACAAATCTTCAATCTATCATCGATAAAGTAAAAGCCAAATATCCGCATGCAAAAATCCTTATCGCAGGTATGCAAATGCCTCCCAACATGGGCCTTCAATACACGAGCGACTTTCGAGCGATCTTCCCGGAACTTGCAAAAAAAAATAACAGTCTCCTCATCCCTTTTATTCTCGAAGGGGTAGGAGGTGAGGCAAACCTCAACCAGCAGGACGGTATACATCCCACCGTCGAAGGGCACCAGATAGTTGCGGAAAATGTATGGCAACAATTGCAACCGGTCCTGTAAAAAAAAGAAACGCCTCTGTGTACCTATGTGCATCCCTGTTTGTCCCGCCGTGGTTAAACTGCGGATTAAGCCGTCTGTACATCTGCTACTTCTTCTAATGTCGACGAAATTAACCAGGGAGGAACACGGAGGGATGCATAGAGGACACAGACGAGCTTGGCCAGAATACTTCAGATTTCTATGAGACTGACTGGCCCAATTTTTTTGCAAGGTTTCCTAAAGCCTGGATATGAAATCAGATGCGCTATTGTTCTCCTCATCCCTTCAAAAAAGCAGGCTTCGTTGCCGCAAAAAATTCCTTTACTATTTTCCAAAAGGTTTCACAGATCAGAAATATATCGACTGGGAAAGAAATTATAAATGGGAGGCACATCTTATGTGGCTCGAGCAATTAAACCGCAAGGACTACCAACAGTTACTTGCCGGGAGAAAATATAATGAAATCGCATCCCGGGCGGCTCGCATAGAGACGAGAACGAACCTTCTTTTTTCTTTTGAAAAGATGGCCTTGAGAGACGCGATTAAGACGTCTGCAGGTGCAAGGGATTTTGCACAAGGGTTATATGATTATCTGTATGGATCTGAATCCATGCAAGTCAGATTTGAACGTTTTGCTGAAACACTTTCAGCGCTTCCACGCCGCCAAACAAGGGTGCTCACCTGGCCTTTACAAACTGTTTTTGGATTCCTGGCAAATCCGCATCGCTTCATTTTTTTGAAACCGCGTGTCACAAAAATTGGTGCCGAGAAATACCAGTTTCCGTTCAATTATCAATCAGGTCCTAACTGGGAAACATATAAGAGTTACCTCGATTTTGCAGAGCAGGTTCGCGTTGACACTGCTGACCTCCATCCCCGGGATTTCATAGATCTCCAGTCCTTCATCTGGGTGCTCGGGTCAGAAGAATACCCGTAATAAGCCGCAGAGTGACGACGCCGACGGTCGGTAGTTTACTCGCCTCTCCCGTTCTTTTTTATAGCTATTTCTAATCTCAACATTTCTTCGACTTTCTTGTCGTAATTTTCCGGCCGATGTTTTAACATTCTATCATTGGAGAACACAAAAAATCGTTGGAACTTACCCAACCATTAGTTGATTTATGAAAAGATTGCACCCGGCGTTATTTATAATATTTCTTTTTTTCCAGTATTCCATAAAGGCTCAAAGTTTCGATTCCGTGCTTAATAAGCTTGACACCGAATACCCGCAGGAAAAACTGTATGTGCAGTTCGATAAGAATTTTTATAGTCCTGGGGAAACGATCTGGTTCAAAGCATACCTGTTTGCTGCCAATACGCCGTCGTTGATCAGCAAAACCTTATATGCTGAGTTACTCGACGACCAGGGGAAAGTTCTCCAACGAAAGACCGCACCCGTAGTTCTTTCTGGGGCAGCTGCGGCATTTGACTTGCCAGTCAATACAAATACTTCCATTGTTTTTGTGCGGGTCTACACAAGGTGGATGTTGAATTTTGACTCTTCCTTTCTATTTCTAAAAGCTTTACCCATCGTGGCGGCGCAAAAGGAAACTCCAAAAGCGTCCAAAGCTCAGCCCGTATGGTACCTGCAATTTTTTCCGGAAGGAGGCGATCTGATACAGGGAATAGAATCAAGAGTGGCGTTTAAAGCAACTGATCACAGGGGTCTGCCGATTCCGGTAGCTGGGGATATTGTTGATAGCAAAGGAAAAAAGATCGCAGCGTTTTCAAGTGTGCATAATGGTATGGGTTATCTCAGGTTGCAGCCTGAAGGAAACGAACAATATAAAGCGAGGTGGAAAGACCCGTCGGGCGCAGCAAAAGAAACTAATCTACCTACAGCAAAGCAAAAAGGACTTGTACTCGAAGTAATAAACGCGGGAAAGAAAATTCAATTTGCATTGAAACGATCTGAGAACATTGGTCAATCGGATGTTCATGTAGTTGCTCAAATGCATCAACAGCTTTTATACAGGGCCAAGGCAAAGCTGGCCAACAACCCCGTCACCTCGGGTGCGATCCCCGTTGAAGGATTGCCTACAGGAATTGTACAGGTGACGGTGTTTTCCGAAGATGAAAAGCCACTAGCCGAGCGAATAGTCTTCGTAAACCAGCAGCAACATTATTTTATTACTGATCTGAACGCTCCCTTGAAGAAGCTTGAGAAAAGACAGAAAAACGTAATTCAGATCGACGTGCCCGATACGATCGTTTGCAATCTCGCTGTATCAGTAACGGATGCCGATTTGAACGTTCCTCAAAAAGGTGAAGACGATATCTTTTCTCATATATTACTTACAAGTGATATCAAGGGATATGTGCATCAACCCGGTTATTACTTTTCAAGTGAAGCCGACTCCGTAGCGGCGCATCTTGACCTGGTAATGATGACGAATGGTTGGAGACGCTTTAAATGGGAGGAAGTTCTGGCGGGTCGTTGGCCAACCGTTCATGAAAAGCCCGATGGGTACCTGGGCATACAAGGAAAGATCAGCGGTGTAAATAAGAGTTTGCTTTCTCAAAAGGAAGTAATGGGCATCCTTCAAACCAAAAACGGTGCAAAGCAATTCCTTACTATTCCTATTGAACCTGATGGCAGTTTCTTCGTTCAGGACATATTGTTTTTTGACACTGCAAAAATTTATTATCAATTCAATAATGATAAAGACAAAGTGCTTAGTTCAAGAGCGAATTTTGACATCCGGAATACCTTCATAAATCAGTCTCTCAAACTTCCACCCGACAAGGAATGGCTTGCACGACTTGAAAAAGATTCCGTAAATAGTCTGAAGAGTCGAACCATTGCACAGAAAGTTATAGATGGGCAGAAGAAGGTTCAGACACTTGCTACTGTTGAAGTGACAGCGCAGGCAAAATCAAAGAAACAAAAAATGGATGAAGAATACACTTCAGGACTATTTACAGGGGATGGAACAACATTTATCACTGAAGATGATCCGTTCGCGGTTTCTGCCTTGAGTGTATTTCAGTATCTGCAAGGCAAGGTTGCTGGATTACAGATAACTTCAGGCGCAGGAACACCAACATTGTCTTGGCGTGGCGGAACGCCGGATCTTTATCTTGATCAGATGCAAATGGATGCTAGTACTTTGCAGGGTATTCCTATGAGTGATGTTGCGATGGTGAAAGTATTCAGGCCTCCTTTTTTCGGAGGTTTTGGCGGAGGAAGCGGAGGGGCAATAGCGGTATATACGAAGAAAGGTACTTCGGGAAATCAAAACGTGAAAGGATTAGATGCTGTAACCATTCACGGTTATTCGGAAATGAGAGAGTTTTATTCTCCTGATTACTCAAGGCCTGATGATGCCCATAGCGCTGATGACTTTCGCACTACCTTGTACTGGAATCCGTTCGTTTATACAGACAGAGATCACAGGCGTTTAGTGCTTAGCTTTCACAACAACGACATCACCAAAAGGATTAGGGTAGTGGTAGAAGGCTTTAACGTAGAGGGAAAACTGACAAGGATTGAGAAAGTGTTTGAATAAGAGCAATCGTGGTTATAAGTTTTGCCACGGATTTCACAAATTAGCGCGGATTATTAATAATGTTCTGAGGGTAGCGAGGACTTCGAAGGTCTTTCAAACCGTGCTAATCCGTGTAATCCGTGACAAAAAAAAATCAATACTGATGGAATCCCATTGAAACGAAAGCAAGTACAACAGGAAGGGCTGTTCTCCAATACTCCCATGAATGTGATCCGTCGCGAACACGAAATTCATGCGGAATATTCTTCTTCCTCATCGCGATATGCACCAGGCTGTTTCCTTCGTATAAAAAATCATCGTCGCCACAGTCAATATACCAGCGAACCGATTTCTTGAGCGAATCCGGCAAGTTATTGACAAGAGCCAATGTGCTGTGTCGATTATAGTAACCACCGATAACTGCTGTATCTGTAATATCAATTTTGTTATTCCGGAGATTATTTTTCATGTCTTCAACCGTTATTGGTCCTGTTGACGCGCTTAATGGGCATGCTGCCGAAAACAATTCAGGATGATGTAACGCGTACATAAAACTGCCACCACCTCCCATCGATAATCCACTAATGGCGCGGTAGCGTTTGTCGGTTTTGATTCTATAGGTCTTTTCAACAAATGGCATAAATTCCTGGAAAAAGAAATCTTCATATTTCCACTGACCCCTAATATCATTAAAATAGCCACGCTGCCCGGTATTGGCATCCGGCATTACGATGATCATCGCAGTAGCGCTACCTTCCTTGATTGCCTTATCTGCAATGGTTAATACCTCTCCAAACTGCACCCACCCGGTCTGATCATCGCCTCCACCGTGTAGCAAATACAAAACAGGATAGCTCCTTTGCGACGATTCGTAATCTGGAGGAAGGTAAACCGCATACTTTCTGTCCATGTTGAGAATCTTACTTTTCACGGAGAGATTGTCAAATACTTTCCCCCCGGTTTGTGCACATACAAACAAGGAAAGATGCAAAGCAACAAAGCCAAGCAGGTAATTCTTCATAACAGTTGGTTGTGATATATAAGTCAGGCTTCATGTAATGAAACCCGTTCTTCAGGATAGATCTCTAGTACTTTTCGTTATTTATTTCGAGCCAATAACCGTCGGGATCTTTGAGATAGATTTGTTTTACGCCGTCTACTCTTACATTGGGTGTTTTACCATCGCCTTTCAGGTTTGTGTAAAATATTTTTTCTTTTTCGAGCCTGGCCATAAAGTCTTCGAGTGATGGAACGCTGAAACACATATGGTGGCTTTTATCATGTACAACGGCCTCCTTAGCTCCTTCTATAATGTGCAGTGTACTATACTCTCCCACTTTAAACCAGGTGTGCTTGCCATCATGGAAAGGTTCTGGAACAGTGTCGATTTGTACGATGTTTTGATAGAAAGCGGTACTCTTTTTCAGGTCAACAACATATATCGCGACATGATTAAGGACCGGAGCTTTTTTCTGTGCATGGGCCTTTCCGCCAATCGCAAAAACGGCGGCCGCTATCAGGCATACAATCAATTTTTTCATGAGACAATTTACATATTTATCGAATTGCAAATGCAGTTTAATGGATTTTATCATCGCGTGAGAAATCGGGGGAAATAAAAAGCGTTGCCAGAACTGGCACGGCCTGGCGTAATTTTAGGACTAGTACTAAAAGCAAATATGATGAATGAAGGTACTTTCCAACAAGAGCAATCCAGGCATTGGGTTCCTACAGATCCCGGAGTAGAGAGAATGATCATGGGGTATGACGAAAACCTTATGATGGTAAAAGTTAGGTTTAAGAAGAATGCAATAGGCGCATTGCATTCCCATATGCATATTCAGTCTAGTTACGTAGCGCGGGGAAGCTTCGAAGTGACCATTGAAGGAAAAACGTCCGTTTTGCACGCAGGTGACACTTTTTTTGTCGAATCAAACCTTGTACATGGAGTGGTTTGTGTTGAAGAAGGATTGTTGATCGATGTTTTCCACCCATGCCGGAATGATTTTCTGTAAGCGTCTTCGTGCCCTTGTGCTCCTTTGTGTCCGTTCGGCGTGGCCAGCTTTCATTTTACATCGGCAGGCGAGAAAGGATAGGAAAGAGCATAAAGGCCACGAAGAAGATAACTGTGAGGTAATGTCTATTACTTTTGGCAAGGCATAATTTTTTAATGCAACATTTAAAATTATGTTATGGAAAAAATGAAAGATCTTAAAGATCTGCTGATACATGAAATACAGGACTTGTATTCAGCGGAAGAGCAGATCATCGAAGCTTTGCCATTGATGATAAAAAAAGCAAAGGATGGCAAGCTCTTGAAAGCGTTAAGGGATCACTTAAAAGTTACAGAAAAGCAAAAGGAACGCCTGGATGAAGTGAGGCAATTACTTAATACAGAGGATGAAAATCAGCAATCGCAAGAAGGTTCGAGAAAAGGCTTTTTCGGGGGCTTCTTTGGTGGCCCTTCCAGCGGCAGACAGGTATGCCTGGGTATGCAGGGACTTATCGAAGAAGGTCAAAAAGTGATGGGAGAAAATATGAGTCCCGAAGTGCTTGATGCAGCAATTATCGCCTCCGCTCAAAAAATCGAGCACTATGAAATCTGCGGTTATGGAACCGCTCGTGCATATGCCCGCGAACTTAATCTTCGTGATGTTCGCGAACGTTTGGAAAAAACGCTGAATGAAGAATACGAGGCAGATGACCTGCTCACTGATCTCGCCGTCGTTGGCGGATTAAATGAAGATGCAGAAATAGGTAACATTCGTCGCACCGGCGCACGGTCCGGCAGCGGCTCGAGATCCAAATCAAATGGCAAACAAAGTGGTGGTACCAGGTCGGGCGCAGCTAAGAAAGCACCGTCCAATGGCAGCGCTTCATCAACAGCAAGTTTGCGAACAAATAAGTCAGCTCGTGTATCCAGCAGCCGCTCAAAAAATTCATCGGCGAAAGCGAAGCCAGGCGCTTCGAAGTCGAATAAATCATCCGGCTCACGTGGTGGTAAATAATGCAGATTTGAAACGACAGATCCGCTCAGTGAGGGCGGATTTTTCTTTACATAGATATTTCGCGATGGACTTCACTGCGTGTTTAGATTCTAAAAAATCCGATCTTTAATAAAAGTGTTCCTATATGCGCAGAGTTAAAGATATTATCGCAAGCAAACCGGAGGCTTTTAACTCGATTTCTCCCGAGGCTTTGGTTTTTGATGCACTACAGTTATTGAATTCCGTCAATCTTAGTTACCTGATTGTATTGGAAGGCGACAAATACAAAGGTATATTTAGCGAAAGAGATTATACCCGAAACGTGATTTTGAAAGGTCGTTCAAGCAAAGACACGATCGTGGAGCAGGTGATGACCACCGACTACCCGAAGGTCGAAGTGACAGATACTGTTGAATATTGTATGAACCTTATAAATACACACAAAACCCGTTACTTGCTGGCTTTCGACGATCAAAACTTCGTCGGCGTCATCACAATCCATGATTTATTGCGACAGGTAATTGCCAGCAAGGAAGAAGTATTCGATCATACCCTGACAAATCAATTACTTGATAATGCTGAGGGTGGAGGGCGGATCTATTAACTTCATTTCAATTAGCTGTTCCGTTGTATAAACGATCAAAAGCCGGAAATTCCGGCTTTTGTATTTTGAGATTTACGAATCAGCTGCCTCTTTTAGCTCCCGGAGTACCTTGTTTTTTCACAAAGGCCGTTGCCTTACCCGGTTTAGAAATAAACTTAGACTCCTGGCCTTTGTTCTTTGCATTTTTGGATGAACCCTTGCCGCCTTTTGTATTTTTTGGTGTTAACAGTCCCATATTTGCGTAGTTTATTAGTGTTAAGTAAGACAAATATAAATCTTTCTGATGACGTACTGAACCGTCAGGCAAGGACTTCGGACGGCTGTCTTTCCCGTCTCAGGTCCTCGTCTGACGGGCATCGTGCGGGTAGGAAATAAAAAAAGATTTTTGACTTGCAAACATCCCGTAAATTTTATTGTTTTAACAGCAAAAAGGAATATGATTTCCGTAACAAATCCTTTAAAAACATTTATTATTCCGTTACTTGGTTATTCTTTATTTCTTCAATCCTGTTCGTTTAATGGGAGAACAACTAAACGGTTGTTTGAGAACTCCAGGCATGAAAAATTTGATGTCATTATTGTTCCGGGAGTTCCATTCGAGAATGGCAAATGGAGCCGGACGATGAAAGCAAGAGTGTATTGGTCAAAATATTTATACGAAAGAGGTATTGCCAAAAACATTATGTATTCCGGATCGGCTGTGTATACACCTTATTATGAAGCGCAAATCATGGCCCTATACGCGCAGGAAATAGGCATTCCTAAAGAACATATCTTCACCGAAACGAAAGCCGAACATAGCACTGAGAACATTTATTACTCATACAGGAAAGCGAAATCATTGGGGTTCGAAAAAATAGCATTGGCGTCGGATCCTTTTCAGACCAAGTTGTTAAAAAAATTTACAAGAAAGAGAGTGAGTAAAGATGTACAGCTGATCCCCATTATCATTGATACGTTAAGAATCATTGAACCGGAAATGACTGATCCGATGATCGATTACCAGCAGGCCTTTAAGAATGACTTTATCTCGATTACAAAGAGGGAAAACTTTTGGAAAAGATTGAACGGAACAAGAGGAGGAAATTTGGACACTTCCTTATATAAACCATGACTAGTATCTACTGGTTTTAGCACCGGATTTTGTAATTAATCAGCCTGTTAAAACATACAAATTGAAATTCTAGTTCAGAATCGCTCGAAATACTTTCTGAAATATTATACCGAACCTATTTAATTTTTGCTATTTTAGACGCATAAATTGTGCTATGACTGACTGCTTAATCTGGGTCGTTGACGACGATGCTGATGATATATATTTGATTGAACAAGGGTTTAGAGAATGTTCGTTTAAGATCCGCACCTTCAGTCCTCCAGATGTTACCGAACTGATTCCTGCCTTAGAAAAAACTTACTCAAAAGACCTTCCTCAGGTTATATTACTAGATATAAATATGCCAAAGGTATCTGGCAAAGAATTGCTGGGATGGATTAGGGCGGATTTGCGATTCAGACACATTCCCGTTGTGATGTTCACTACGTCTACATCCCGAAACGATAAGATTGAGTGTATGCAACTAGGCGCAAATTGTTTTTTGACAAAGCCTAATTCATACCAGAGTATGGTTAAAGTGTGTTCCTCGCTTGCCACGGTATTTTGTACACCTGAATTTTCACAGTCCTAAACTCGCTTAGCGACCCCTTTACTCAATACATACTTATGTAAGAGGAAAACAACAAATATGCATTATGTACTCGCGGTGAGTGATGATGAGGAAGACATAGCTTTTTTAGACCAAGCCTTTCGTACACAACCGGGGAACATTCCTGTTACCTGTATGAACAAGGGTTTGAAGCTATGGGATTTCATTTGCAATCTTTCCGCACATGAGTTTCCTTTTCTCATCATTATAGATCATTACCTTTCAGACATCGATAGCCTCGCATTGTTAACAAGGCTGAAGGCCGATCATCAATGCAGCTTAGTTCCGGTGGCGATGATGTCGGGATTTGCTTCAGAGCAAATGATCCACGAGTATTATCGGGCAGGAGCAAACTGTTTTTATAAAAAGCCACTCGACATTTCGGATTGGACGCATATGGCGGATTGCCTGTTGACATTATTTCATAATAGGAGCTAAGAGAGAAAGAGGTTTTCGGGAAAGAGGAAAAGAGGGAAGTGATTAAGACAAAAAAATTTGAGTATGAAGCTCCATAGGGGCAGTAGTGAGTCAGAAGTCCGGGAGTGATACTAAATTATCGGTGTAGTCTTATTTAAGTTATTGGCTCCCGACTCCGGACACAGAAACTCCCGGCTAATGTGTTCTGTTTTCCACCAATACTCTTTCCTCTTTCCCGAAGCCCTCTTTTCTCTCTTAGCCCAACCTAACTATTTGCTCCCAGATACTGCTAAGCACAGGGATGCCCTCAGCCAGGTTTTTTTTCCTTGTTTCTAAAACCCTTTCACCAGGATAGTAAATTTTTTTTCCATTCTCCTGTGGCTTTGACTGGTGATAATCGTCGATAATTTGTTGTAAAAGTTTGGGAATAATTGAATGATTGCCCAGTCGTTTGAGATCAATTGCTAAGAATACCTGTGACAGGCCATACTCTACTTCACGTTTGCTAATTTCTGAGGTGGACCATCCGCCTGATAAAACCGTAGAAAGAATATCCAATAGTAATGATAATCCTGCTCCCTTCCAAAAGCCGATCGGTAATGGTCTTCTGGAGTCAAGTATGGCAGACGGATCATTTGTCAATTCCCCGTCGCGATCATACCCTCCAAATACAGGAAATCTTTCTTTTTTCATTTGGGCAAGTTCCATGGCGCCAAAAGAATACTGCGACATGGCCATGTCCAGAACAATAGCTTCGTCTTGAAAAGGCATTGCAATCACAAGTGGATTATTTCCCAGCCGGCTGTCGATAGCACCCCACGCTGGCATGTTACCTATTGTATTTGTCCACCCGATAAAAACATATCCCTTTTTTGCCGCCTGCCAGCCGTAGCTTCCGCCACGCATCCAGTGATTGGTGTTTGCGAGCGATACGCAGCCGATTCCAAACTCACTTGCAAGCTGGATCACTATATCAGTAGCATATACTGCGTTGGAAGGTCCCGGACCAAGGTGTCCATCCCACTGTTCGATAGCAGCAAACTTATGTTTTAGTGTAGGTGATTCATGCGGTTTGACATGGCCTGTGTCAACGTTCGACACAAATCTCGGAAAACGGTTTACACCATGCGTGTATACACCGTCAATGCTATTATTGGTAAAGATTTCCGAACAAACAAACCCCCTGTTCTCTTCAAAATCACGACTCATTAAGATTTGATAAAACGTATCGAGCATTTGCTTTCCGGAAATTCTGAT
>DAINQQ010000078.1:14238-23456 GCA_036742645.1 Flavitalea sp.
TAAATTTCTCTGTTTGCATCAAAATTTTCGAGTTCTTTCGCGACTGCATTGAGGAAGGTGGCGCCCAGTGCTCCGTCGATGATGCGGTGGTCGTACGACATCGATATGATCATCATATGGCGGATGGCAATAGAGTCGCCCTGCGCTGTTTCAATCACCACGGGCCTTTTTTTGATGGCACCTAGCGCGAGAATTGCAACCTGTGGTTGATTAATAATCGGCGTTCCCATGATGCTGCCGAAAGAGCCGACATTGGTGATTGTAAAAGTTCCTCCCGCTGTATCATCGGGTTTCAACTTGTTGTTTCTCGCAGAATTTGCGAGATTATTCACCTGTTTGGTTAATCCAACAAGATTCAGTTGGTCGGCATTTTTTATCACAGGTACAATCAGGTTTCCGCTTGGAAGGGCAGTAGCCATCCCAATGTTTATGTCTTTTTTCACGATTAGTTTGTCGCCATCTAAACTACTGTTTAACCAGGGATATTTTTTGATGCATTTCACAACGGCTTCAATGAAGAGCGGAGTTAGTGTTATTTTTTCATTCTCCCGTTTCTCAAACTCATTTTTTATCCGGCTTCTCCAGTGCACCAGGTTCGTGACATCGGACTCAGAAAAACTGGTGACATGTGGACTGGTATGTTTGCTATTCACCATGTGTTGCGCAATGAGTTTGCGCATACGATCCATTTCTACGATCTCTACATTGCCACTGTAAACGGTTGGCGCAGACATCTGCCCGCGGTTCGATACACTTTCCTCAACTGCCGCTTCGGTTGAAAAGCCAGATTGTCGATCTGATGTTACGATTTGTGGCTTGCTATCATTGCGGGTATCACCTAATGCTGTGCGCCCGGATTTTTTATCATATACATATTGTAAAATATCTTTCTTCGTTACTCTTCCCTCACTTCCGGTGCCTGGAATTTTTTCCAGTTCAGTCATACTTACTCCCTCACTGGCCGCAATATTTAACACAAGCGGGGAATAGAACCGGTTTCCATTAACTACCGATCTTCCCATGCTATTTGTAACAGTGCTCACAACCTGTGAAGTTTCGCTCTCTGCATAAGGTACGGGTTCGTGCATTTTATAGGTTGTATCCGGCGCGCCTACCTGGGAGGGAGAGGCATGATCTTCAGAACTGGTTTTGATTTTCGCAATGACTGTACCAATAGGAACGATATCATTAACCTGGAAAAACGTCTCCTCGATGATACCTTCAACTGTCGACGGTACTTCACTATCCACTTTGTCGGTTGCAATCTCCAATACCGTCTCATCCATCTGAACGGGATCACCAGACTTCTTATGCCATTTCAGGATCGTAGCTTCCATAATGCTTTCTCCAAGCTTTGGCATCACCAGATCAACTACAGCCATACGATGTGCAATTTTAGATGTTAGATGTCAGATGTGGTTCACCGACAGTGTCAAAGGTAATGAAACAAGAGTTTAAAATCATGCAACTTCCGCTGAGTCATGACAAAGCGCTATACCTTTATATCAGTCCGTAGGATGTTGAATCTAATCATCTCACGGATTGTGCTCAGACAAAATAAACTTTCTTAACATGTTCAGCGCATTGTTTGCGGTTAGTTCAATATTGCGCATTCTATCGAAGCGGAATTGAAATTTGTGAGCCGTCATGGAATTCTTACTACCAACGGCTATCCACACGGTGCCAACTGGCTTTTTGGGAGTGCCTCCGTCGGGTCCCATGATGCCAGATGTTGCAATGGCATAGTCTGTTTTTAATACATCCAGGGCTCCTTTCACCATCTGCAGAACAGTGTCTTCACTTACGGCACCCTCTGTATCGATCGTTTCAGGGCTAACTTTCAACAAGCTTTTTTTCACAGCATTTGAATAGCACACAATACTTCCATTAAACTTATCGGAAGCTCCGGCTTCTCTCGTAAGTAAATGGGCGATATAACCGCCCGTACAACTTTCTGCAGTGCCCACTATCTTGTTTTTTTCTTTTAGCAGCTTGCTGATCACTTGCGGCATGGTAAGATCTTCATCTGTAACCAGCCACTCCGCAGTGAGTTGCTTTACCTGGTCGAACTGATTTTGAATTTCGTTTTCCGATACTGTTTTGTCGATACCTATAGCGGTAAGGCGCAAACGTACCATGCCATAATTCGGAAGATAAGCGAGCCTGATATGAGCCGGTAAACTCGCTTCCCAATCCTTAATATGTTCGGCTAGTACTGATTCGCCAACACCGGCAGTGAGTAAAGTCCGATGTGTGATCACGGCCATTTTGAAATGATCGTGCAACCTGGATAAAACGATATCCGACATTATCCCTTTCATTTCCAGGGGAACACCCGGGAGCGAGATAAATACTTTGCCATTTTTTTCAAACCACATTCCAGGTGCAGTACCTAATTTATTAAAGAGAACAGTGCAGGTATCAGGCACTTCAGCTTGCTTTCGATTCGTTTCGGTAAGTGGGCGTCGGAAAACATTTTCAAAAAGATGTGTTACCTGTTTAAGCACCTCTTCATTCACGACAGGTTTGGCATTGAAATAATTACAAAGCAACGGTTTTGTAATATCATCGGCAGTCGGGCCGAGCCCACCCGTGAGTAAGATAATTTGCGAATATCTGCTCTCTTCTTCAAGCGCGTTCCATATATCTTCTCTTGTGTCACCCACAGCAACCCGACGTTTTACCCAGACGCCGATCTTGTTCAACTCCTGCGCCATCCATGCACTGTTTGTATCTATCACCTGTCCGATCAAAAGTTCATCACCAATTGTGATAATGCTTGCATTTACCATAAAACCGATTAAAAAAGAAATCAATAATTTGAGTGCAAAGTAAAGAACGGAAGAAGTATGAAAAAACTTTGTTTGTTATGCTGTATGTTAATTGTTATACGTAACGATATCCGCTCCCAATCAGTAATTGAACGGCTAAAGTTGGCAGTAACAGAGTTGGAAAAAGATTCACAGCTCAGACATGGAATTTTGAGTTTTTATGTAGCTGATTCAAAAACAGGGAAGCCTGTATTTGAAAAAAATTCCCAGATCGGCGTTGCTCCGGCCAGCACACAAAAAATTATCACGAGCGCTACCAGTTTTGAATTGCTTGGGAATAATTACCAGTTCAAAACTTATCTCAATTATGATAGTGAAATCAAGGAAGGAAAGCTTACTGGTAATTTATACCTTGAAGGAAATGGAGACCCGACGCTTGGAAGCTGGCGCTGGAAGTTCACCAAAGAGGATTCGGTTTTAGACCGGATTGTAGAAATTCTAAATCAAAAGGGCATTAAGCAAATCGATGGCGATATTTTTATTGATGATTTTTCTTACTCATTGCAGCCGGTTCCGGATGGATGGATCTGGCAGGACATCGGAAACTATTACGGAGCCGGGTGCTGGAGCGTTAACTGGAGAGAAAACCAATATGATCTGGTTTTGAAGTCTGGTAAAAATGTTGGCGAGCCGACCTCTATTGTGAAAACAATACCTTCTGTTGCGAATTTCAGCTTGTTCAACTTTATCACTGCAGCAAAGAAGAACAGTGGCGACAATGGCTATGTCTATGCACCGCCCTTCGCTCAGTTTGGATTCACAACTGGCACGATACCGGTTGATGAAAAAACTTTTGTTATTTCAGGCTCAATGCCGAGACCAGCCCTGCAATTTTCAAAAGCACTGGATCAAAAGCTGAAAGAAAAAAATATCGCAGTGTCGGGACAAATCAAATTGTCATCTGACATTGTAGTGGCCGGACAACCTCTTCGCATCGGAACTCATAAACTGGATTCGATTTCTTCTCCTGAACTTGACACCGTCAATTATTGGTTCATGCGGAAAAGTATCAATTTATATGGAGAGGCGTTGGTAAAGGCGATTGCTTTCCGGGAGCAAGGCAAAAATGTTACAACCGAAAAGGGTGTCGATATTGTCAGAAATTTCTGGAATGAGCGGGGCATAGAAAAATCAGCTATCAATATCATTGATGGGAGTGGCTTATCGCCACAAAACCGGGTAACAACGCATGCGCTCGTGAAGGTGTTACAATTTGCAAAGACCCGTCCCTGGTATCGATCGTTCTATCAATCTGTGCCTGAGTTTAATGGTATGAAAATAAAAAGTGGTACAATAGGAGGCGCAAAATCTTTTGCAGGCTACCACACATCTTCAGGCGGAAAAGAATACATATTCGCCATTATAGTCAACAATTACAGTGGATCTTCAGGCGAGTTGGTAAAAAAAATGTACAAGGTGCTGGATGTTTTGAAGTAGACTGATTTGTTTGTGGTTGCTGGTTTGTGGTTCCGTTCGGTCGGGAAATCCTTGCTCGCCTTGTCAGCGATAAGACACACCAACTACTAACCACAGACGACAATCCACAAACCACAAACAACAAACCCAATATGAAGTCTTCTCAAAACTATCAGAACCACCGCCGCTGGGTTCCTGCTTTTCATTTTGTAACGCTGCCTTTAGTCATTGTACTTGTGATTGCTTCGTTTGTTAACCTGTACCGATCTGTCGATTCAGACCCGTTTTCCGCATTATTGATATGCATGGGATCGCTTATTATGGGAAGTCTTTACGCGTATACCCGTATTTTTTCTTTGAAGGTTCAGAGCAGGGTGATTCGTGCGGAAGAAAATTTCCGGCACTATGTTTTAACAGGTAAGCCATTGGATACCCGGTTGCGGCTAAGCCAGATCATCGCGTTGCGCTTTGCAAAGGATGATGAATTCGTTGAACTGGCAAAGAAAGCTGTTGATGAAAAGCTGAGTAACGATGCGATTAAGAGTTTGATTACTGATTGGAGGGCAGACTATCATCGCGTGTGATGGAATTTGCACGCAATGACGAGAAGGCGCAAAGGAAACAGTGGAATATTTTTTCCGCCTTCGCGTCTTTGCGAGAAACCAAAATGCTCAGCAGAATTATGTCGCCGGGCTCACAAAATATGGTTGTAGCTTTTTTAATAAAGCTTCCGGCATCACGGCTTTTTCCTTGGTTTTAGCATCCACAAAGTATAACACAACTCTTCCGAGTGTTAACAGTTTTTGGTGTTCATTATATACTTCATGGTGGAATTCTATACGGTGATCTACCGGTAACTCTTTCAGAATTACTTTAATCGTCAGTAAGTCGTCATAATGTGCAGGGCGTAAAAATTTCGTGTGTAACTCCACGATCGGCATGATAACACCCATGCTTTCCATGTCGCCATAGGTAAATCCTAAGTGCCTGATAGATTCAGCCCTGGCCACTTCAAAGTACTGAGCGTAGTTGCCATGATACACCACATGCATCTGATCAGTTTCCGCATAACGCACACGTATTTGAGTTTGGCTTGTGAACATGGGAATATGTTGGGATGTGGTGAAGTACGAAGTTTTGGAGTAGGGAGTCTGATGTTTGATGTAAAATGTATACGTAAAACGTATAATGTATGATGTACGAAATGAGAACTCTGGTGTACTTCCAAGCCGTACCTTGTACCTACATCTAACATTCGACATTCCACATCGTACATATCACTCATTTTCCCATCATCCCATCCACGCTGATTTTTCCGGGGCCGACGAAGAGGAGTACGAGGAAACCAACAGCATACATCGCGGAGTGTTCACCTTCGCCAAATATTTGTCCCTTGTGAGCAATGGTTGTAGCCACGATCATGGCAATGATCAGGGGAATGGTAGCTAATCGTGTAAACAAACCAATCAACACGAATAGTGAACAGAAAAATTCTGCAAAAATATCCAGGGCTAACGAAGGAGTGTTTCCGATGCCCAGGAAGCTGATGAACTTTTCTGAATAGGCTTCAAAATGTACAAGTTTGTCGTAACCGTGAGGGATCATCAGTCCCGCAAATCCAATGCGCAGAATCAACATTGCGATGTTGAATGCGGATGCAGAGTACTTGGTTGATAAAAGTTTTTTCATGTAGTTTGAATTGGAAGGCAAAGAAATCCAATTTTTCTTTCCTCGCAAAAATTCCCGGGTCGTGATTTTTAAATATCTGAAGCCACCGGAAGCTCTTCAAAGCATTCTTTATCAAAACGAAATGTTAATCTAGGTACTTATCCACACCTGTTTGGAATGATGTTTGGTTGAGGATAAAATAATTAGAAACTTTACCACGTTACCATCACTAAGGACATTTGGAAACCGGATCTCAAATTTTGTATTTATTTCAGGTATGAAACCTGAACGCAGAAGACGAAAGTTCCATCTGACCTTAATAGATAATAAAACACAGATGAAACAAGCCACGCTTCTTGTCACCCTAATCAGCTTCTGCCTCTTCTCTGCTGCACAACAAACAACTTTCATTAACGATCCGCAGGGTACTTTTAACCAGGCAAAGGAATATTTCCAAAAAGAACAGTATAGCCTTGCTTATCCTTTGCTCAAGGAGCTTCAGTTAAAGCAACGTGAAACAGATCGCAGCAACCGTGCACTCAATTACCAGGAGGTGAAATATTATACAATCGTTTGCGCGCTTAAGCAAAATGAAGAAACCGCCGCAACGCTTGCCCGTGAGTTTATTGCTCTCGAAGATAATGCTGCCCATGTACAAATGATGAGCTATCACCTCGCTGAATATTATTTCAGGAAACAAAATTATGCCGAAGCGATACCGGCCTTCGAAAAGGTGAGCATTGACAATCTAAGTAACCGGGAAATTGCAGATCTTAAATTTCACCTGGGGTACGCTTATTTTACATCGCAGCAGTTTGATCAGGCAAAGCCTCTCTTAAATACAATTCGTCAGCTGCCAAAAGACCCGAACTACAGAGACGCTAATTACTATTACGGTTTCCTGGCCTTCTACGACAAAAACTATAAGGATGCTCTGGATGCTTTTACTATTGTAGAAGACCATGAAGAATATGGCAAGGTTGTTCCTTATTACATCGCCAACATTTATTATTCGACCAATCAAAAAGAGAAGGCATTACAATATGCTGAAGCCAGGCTGGGCAAAGGCAATCAATACTACGACCTGGAACTAAGACAACTTGTCGGCCATGCATACTATGAAAAGAAGCAGTTTGATAAGGCTCGTCCATATCTTGAATCTTTTGTGAATAAATCAAAGAAAGTAAGCAGGGAGGATCTCTACGAGCTTTCCTTCAGTTATTACCAGGCGGGGAATTGGAATAAAGCGATTGAAGGATTCAAACAATTAGGAGGAGAAGCCGATTCGCTTGCGCAGAATTCTATGTACCTATTAGGAGATGCCTATCTCAAAACCGGGCAGAAAGCCAATGCCCGTAATGCATTCTTATTTTGCGCCTCGAACAGTAGCAACGCGAAACAGCGCGAGATTTCGATGTACAATTATGGAAAGCTCTCGTATGAGTTGGGATACCAGGATGTTGCCTTAAGTGAACTTAAGAAATTTTTGCAGACATATCCCAATTCTGAATACAACACGGAAGCAAGGGAGCTGCTGGTGGGAGTATTGGCTAACACTAATAACTATAAAGATGCACTCGAGTTGTTGGAAGGTTTGAAGTCGCCTTCCACAAGCGCAAAGCATATCTATCCACAGGTGCTATATGGCCGTGCTACCGAACTAATTAATGATGGCATGTTAGTTCCTGCAAACGAACTGTTGACGAAGGCGGAAAAAGACCCAAACAATCGGGCAGTGCTTCCTTACATTCAATTCTGGAAAGGTGAGATAGCTTACAGGCAAAATAATATTGACGAGGCGATCAGGTATTATTTCGAATATTTGAAAAGCGGTGGGGTTAACGGAGAAGTGAATCCTACGAATGCAAAGTATAATCTCGGTTATAGTTTTCTGAAGAAGGAAAATTACCGGCAGGCATTGGGTTTTTTTGAGCAGATTGTTACGACGCCGCGCATCAATTCAGCACCCATCGAACAGGATTCATATATCCGGATGGCTGATGCTTATTTTATGAATCGGGAATACAGCAAGGCGCTGGCGATGTATAACAAAGTGCTTGACTTTTCCTGGCCGGGTGGTGACTATGCTACTTTTCAAAAAGCGATGGTTGTCGGTGTAAATAATGGAAAGGAAAAAATCAATATGTTGAGTTCAATCAGCCGGAAATATCCAATGTCTACCCTGATTCCGGATGCCAACCTGGAGATAGCGAATACTTATCTGTCGACTGAACAATTCCGTGAGGCAATTCCGTTCCTCAAAAACATTATTAATGATCCGAATTCCTCATTGAAACCAAAAGCTTTTCTAAAATCAGGACTGGCTTATTACAATCTGGATAATAATAAAGAAGCGCTGACACAATACAGTTCCCTTTTACAACAATATCCCAATTCACCGGAAGCCGACGAAGCACTTGAAAACGCAAAGGCGATTTATGTCGAGGAGGGAAGGACTGCTGAGTATGTAAATTTTGCTCGATCGATGGGTAAGGATATTTCGACAACACAGGAAGACGAGCTAGCATATGAAGAGGCGGAGCTGCAATTTAATAATGGAAATTTTCCAGCGGCTGCCAAAAAATTTGAGGACTACCTTCTTCGTTTCCCTGATGGAAAATATTCACTCGAATCGTTGTATTATAAGAGTGAAATCTACCTTAACCAAAAGGATTGGGCAAAAGCGGTTGCCGGTTACGAGGCGCTTGGAGATAAAGCACCACATAAGTTTGGCGAGAAATCATTGTTACAGGCTGCACGCATTAACTTCTTTGACCTGAAGAATTATGAGAAAGCCGAGAAGTACTATATCCGTCTCAAAGATTTTGCTTCAACGCAAGAACATAAACTGGAGGCAATGCGCGGTCTGCTACGCAGTCAATATCAGTTGCAAAAATGGAACGACGCCGTGACGAATGCGAAAGACCTGATCAGCCAAAAAAGCGCCGGAACAGATGATAAGGTTCTTGCAAATATGGCTATTGCAAAATCCTACCAAACAAGTAATCAATGCGAACTTGCGATCACGAATTACAGAACCGTAGTCTCACTAAGCAAATCGGCCTATGGCGCCGAAGCGAGATACGAGATCGCGAATTGTTTCTTTTCCCAGAATCGATACGGAGATGCTGAGAAGGCTGCTTTCGAGGTCATCAACAAAGCCGGTTCTTATGAGGACTGGGTAACGAAAGCTTACTTGTTGCTAGGAGATGTATACTTTAAACAAAAGGATTATTTCAATGCGAAAGCTACTTTCCAAAGCGTAATAGACAATGCAAAACTGGAAGACCTCCGCCAGGAAGC
>DAINQQ010000079.1:0-23258 GCA_036742645.1 Flavitalea sp.
CAATTCTCGCCTTGTGCGACTGGAAAATATTCAGACTAGCGGCGAGGCCCAATCCCAGTCCGTTTCTTTTCGAAGTGAAATATGGTTCAAACAACCGGGATAAATTTTCTTCGCTGATGCCGCTTCCATTATCATTGATCTTTACTATATGATTATGATTATTTGTGTCAACGATAATTTCCAAAAGCCCCTTTTCTTCCTGCATTGCCTCAACAGCATTAATAATAATATTTAAGAATGCGATTTTCAATTTAGCAGCATCTCCCATAATCCATGCAGGTTCGTTTGAATAGCGTATTTGAAGTTTCACTCTTTGCAATGTAAGCCGGTCGAGCGCAATTCCGATACTTTCATCCATGATTGCCTGGAGCGGCTTCTTCTCCATATACATCTCTGCAGGACGGGACGAATTTAGAAGTTCAGTAATGATGTCGCCGATGCGTTTGCTGTTTCGTTGGATAATTTCAAGGTAGATGTTATTTTCTGAGTTGTTTTCAAACTCGTGCATCATTTGTTCAACTGAAAGGTTTATATTATTTAAGGGATTTCTTACTTCATGCGCCAGCGTTTGTACAAGCCGACCGGCGGAGGCCAATTTTTCAGCTTGCAATGTTGCTTTCTCGGCCTTCTTTATATGCGTGATATCATGAATCATTCCATGGATATATTTTATCCCATCCGTCTCTGTAGACAGCGAAAGGATGCAATTCTTTTTCTCTCCGTCCTTTGTAGTTAATTCAGCTTCACGATCGTAGACAATACCCTTTTCTTGTAATTCCTGACGAATGAATACGCCTTCTTCTGGGCTTAGGATATTGTAGAGGCTAAGTTTGAGAAGCTCCTGCCGGGAATATTTTAACAAGCCAGAAGTGGCATCATTGACATCGATGAACTGGAGCTCTTCAGTCGCCCGGATTACTGCATCCTTCGAACGTTCAAAAATGGTCCTGTATTTACGTTCGTTGTGCCGTAACGCCTTTAATGTGGAACATCTCTCAAGAGAATAGCGGATACACCGCTCCACTTTCTCGACTGTCAATTCAGCTTTTACGAGATAGTCGGTTGCCCCCGCCTGCATAGCTTCGCGGTCGATAGTCTGTGTTCCCTTACCGGTCAACAATACGATTGGTTCCTCACAATGATGTGCAACTGCCTGCCTGATCAGCTCCAGTCCGGTTTTCGCACCCAGGTAATAATCCACGAAATACAGATCGTAAAGATGCTCATCCAGTTTTTCAAGGGCGTCCTGATATTTATAGCACCAATCAATATGAAATTTCTTGTCATTGATTCTCCTGATATAATCGCTGGTGAGCAGAAAATCATCTTCATCGTCATCTATAATCAATATCCGGGTAACATCTGAAGCCATAGTTTAATTATTGTTCTCTGGTAAAATAGCGGTGAATACAGCTCCCTCCCCAGGTTTGCTTTCCGCATATAACACCCCTTTATGGTTTTCTACGATTTTTTTACAGATGGCCAATCCAATTCCAGAACCGGGATATTCAGCCTTTCCATGAAGACGTTGAAAGATCTGGAATATTTTCGACGAATATTCCTGTTCAAAGCCAATGCCGGAATCATGGACGACAATTTTGTAATACTTCTTGTCAGTCCGTAGAAGATGATCGGTTTTTTCTTTGTCTGACACATCTTCGCTCCATACCTGTATAGAAGGGGAGTTCCCTGGTTTTCGGAACTTGATCGCATTCGAAAGAAGATTCGTAAATAATTGCTTCATCTGTGAATGATAAGAAGTTATTATCGGCAAAGGCGAATGCTGAATTTTTGCATTCGTGTCTTCAATTTTCAATTCGAGGTCCGCGAGTACTTCCTTGAAAACAATATTAAGATCAATATTTTCCAAAGAATCATTATGCCTGCTTGTCCGGGAAAATTCCAAAAGGTTGTCAATTAAGAGACGCATGTTCTGTGTAGCAGCAAGTATCCGTTGAAGGTACAACTGCCCGTCCTGCCCGATCTCATCACCTGCTTTCTCCTGCAATCGTTCACTGAACGCGGTAATTTTCCGTAACGGCTCCTGTAGGTCGTGCGAAGCTATATAAGCAAATTCCTCCAGTTCTTTATTCGACCTATTAAGCTCTTCTATTTTGTGCTGAAGATTTTTTTCATAGTCTTTCAGGCGGGTTATATCCCTGGTAATACCCACAATTTTAACAGGTTTCCGGCTTGAATCCCGTTCTATCTTTCCGTATGTTTCCAACCTCTTATTTATTCCATTCCTGGTTCGTATAGCAGTTTCAATAATATAGTTGTCTTTATTTTCGAGCGCTTCTTTTAATTTTTTTCGTGCGCTTTCGAAATCTGCCTGGGTCATATGTATCTTATAAAAGTCTTCATCAAACTTGAACTTTGATTTGTAAGTGGCTGGGTCATAGCCAAAAAGAAGATACATCCCATCAGACCAATGAAGTTGATTTGTAAAAAGATTCAGCTCCAGCGAACCGAAATCAAGCAATCGTTCCTTTTCAATCATTGACTCTTTATACAGAGAGAGACTGTCTTTTAGTTGCTGTTGTTCCTGGTTTGAGAGCATCTGTTCCGTAACATCATGCGTAACACCGATTATTTTGGTAACAGCCCCTTCCGAAGAGGTGATAACCTTTGCACATGTCGAAACTATCTTTTCCGCCTTATCCCTGGTTATTATAGTAGAAGTTTTTTCAAAGCCTTTTTTTGTCTTTAAAGCATCCTGCATTGCTGTTTCAAATTCTTGAGCATTCTGTTTCGTGATATGCTGGATAAAACTCCGGTTGGATAAATTGGTTGGAGGAGTATGATCATCATATCCTAATAAACTATACAAACCGTTCGACCATACCACTTTGTCGGTGAGTAGGTCCCATGTCCATGTTCCGAAATGTAATAATGTTTCTGTTTCAGCAAGAAGGTCCTTCGAAGCTTTCGCATCTTCCTCAGTTTGCAACTGATCGGTTATATCCTGCGCTATAAAAAGGAGGGAAGCAGGATTGCCACTCTCATTTCGTCGTAACACGGTTCCCTGCGTCCGGAAATATTTCCAATCACCTTGTTTATGGATGAAACGAGAATCGTAACTGTAAGTCTCATCGTCATGTAAGCTGCTGAATTTGGCAAGCTCTTTCTGAACAAGCGACACGTCGTCCCTGAAAACAAACTTCATGAAATCATTATCGAATTGCTCTATCTCTTCATACGAATATCCAAGAAAGTCGGTAACTCTTTTGTTAATGAAGCGAAGTCTTTTCTTTTCGGGGTCGTATACATAAATAATTGCAGGGAAAAAATCAGCAATCGTTTGTTGGAACCCTTCACTGTTTTCACCAGACTCAAAAAGTGATTTTAAAAAACTCACATTATTCTGGGGACCGGTTTGCATACAGGTTAGTGATTATTAAATTCCTGGTATTGCTTCATCTTATTGTATAGGGTTTTACGATCAATGTTTAACAGTTTTGCAGCTTTGCTTTTATTGAAATTTGCTTGCTTTAATGCTTCGATGATCATTTCGTATTCAGCGTCGATGCTGGCGGCTTTCAAAGTTGTTTCGTCGAGGACAGTTCTTCCAGGTGTTGTAGAACTGATTGAAGGTTGAACAATTACTGATGCTGCCGGTTCTCCTGAAGTATCAAAAGAGAGCTTATTGAAGTTAGTTATTTCGAAAGGAAGTGACCGGTCTTCGACATAGTCTCCATCAGTTAAGAGGGTAGCACGTTTAACCACATTCTTTAATTCACGAAGATTACCGTACCATACATAGTTTTTAAATATATCTTCCACCTCCTGCGAAAAGCCTTTGATTTTTTTATTCAATTCCTCGTTGGTAAGCTGGAGAAAATGCCTGGCAAACACCATAATATCGTCTTTTCTGTCACGCAACGGTGGAATAGTCATACTAAACTCGTTGAAGCGATGGAAAAGGTCTTCCCTGAATTTTCCTTTCTTTGACGCCTCCCAAAGTGGTTCGTTGCTGGCGATAATGATTCGCACATCAAGATCGGTATCCTTCGTTCCACCCACCCTGCGCATTCTTCTTTCCTGCACTACTCGCAACAGTGAAACTTGTATATCATAAGAAAGATTGGCAATTTCATCGAGAAAAATAGTACCTCCATTTGCCAATTCAAAACTTCCAACTTTTTGATTCAACGCTCCGGTAAAGGCGCCTTTTTCATGTCCAAATAATTCACTTCCGGCAAGCTCCTTGGATAAAGCGCCACAGTCTATTGCTATGAAAGGCTGTTTCGATCTTTTACTGCGTTTATGAATTTCCTGCGCAATTGCTTCCTTCCCACTTCCACTTTCACCATAGATAATAACACTGTAATTTGTCGGTCCAACAAGTTCAATCTGTTGTAGGATTTGCTTAAAGGCTATGCTATCTCCAAATATATATTGGCCACTAATTGTGACTTTATCATTATGTTGCTTATCGATTTTATGTTCTTCAGGAGCTGCAGCCTCAAGAGTATTATTTATTGATTCCGCCTTTGCATTTTTTTCCAATGCTTTCCGTATGGTGAGAATGATTTCATCTGGAAAAAGAGGCTTGGTAATATAGTCATAGGCGCCCAGCTTCATTACTTCCACCGCAATCTTAATATCGCTATAGCCTGTAATAATTATTACCGGTAGGTGCGGAAACTTTTCTTTTATCTTTATTAGCATTGTTTTTCCATCGGTGTTATCCAGACGGAAATCGCAGAGTACAAGGTCAAATTCAATGGTCTCAAGCAGTTCAGTTGCTTTTTTGGCAGTATTTGCTTCAAGAACTTCAAAGCCATGTTTTGTAAGAAATCGCTTCAACAATAAACACATGTCTCTGTCATCATCGATTACTAGAATTTTTTGCATACTAATGTTTAGGTTTTAAAATTACCTATAAAATGCTAAATAATTATGCCCATAAAGCTCTCATCTGAGCGACGGGAATCTGTAACAGCTCACGGTATTTCGCCACCGTGCGACGTGCAATGCTGAATCCTTTTTGAGACAGGATGGCAACCAATTGCTGATCAGTAAAAGGTTTTTGTTTGTCTTCTGTTTCGATGACTTCTTCAATAGCTGTTTGAATAACCCTGTTGCTGATTACTTCGCCCTGCTGATTAATAATTCCTTCAGTGAAGATATCTTTTAATAGGAGAGTACCGAATGGTGTTGCGATATATTTATTACAAGTGATACGCGAAACGGTGGATATATCCACTCCTACCATTTCAGCAATATTTTTTAAAATCATCGGTTTGATAAGCTTGATATCTCCTTCGAGGAAATAATCATATTGCAATTTAACGATTGCCTTCACAACTTTCAGCATAGTGCTTTCTCTCTGGCGGATAGCCGAAACAAACCATTGCGCGGCATTGAGCTTATTGCGGAGATATTGTCGTGTAGCCTTATCGGTTTGCTTGTTTTGCTCGGTACTTTTTACATTCTCCATCCAATTCTGATTGATATGCAGACTTGCGGACCGCTGACGGTACAATGAAACGTCTAAATGCTCGCCATCAATTGTGAGGATAAAGTCCGGCATGATCTGCTGGTTATTTTGTGTTGAATCTGTTAGTTCACTAACAGGTTTCATTTTCAGTGATGCCAATAATTGGAGCACTATTTTCAGCTCGTCTTCGTCAATTCCCAAATGATTCATGATCTTGTCCATATTTCGGCTCGAGAGATCCTGGAAATGGTTTTCGAGCAGCCTGATAGCCATTTTTATATCAGGCCTTTTCGTATTCATTCTTCGCAGTTGGAGCAACAGACATTCTCTAATGCTGCGTGCGCCAATACCGGCCGGATCCAACTCCTGAATTTTACACAGTACTCTTTCAAGATCTTCCACCTCGATCCATTTCTTGTGGCGGAACGAAATATCATCTGCAATAGCTGGTAGTTCCTGATCAAGCAAACCAGCGTCGTTGAAGGAATCGATCAGGTAATTTGCAAGCAGTACTTCATTTTCGTCGTTGTACAAAAACTTGAATTGCTGCTTTATGATTTCGCGAAAGTCAGTGGTTTCAGGTAAGGGCCTTTCCGGCATCTTCTCGTTATTAAAGTAGTTCTCATACTCCGCTTTGTAATCTGGAACGTCATCATACATGTATTCATCGCAGTCTTTGTAGTCCTGAACGGCTTCGCGATCAAATTTTTCTGTTTCCGTATCCTCATCCGCCGGTGTCTCTTCCAACAACGGATTTTCTTCGAGCTCCTGCTGAATACGATGCTCCAGTTCCAGGGTGTTGAGATGGAATAGGTTAAGCAATTGGATCTGCTGAGGCAGAATTTTCAATTGTTGCTTCTGCGACAAGTTTTGGTGTAGCATAGAGGTGGTTTTGCACTCTAAATTGCAATCGAAGAACCAAAAATTCATAATGCAGGATATTTCTGCTAAAAGACCTTAAATATTTGAGTTTCATGAGAATTTTAAATAGGTTCGTGGCGGAGGAAAATATGTGACAGATTTCCCCGCCCTCGACCTGCCGTGCAAATTTTTCCCCAATTTGAGGTCATGCTTATCTCTTTGTTGAAATATAAGAAGCCTTCGTTCGCCTATTTGTATACTATTTTCGGCGTGTTTTTGACCGTTCTGGTCGTCCTGTCTCTGCTGTTTTCGCAGCGGCTAAATTCCCTGATTCGTTATTCTGACGATGCAGATCATGTTTATAGTATCGTTTTTCAATTTGGAAAATTAGAAAACCTGGTTAAGGATGTTGAAACGACTGGTCGCGGTTTTATGATTACCCGAGACAGTAGTTTTCTTAGTCAAATGGAAGAGTTTAACTCCGGCATACAACCGGTACTTGATTCGTTAAAAAAACTTTTGAAAGATGATGTTTTGCTTTCAGACAGATTAACGAGGATCAGCCGGATAGTGCGCAAAAGGATCATCCTGCAAAAACTAAACATTCAAAAAGTTGCTTTGAACGACACATTTGGTTTAGCTGCGTCGCTAAACGTAGGCGAATATTATATGAGTCAGTTTCGGGATGAAATACGAATCCTGGAAAAAGATGGCGTCAAAAAAAGCGCACAGCTGGATAAGGACAAGAAAACTTATGAGAAGATAATTCCAGGCCTGTTCACCTGGATCCTGGCTTTTTCCGGAATCGTTTCGCTCCTTTCATTCTTTTATATTATACGTGAGATAAAGATTCGGTTGAAATATCAAAAAGAACTCGAAAGAAGATTACTTGAATTGAATCGGTCGTATGCAGAACTTGAGCAGTTTACTTTTGTTGCGTCTCATGATCTGCAGGAGCCATTGCGAAAGATTCGGACCTTCAGCGACCGCCTCCTTTCGAAATACAATCCCCAACTGGAAACGAAGGCAAAGGACATCATTGCAAGAATGGATGTAGCAGCTGGACGTCTGCAGGAGCTAATTCATGATATCACCAACTTCTCTGCTCTAATCAACAAAGAAGAAATTAGTGGTACTGTCGATCTCAATGAAGTTGTCAAGGGAGTGTTATCAGAATTCGACAGCGCAATTCAGCAGGTAAACATGTCCGTCTTTCTAGATTCATTGCCTGTAATCACTGGATATCGCAAGCAATTGAGTTTGTTATTTACTGCGCTAATCGATAACGCCATCAAGTTTTCAAAAACATCAGATACGCCAATATTAAAAATTAGGTATGACTTTTTGGAGAAAGGCAACACAGCAGGTTCAACAAAGCTTACACAGGACTACCATAAAATCTCTGTAGAAGATAATGGAATTGGATTCGATAATGAGTTTGCCGAGAAGATATTCATCATCTTTCAAAGATTACACACGCAACAATCCAAGTATCACGGAAAAGGAATAGGTTTAGCAATTGCCCAACGGGTGATGGTAAATCATAGCGGCTTTATCTTAACAAAGAGCAGTCCGCAAGAAGGAGCCGAATTCAGTCTATACTTTCCAGCCAAACCTGACTAGTCATCTTGCGATGATATTATCTCTCACTTTATCAAAGGCGTTTAGAAAAGCATCTTCCCATCTTTTCGAGCGACTGTACTCCGCAATATTATTGTCATTACTGATAACCTTAAATAGAGCGGTCTTGGTTTCTTCATTAGGGTCTTCCGGCGCAAATAAATTTACCTCTACATATTTCAGGTCTTCGCATACAGACTGAAGGCTTTTCAACTTTTCCAAGATAAGACTCATTAATGAGTATGCGCAATCGGTGCTGTCAGTTTTAAAATCAAATTTGAAGGTGAGATTTGTATTCATAAGGGATATGTGTTCGTGTTTTTCAATTAGAAAGTTGTTTGTCCGGACTTCTAAATGGCTATAATAAAAATTTATACCTATATGATCCGCCTTACGTTTTCGCAAAACGGCAAATTTTCTTTGCGATCTCTCCCCATTTCCAGCATAGACGTGACTTGTGAGTAATGATTTACTCAATCCCGGCATGATTAGCAAAGGCGTCATATGGCACGCGTTTTTTACCTTCTTATTCCATATAGCTATTGTGATTTGGAGCTATTGACACTCACTCATTGTCTAACTTTAAACTTTTTTTTATGTTACGCTGGACGATCATTTTTCTTGTAATAGCGCTTATAGCGGCATTGCTGGGCTTCACAGGCGTAGCCTCAGGAGCTGCTGCAGTTGCTAAGATATTCTTCTACATCTTCATTGTATTGTTCCTGATATCGTTGATAGCAGGAGGTTTCAGACGTTCGTGATTCAATTTTGTAGAAGTTGGGTAGTTAGAGGGTAAAGGTGCGGCCTATAGTCGCACCTTTTTTGCAACGAAAAGACCCCGCATCTGCGGGGTCAATTGACAGCCAGTACGGAGATTCTTACCTTTTTGAATCGGCTTCCTTTTTTGCCTGTTTGATCAATTCTTCACTTGCATAAATTGCAAATTCAACTCTCCTGTTCTTAGCTCTGTTTGTTTCCGTGTCGTTTGAATACTTAGGCTGCTCTTCACCGTACCACGCAGTTTTTACACGTTTGCCGACAACGTTTTTTTCCCTGAGTTCATCGGAAACAGCTTCAGCACGTTTCTGTGATAATGAACGGTTATATTCGTTTGAACCTGTTGCGTCAGTGTGTCCTTCTATTAGTACATAAGTATCGGGATACTTGTTTAAGATCTCCGCTAATTGATCCAATTTCTTTTCTGCTGTTTCAGTCACATTGAATTTGTCATATCCAAATAAAACTCCTTCCTCAAATGTTACGTTAATTCCCTCACCCACACGCTTAACTTCTGCTCCTGGAATTTGCGAAATTTCTTCGGCTTGTTTATCCATCTTACGACCGATAATTCCGCCGGCCACGCCACCAACAGTTGCACCGATGATAGCTCCAAGGGCCGTATTGCCGGCAGCTTTACCAACACCTGCCCCCACGGCGCCGCCTGCGCCAGCTCCAATTAAAACCCCTTTTTGCGTTTTGCTCATGTTCTTACATCCTGAAAGGATGATGGTCGCAGCGAGTAACAATAAAAAAACATTTTTAACTTTTTTCATAGTTGTTGATTTGATGTGAGATATTTAAAAAGAACCTCCCCCGGGTTCCTAAATGATTGCAAGTTTACCAGGGGAGGTATACCAATCTATGACTGGTCTAAACCAAAATCGTTTACATCTTCGGCATTTTTCTTTCTGTACTTTCTTCATCATCACCCTCGTGTTTATGGGGTGTTTCTATTTCTGCACCGCCTTCTGAGTCAGAAGCATTCTTTTGATATGTGCCACTGATATTTAAATCTCTCGGTGGTTTCTCCTGGGTTCTTCCAGTTACATTTTCTTTAAAATCCTGGTCACCTGTATTTACCGGCCGATTTTGCTCTTGTTCGTTTACTACCTGATTTTGATCGTTCCACTCGTTAGGGCTTCCTTTATTTTCCTGATTGCCCTGCTGGCGATTGCCTTTATTTACATTTTCCATGATTGATTATTTAAAGTTAAAAACATAAGGATAAAAAAAACAATACCAATAATCATACAGATGGGCTTACTATAAATTAAGCACTTAGCGATGGTTGAATGTTGCGATGTCTCTGACATCTAAGAGGTTGGGGAATATACTCTACGCCAAAGTCAATAATTGGCGGCTTCTGCAGTTTTTGCGGTGGAATGAATATTTTAAGTCTGGATGAAAGTTGTTACATGAAATATTTCCTACATCGTGTCTCGTGCAAGTTAGCGGTAGTTTTTTTCACTTCAGTTCTTTATCTCCCTGTTGCAAATGCGCAGGACAAGAAGGTAGAAATTGATATCGGAGTTGACAAAGAGCCGGTTTGGTACCAACAACCCTGGGCCTGGGTTTTAGGGGCTGCAATTTTTATATTGTTGCTGGTTGCACTGTTACGAGGTGGCAAAAAACAATAAGCAGATACCAATGCTATCTGCTTAGCTCAGGTTGTTCACTTGAAGGATAATTTTTTATTCAAACTCTTCATGAAGCGTTTCAGCCCTTCCATTTTTCCCTGTCTTAAACCAATGTTTTACCCGTTGTAAGAAGGATTTTCCTTTGTCGGCCAGCACGTTGGACGAGTAATTTTTGAGGAGGAATGGAACTACAAGACGGGTGGCCCAACCGGCTCTTGCCAACAAGATTTTTCTGAGGACGAGATCACCGGCTACATCGATTCCCATGTTCACCAGCGGATTGCTTTTATCGCGGGTAGTCATCTTGCTGAAAAAGCTCAGAATATTGTTAACAGGCTCAAACTCTTTCTTCATCTCAACCCAATTTGTAGAGACCTGTTCTTTATTAATGACTAGTAAAGCCTCCAGGCGCTTCTTCTCTTCAAGGAGATCATCGTATGTCTCAATCGTATTCTTATTCATAGAATTTCCTAACAATTACATTTCGAATAAAGGGGAAAACAATTTTCTTTCTAAGTGCAATCAGCACAACAATCAGGATCAGGAAGAACACTGCAACGAGCAAGTATCCGAGAACCTGGTTTTCTAACATACTTCCCAACCACACTCCGAGTGCGAGGCCCAGGAAAAAAAGTACAAATATTGAGAGAAAAAAAGTTGCTAAGCCAGCCAGGCTAGAGGCTGCAATACCTGTGGCCTTGTCGGCTGCCTTAACAACGGTGAGTTTGTAGTATGTATCAAAGTATTCCCCTACGCTTTTCGTAAGTGTTTCTGCTTTCAGTTTGAATTCTTCCATTTAGTTAAGGTTTTAACGGTAAGCAGGCCCCCAGGGCCCGCTTACTATGAAAAGCTCTCTCTGGCATTATTAAAGGTATTCTCTGCTTCGTTTCTTACATCACGTGCCCCTTTCGCGCCTTTGTTTTTGAGATTCTGCAATTCAGTTTTGCCTTCAGCAAAGAGGTCAGCTAACTGGCAGGCCCAGTCATTTGCAGCATCTTTTACTTTTTTACGCAGTTCGCTTCCTTTGTCGGGAGCTAACAGCATACCCACTACAGCACCTGCAGCAGCGGCGCCAACGATTCCAAGAATAACCTTTGTTGTGGTAGTCATAATAGTTATTTTTTAATGATTAAAGGTACTTACCCACATGTTTTAAATATTATGCCCGCAAAAAGGGGGTGTTATTGAGAACTATTTTTTTTGCTAATGCCAGGCATTGAGTAAATAATTCTACAGGAATGGACGTTTTCAATCTGGTAAGGAATTTTCTATATTTGAAATAAGTATGAATAACAGGAAAAAAGTGTTGATCATAGACGACGAGGTAGACTTGTGTCTGCTTTTGAAAACCTATCTCAACCGTCGGAATTATGATGTGTACTATTCACATACGCTTTCGGAAGGACTCATAGAATTTCAACGTATACTGCCAGATATTGTTTTTCTTGATAATAATCTTCCGGATGGCTTTGGCTGGGAAAAGGCCTCTGCACTTCTGGAGAGATACCCGGATCTGCAGGTCCACCTGATTAGCGCCTACCAACCCAATGCTCCAAATACTCATTCTTCGTCATTTAAAGTATGGGAGAAACCTCTTACATTGAAAGACCTCGATAATTACATCCAGTAGTTGGCCGGATCGAAGCGCTTATTCCAGTGTTGTAGGCATTACAAAATTTTTCGTAAACCTCTGCTACCAACCTCATTCAGGCATATGTATTGATGCGATACAGGAAACATTTTTTTATGGCCGCTGAATTCATGCACAATAAAGGACAGGATAACCTGACTTCCGGATATTCACATTCTTTTTGGATAGATACAGTACAAGCTGTAAAATACACTCCGCTTGAAGAGGATCTTGAAACGGATATCGTCATCATTGGCGCAGGGCTGGCGGGATTATCGGTTGGTTATTGCCTGTCATTGAGTGGTCGCAATGTGGTCATACTGGAAGATGGATTTATCGGAAGCGGTGAAACCGGCAGAACAACAGCACACATAGTAAATGCTCTGGACGACCGGTATACCGACATAGAAAAATACCACGGCCCCGAAGGCTCGAAACTAGCTGCAGAAAGCCATACGGCAGCAATAGACTTCATCGAGCAAACTGTGCGCAAAGAAAATATTGACTGCAATTTCAAAAGAGTGAATGGTTATCTCTTTCTTCACGAAACCGATGACATCAAGACATTGCAGGATGAACTGGAAGCGACACATAGGGCAGGCATCAATACATCTGTATTGCGGCATATCCCTGGGATCGACTTCGAAAAGGGCCCATGCCTGATTTTCCCGAATCAAGCTCAATTTCATCCACTCAAATATCTTCACGGTCTGGCTACAGCAATTCTGCAGATGGGCGGTAAAATTTATACACAAACTCATGTCGATGAAGTCACGAAACATCGTGTTAAAGCAGTTGGGCGAACCGTCAAAGCAAATCATATTGTCGTCGCAACGAACACACCGTTTAACGATCGGGTTACGATGCACACCAAGCAATTTCCATATCGAACATATGTGATTGGGGCAGCTATACCAAAAGGCAGCATTGAACCAGCCTTATGGTGGGACACGGGTGATCAGAACTCGAAGTGGGTCACTATGCCATACAATTATGTTCGCTTGCAGGAATACAACGAAGATTATGACCTTTTAATATGTGGCGGTGCGGATCATAAAACAGGTCAGGCTGATGAGGAAGAGATACCTGAAGAAAACCGATACGCAATAGTGGAGCAGTGGGCGCGCAAACGTTTTCCTGAAATGAAGGATATCGTATACAAATGGTCAGGCCAGGTGATGGAACCTTTGGATTCTTTGGCTTTTATTGGACGCAATCCTGGCGATGATGATATTTACATTGTGACTGGTGATTCTGGAAATGGTATGACACACTGCACTATTGCAGGTATCCTAATCAGTGATCTCATCAATGATAAAAACAATCCCTGGAAAAAAATATACAGCCCTTCAAGAATTACCTTAAAAACCGCTGGTGATTACCTGAAGGAAGTTGGCAACATGGCCGCTCAGTATGTTGACCTGGTTTCAGCAGGAGATTTTTCTGCTGCACGGGATTTGAAACCTGATGAGGGTGGGATTATGGCCGTGGGTCTTAAAAAAATCGCACTCTACAAAGATCGGGCAGGTTCATTACATGCCTTTTCTGCAATTTGCCCTCACTTAGGATGTGTGGTGCAATGGAACGCTGAGGAAAAATCATTTGATTGCCCCTGCCACGGTTCGCGATTTACTTGTGAAGGAAAAGTTGTCAATGGTCCTGCCTCAACTGATCTTAAGAAAATGGAGATCACAGAGAGGATGAAGGCATAGACAAATATGAAAAAAGATATTAAGAATAGAAAGGATATTGAGATTCTGATAGATTCGTTTTATGAGAAGGTGCGTAGGGATGAAGCCATTGGCTATATCTTCAACGATGTTGCCAAAGTGGATTGGCAGCACCATACACCGATAATCTGCGATTTCTGGGAGAACATACTTTTTCAAACAAATGCGTATAGAGGCAATCCTATGCCAACGCATATCCGTCTACATGGCATGACTCCTTTAACAAAATATCATTTCGATCGATGGGTAAGCTTGTTTACAGAAACGGTTAATCATTACTTCGAAGGCGAAAAGGCAGAGTTGGCTAAACAAAGAGCAATATCCATCGCCACTATGATGCGAATAAAAATTATTGAGTCGTCCCAAGGATTGAATTGAATTTTACAGCCACCAATTTTCCTTTTAATTTTGTTATTATACTATGAGTGTTTTAAGGCAACTCGCTGAATATTTTTATCTACGAAAGCGTGATCCAAACGAGCCACATACAAAATGGATGCGGTATATGCATGGGATCAACCGGATTTCATTGTTTATGTTTTTAGTTGCGCTAATCATCATCTTTTTAAAGCTGGTCGTATTTCGCAAACATTAGTGCCTGAGAAAGTCAATAATACTTCTTGCCGCCTTGGCTGATGCATGCCCGCCTTCACTCAGCAAATTCCAAAGGGAGCGATAGTCCTGCTTCATTTCGTGGAGGGCTTCCCGATCGTAGAGAATCCTATTTAATTCTTTTTGTATGTTTTCAACTGTGAGCTCATTTTGGATCAACTCTTTCACAATCGGCTTGTCTAAAATGAGGTTGACGAGAGAGATGTATTTTATTTTTACAAGGCGTTTTGCGATCTGGTACGAGATATTACTTCCCTTATAACATACTACCTGGGGTACATCAAAGAGAGCTGTTTCCAGAGTCGCCGTGCCGGACGTTACCAGGGCGGCTTTTGCCCGCATCAACAAAGAATATGTTTTGTTTCTTACAGACCTCACCTTCGGGTAATCCCGCATGAGTTCTTCATAAAAAGAATCATCAAGAGACGAAGCTTTTGCTACAATGAAGTTAAAGTCCTGGAAGTGTTGGCTCGCCTCAAGCATCAAAGGTAATTTTTTTTCTACCTCCTGCTTCCGGCTGCCGGGCAATATCGCAATTATGTTTTTTTCGTTTAGTGGCGAAGCCGTCGTCGGATGGATGGCGAGTGCATTTTTTTTCTCGCTATCGATAACCTCTAATAATGGATGTCCTACATATTGGACCTCGTAATCCCACTTCCTGTAAAACTCTCTTTCAAAAGGAAGAATTACAAGCATTTTATCGACACATTGCTTGATAATCTTAACTCTATTTTCTTTCCACGCCCACACCTGCGGAGAAATATAATAGATCACCCTAATACCTTGTTTTCTTGCCCACTCGGCTATACGTAAATTAAATCCCGGGTAATCGATGAGGATAAGCGTATCGGGCTTAAACTGCACAATATCATCCTTACAAAGACGGAGGTTTCTCATAATTGTTCCAAGGTTCTTAACAACCTCCAGGAATCCCATAAAGGCAAGATCTTTATAGTGCTTTACCAATTCACCGCCGGCTTGTTGCATAAGATCCCCTCCCCAGCAACGGATAGTTGCGATGGTATCAATTTTTATTAATTCCTTCATGAGATTACTGCCATGCAGATCACCTGAAGCCTCACCCGCAATAATATAATACCTCATTACTTGATTGATTTGTGTTCAGCGTCACGGGAATACCGGATTCAGATACCAGGTTCTAGATACTGGATATTGGATTTGGCTTCTGAATTGTGAATTCAATTCGCGGTTGCAAAATTAATTGCTACTCGTTCATGCCAAGAATCTTTTTGCAGGAAACGTTGCATTCACGGCGCCGAAGTGTGGCCGCAAAGTACAGAAAGGAAGGCAACAAGGCTCACCAGGACTTTCACTAAAGGACGAATTTCAATAATAATGCCGCGATAGCATAAATTAATGTTATGCCGAAGATGCCCCTTGCGGTTTTATCGCGGTGTGAGTTGATGTAAATAGTGAAGAGCACTATATTCAATAATAAGCACGGAACTGATATAGCCGTGATCTGGCTTTTATTCGTACTGACGAAATTGAAAAAGTCTGAAATGGTAAAAAGGGGAAAAAACCTGACGAAGTAATAAATGACGAGACTAATTAATGGAGCCACGAAGCCTAATAAAAAGCCAAGTTTTAAACTGTCCCGCTTGAGCATTAGAATTTCCAGTTTTTTTCCAGTTTTGTTTTGAGTTCGTAGTTGGTTAAATCGAATTGTACCGGCACTACACTAACATAGTTATTTTTTAGCGCCCATACATCAGTGTCCTTTCCTTTATCAAAATTCACAAACTCCCCCGTAAGCCAGAAATATTTGCGTCCATGCGGGTCATTGCGTTCAATGAAATCTTCTTCATATTTCGCATACGCCTGCCTGCAGATCTTGACTCCTTTTATAAGTTTCTCATCGACTGCGGGAAAGTTTACATTCAGAATAGTGTGCTTATCGAAACTGTTTTTCAGCATCTTTTGTACGAGGAGACGAGCATATTTCCTGGCGGCAGTAAAATCAGCTTCGATGCTGTAATCCAATAAAGAGAATCCAATTGAGGGAATACTTTCGATCGCGGCTTCCACAGCTGCAGACATCGTTCCAGAGTAAATAACATTGATGGAATGGTTGGCGCCATGATTAATACCGCTTAAACAGATATCCGGCTTGCGATGTAAGATTTTATCAACGGCCAGTTTAACACAATCTACGGGAGTGCCTGTGCACTGGTATGCTTCGATATCCTGGAAACTATCCACGCTATGTAACCGGAGAGGATGCCCGATTGTTATGGCATGCCCCATTCCCGACTGTGGCTTGTCTGGAGCCACTACTACAATCTTTCCGAGGTCTTTTACCGCTGCTACAAGATTCTTAATGCCTGGTGCTGTAATACCATCATCGTTCGTGACCAGAATAACAGGTTCCGCTTTCTTTTTTGCTTTAGCCATACTTACAGTTGAACGGAGCAAAAGTGCTAATTATTTTAAACTGTACAAAAGAAAGCCAATTTCATTTTATTGAAGTGATAAATGTGAAAGTGATGAGCCGATATGATGATGTGATGATTAGCCAATTGCGATGGATTGGTGATAATCGACCTAATTGGCTAATCGGCTAATATCACATCATCACATTTTCTTTGACCAGGCTGGAATTTTGAGTGCTTTCAGTTACCTTTGCCGCCGGTTAAAATGTTGGGTATGCTGGGGGAAAGAGTGGATTAATGCACCGGATATCCGCCAATGCGATTACTTAAAATCTTTCATATACCATGGCAGGTCAACTAAAAGAGGTACGAAACAGGATCAAATCGGTTCAAAACACTCAGCAGATCACAAAAGCGATGAAAATGGTGAGTGCTGCAAAATTAAGAAAGGCTCAGGAGGGAATCGTGCAAATGCGTCCCTATGCCAAAAAATTACAGGAGTTATTGACAAATATCGTTAGTGGCTCAGAGGGCGAGGGCGAAATGAAACTGGCTGCTGAAAGACCTCATGAAAGAATACTGTTCATTGTTATTACAAGTGATCGGGGGTTGGCGGGAGCGTATAATGCGAACATTATTAAACAGGCAAAGCTTGCTATCAGGCAAAGCTATGGGGCCCAGTTTTCGAAAGGCAATGTTCATATATGGAGCATTGGTAAAAAAGGCTATGAGCATTTTTTGAAAGCAAACTATAAAGTTGACGCAACCCACAAGGATATTTTTCTGCACTTAACCTTTGAAAATGTGCAGGCTTGCGCCCAAGCGGCCATTAAGGCCTTTGAGAACAAAGAGTTTGACGTAATTGAATTGGTGTACAGTGAATTCAAAAATGCAGCTACTCAACGTTTCGTTGTAGAGCGGTTTTTGCCTATTCCAAAGGTTCAGCAGAAGCCGGGTGCAAAAAAAAGTGATTTCATTTTTGAACCCGCGAAGGATCAATTGATCGCCGAATTGATGCCAAAGATCCTGAATACGCAATTGTTTAAAGCCGTTCTTGACGCGAATGCATCTGAACACGGAGCAAGAATGACCGCTATGGATAAGGCTACAGAAAATGCCAATGAGTTGCTACGAAGTCTAAAAATTTCTTACAACCGTGCACGCCAGGCAGCCATCACTACAGAATTAACTGAAATTGTAAGCGGAGCGGCGGCGCTGCAAGGTTAATTTCGAAATTTGAAAATTTGAAGATTTGAAAATGCCCGGCTGGTGTTTCAAACAATGTTTCAAAATTTTCAAATTTTCAAATTTTCAAATTTTCAAATTACCAAATTACCAAATGGACATTTCCAATCTCATACCACATATCGAAGCGCTGATTTTTGCAAGTGACAGACCGTTAACCGCAATGGATCTGACAGAATTGATCAATAATGCATTTGGGTTCATGGAGGATAAAATCACCATGGAGCAAATACAAACAGGGATCGATGGCATCGTAGAAAAGTACCAGTCTGATTTTTACCCTTTTGAAATGCGTGAGAGTGGGGGCGGATGGCAGTTCCTTACGAAAAAAGAATATCACAAAACTGTTGCACAGTTGAATGGTGAGAAATTCTTGAAACGCCTATCGACAGCTGCTTTGGAAACTCTCGCGATCATCGCCTATAAACAACCGATCACAAAAGCAGATATTGAATCGATCCGTGGAGTGAACTCTGATTATTCAATTCAAAAACTTCTGGAGAAGGAACTAATTGTCATTACCGGTCGCAATGAGGAGATGCCGGGAAAGCCATTGGTATATGCGACTTCAAAATCGTTTATGGATTACTTTGGCATCAATTCGCCACACGACCTTCCGAAGTTAAAAGAGATATACGACGAGGCGATGATACAGCCAACCGTTATCCGTGAGGAAAGAAATCCGGAAAAACTGAGTGACGAAAACGATATCTCTCCTGAAACAAGTGACGACGAAACTTCAGTTTTAGCGGTCAGCGAAAATGGTCAACTGGTAGGTGAAGATCCTGAAGATAACCTTCGTATAGATGATGCTGAAGATCGCCGAAATACAGATGATCCGAATTCCGAAAGGGAAAAGGGTTCTGCTCCAGATCAAGGCGAATAATGCTTGTCCTGCCATATATTCGTTCAAGTCATTTCTTTATTTCTTGCTTTGTATATTCGCAGCTATGCCCCAAGTACTTTCGAAAGACTTTTTGATTAAATGTGCGCAGGAGTTTGGAACTCCTCTGTACGTATACCATGCAGAAAGGATCAAAGAACAATACGACCAATTAAAAAATGCGTTCGCTAATTGTGATGCGCGGTTTTTCTATGCCTGCAAGGCGCTAACAAATATCAACATACTAAAGTACATCAAGAGTATCGGCTGCGGTGTTGACTGTAGCTCTATCAATGAAGTACTCTTATCTCTTAAAGCCGGATTTATCCCGACAAACATTTTATACACTTCCAGTAACATAGCTTTTGAAGAGATAGAAACAGCCGCGGAATTAGGAGTTAATATTAATATCGACAGCCTGTCGAACCTGAAAAAATTTGGAAGGAAGTTTGGTTCCGGATACCCGGTCAGTGTCAGGTTGCGACCAAATATTATGGCAGGAGGGAACCTGAAAATTTCAACCGGGCATAAGAACAGCAAATTTGGTATTCCACTCGAACAGATCGATGGAGTACTTGAGATTGTGAAAGAAACAGGTGTATGGATTCGTGGTTTGCATATTCATACAGGCAGCGATATAAAAGATGTTGATGTTTTCCTGAATGGTGTCCAGGTGCTACTCGATATATCGGGGAATTTTCCACAGTTGGAATTTCTTGACCTGGGAGGAGGTTTTAAAGTAGCATACAAACCAGGCGATGACCAAACAGATATAGAGCTGTTGGCAACCAAAGTAACAGAAGTCATATCCATATTTGAGAAGCAAACTAACCGGAAATGGCAACTATGGTTTGAGCCAGGAAAGTTCCTGGTAAGCGAAGCTGGTTATTTTATTACTGAAGTAAACGTTATCAAAGAAACTCCGGCAATTACGTTTGCCGGTGTAAATACTGGCCTCAATCATCTCATAAGGCCGATGTTTTATGGCTCATATCACACCATCGAAAATATTTCAAATCCTGGTGCTGTTGTCAGGGATTACACTGTAGTCGGAAATATATGTGAGACGGATACGTTTGCAACCGATCGTGCGTTAAATGAAATACGCGAAGGCGATTACCTGTTGTTTTTAAATGCTGGTGCATATTGTTTTGAAATGGCTTCCAACTATAATTCAAGATATAAACCTGCTGAAATATTAGTGAATAACGCCAAGGCCCATCTGATTCGGAGAAGAGACGTGTTGGAGGATTTGTTGAAGAACCAGGTAGAAGTATTGTAATCTCCATTGAAAGCGGCGGCCCAGGCGCCACATATATTTGTCATAACTTGTGCAATTTTGTACAACAAAAAGATGCCTTTGTTTCAAGATTTCCTGATTTGATAATGGAATTCCTGGGCAAAAAACTTTCACGTAGAACCCCTGTCCCCGGCCAAGGTCTGCCGTGACCATGTTCAGGCATAGTTTCGATACATATTTTTCGAGCTGTTAATCGGGCCTGTGTTAAATCGAAATATATTTGAATCTTTACAGCATGCATGACCATTCTGAAGATTTTATCCGGTTAGTACAACATCCCGTTAAATTCAGATTATTTCTATTTTCAAAATTGCCCAGTGCTTTTTTTGCAGGTGTGCGGGTGCGGAAAATCGATCTTTCCAAATGTGTTGTAACTATTCCATACAAATGGTTCTCCCAAAATCCTTTCAGGTCAACTTATTTTGCCTGTTTGTCGATGGCAGCAGAAATGAGTACAGGCCTGCTCGCAATGGCTCATGTATACAAAAGAAACCCCCCTGTTTCCATGCTGGTTGTCAGGGTTGAATCGGAGTATCACAAAAAGGCAACAGGGATAACTGCTTTTACATGCAATGCCGGTGATGAAATCAAACAGGTCATAGAAGAAGCAATTAACACTGGACAAAGCAGAAGCATCCGCGTACAATCAACCGGAAAAAATTCAGCGGGCGAAATAGTTGCAGAGTTCTGGATTACGTGGTCGTTTAAGGCGAAGGGCTAATGTTTGAGGTTTGTGGTTTGTAGTTTCGAATGCATCTGCAATTTCGCCGATAAGAATAATTGTTTTCAATTAAGCACTATCCATTTTTAGAAGAGCTAACTACAAACAACCAGCTACAAACTACAACCAAATGAAGATTGCATTTCACGGCGCCGCCAGAACAGTTACAGGATCAAAGCATCTGGTGACACTCAAAAACGGTAATAAATATTTGCTTGATTGCGGTCTCTTCCAGGGTATGGGAAGAGACACCGATGCGATGAACCGGCATTGGGGCTTTGAGCCGGTAGGCGTAAAAGCAGTTATTTTATCACATGCACACATCGACCATTGCGGGTTAATTCCAAAACTTGTAAAGGATGGTTTTGCAGGAAATATTTTTTGTACTCCGGCTACGCAACATCTTGCAGGTATTCTACTGGAGGATTCAGCAGAGATCCAGGAAGATGATGTAAAATATTCAAACAAGCGGCGTGCTGCTGACGGTCAGCCATATTTGCGTCCATTGTATACGCGTGAAGATGCGAAAGCAGCAATGGATTATTTTCGGGAGGTTGAATATGAACAATGGCATTCTATTGATGAAGATGTTGAAGTGCTGTACACTGATGCCGGGCATATTATCGGCAGCGCTGCGGTTCATCTTAAGATCAGGGAGAATGGCAAAGAGAGCCGCTTAACTTTCAGCGGCGATGTAGGCAGATACCGCGATATAATATTGAAATCGCCCGCGGTTTTCTCCCAGGCGGACTATATATTACTCGAATCAACATACGGAAATAGCTTGCACGACCTGTTTGTAACTACGCCAGATGCGTTGTTGCAATGGATAGAAAAGGCATGTATACAAAAAAAGGGCAAACTAATTATGCCTGCTTTTAGCGTTGGGCGTACGCAGGAAATATTATTTACTCTAAACCAGTTGGAGCTCGAAAACCGCTTGCCCGATGTGGATTATTTTGTCGATAGCCCGCTTAGTGTAGAGGCAACAGAGGTCGTTAAGCAATATCCTCAACACTTCAACAGGAACATCCAAAAAATTATGCAGCAGGACATAGATCCGTTTTCTTTTAAGGGCCTGAAATATATCAAATCGGTGGATGAATCGAAGCTGTTGAACTTTAGAAACCGACCATGCGTAATCATTTCTGCGAGCGGTATGGCTGACGCCGGTCGTGTTAAACATCATATCAGCAACAATATCGAAAATAGCCGAAATACTATTTTGTTCACGGGTTACTGTGAACCAAATTCGTTGGGTGGCCGTTTGATGGCCGGTGCACAGGAAGTCGGGATCTTCGGAGTTCCGCACGAAGTTCATTCGGAAATAGGCGCTATTAGGAGTATGAGCGCTCATGGCGATTATGAAGATCTCAGCCAGTTCCTGGCATGCCAGGACCCAAAGCAGGTGAAAAAGTTATTCCTTGTACATGGCGAGTATGAAGTACAGATTCAATTTCGCGAGCGCCTTTTAAAGAAAGGATTTAGTGACATTGAAATTCCGGAAAGACATTATGAAATTGGCTTGGGCAGCTAAAAAAATTAAAAAGCCGTCTCGAAGAGAACAGCTTTTAATTAAAATCTTTAGGTCGTCAAACGTAATTAAATCATCGATAGGTACAGATTTTAGGTGATGATCTTCATGGATGCTTTGAATTCTGCTTTGGTCTTTTCAAGGATTGGAAGGTTCTTCATTGACTCAGGAAATTGGCTTTGGACAGTTGCCGGTTTTCTTAGGACTTAGAGGTTCTTCGGTTTATTGGTTTTAGATTTTCAAGGATTGGAAAAGGACTCTCAACGTTCAGCTTTCATTGGATAATCAGATCAACAATACAAAGATTAACTTTCTTTTCTCTCTTCCATAACCTTTTCGATTAACGACCTCACATGATCGATTTTTGGGCATTTTTATTCGATATGTGAGTTGTGGAGTGCAGTGGACGTTGTATTTACCTTCGTGTCGGTTGTGTTCTTTTTGAACCTCTAACTGCGCATTCAAAAAGTTCAACAAAAGAATACAACTGAAGACACAACGGATATGAAGATGGAAACGGTCTTTAACAACAAAAAAGCCGTTCCAGGGAACAGCTTTCAATAAAATTTTTTAGGTCGTCAAACGTAGATGTAATCTTCGATAGGCACAGATTTTAGGTTAACGATCTTCAATGGATGATTTGGATTCTTTTCGGTCTTTTCAAGGATTGGAGGTTTTTCATGACTCAGGAAATCGGACCATGTTTTGGAATTTCGGTAGGTTTAGGATTTAGGGCTTCTCGGTTTATTGGTTTTGGACTTTTCAAGGGATTTGGCAAAGGACTCTCAACGTTTGGCTTTCATTGGATGATCGGATCAACAATACAAAGATTGCCCTTCTTTTTTCTTTTACATAACCTTTTCGATTTT
>DAINQQ010000080.1:0-22814 GCA_036742645.1 Flavitalea sp.
TACGTATGGATTGCAAATTTAATTACTTCTTTCCACATATGCCAATAACACCTTGTAAATCAACAATAGGGGTGCTATTTCAAAAGCGCAAAGGTATAGAAAAAAATGAAATCTGGTTACTTTTATTTCGGTCCGGATTGGCCGAAACGAATTAATGAACCTATAACTCAGAAATAAAAAGAGCATTATATAGGATAACAGGATGACCACGGCTAAAAAAAATTCGTTCGGAAACGACATCAATACTATGAAAGGCAGCAAAAATATGCCAATCATTTTATTGACGAGGAAGACGATAAAAATATAAGTATCTGTTGCATTCTGGATATTAAAAACCCATCCGGTAAGTTTTAGAATCAGGTACTTGCCTAGGTAAATACCTGAAACAAAAGCAATAGCGTACAGAAAAGTAATCCAAAGATCACCAAAATAATTAAAATTGTAATGCCTTGCAAGTAGGGCAAGATAAAGGCCGGAGGAAATAACGAACAAAATATTCAACAAAAGAGAAGCGAGCGGAGTTTGTAACAGCTGTTCCCGGATTTGCTGCTGTCGCATCGTTACTCTGAAGAATAGCGTGATCAAGTTGTCTAAATACTTACCAAAAAACAACCTTATACATGCAAAATAAAATATCAGCCCAACAAGAAAATAAAATAAAGCTTCATTTTCCTGCTCTTTTCTAACAAAAAGATTTGATTCCACCGGTGCCCTGGTAAAAATAAAAACCGGATTGTCCTTAATGACGCGTTGAATTTTTTCGACCCGAGCCCTTTTTTGTTTTTCCGCGGCCTCTCTCGCAATCGAATCTGCGCCGGTAACTGCCGTAGAATCGATTGTGACGGCCTGTTTATTAATAGAATCGTTTATGGCGGTTCGTAATGAATCCTGACTTTGTACTATTGAATCAACTCTTGTTTGCTGCCTGGAAGGAAGAGAAATAAAAATCAAATAAAGGAATAGGATAAAAAATTTCTTCACCTCTGTTATTTACAAGTACAAAAATAGGGTAGCGTTTGGAGTAAGGAAAATTCATATACACGACTAGAAGTAATTGACATATCCAATATGAATTTTTGATTGGCGCAAGTTAAACTTTGTATCATCCCTTTTGCCATTTGCCAATGAAATATTGAAAATACCCGCCTTTGTTTCAAATGCCATGCCCAGTCCAGCGCCAATAAATGTATTTGAAATGTTCTTCGATAACGCGTGGTTTCGGGCCCATCCCATATCCGTGAAAGCAAACAAAAATGAGTTTTGACCTAACAGGTAGCGATATTCTAAAGTACCAACACCATATTGCGATGCGAAAATGCTTTCTTCGTCGAAGCCTCGCAACAGTTTATATCCACCGATCTGGAACAACTCGTTCCGGAAGATTGTAGGACTTTCAAACCATCCACCAGAGAGGGAGGTTTTCAAAGTTGAAGTTCTGTTTAGCCTGAAGTAGTGAGCTCCTGAGAATTTAATCCTGAACTGGTAAGATTTGAGCTTGAAAGTGTCGTACAACGAGCTATAATCATATCCAGGATCAAACTGGTCGTGAAGTTCTACAATCACATTATTTTTCCGGATTTTTTTCGTTCCTGCGGACGCATTGATGTAGAGGTCAGTGCCTTTCCGTGGATTAAGTCTGTAATCAGTATTAAACCATTCGAGATTTATACCAAAGCTCACTGCTCTGAGGTCTGCCTCCTGTGGCAGTCGCTTTGTGCTCTTGACAGCGAACGTATCTACCGTTAGCAGGTTCGTACTAAAATGATGAAAGAATACGCTGGCCACATAATTCGAAGAAACAGCATATTGAATACCCAGCACTAGATTTATGTTTACGTACGAAGAATCTTTTTTGAAGAGATCAAAATTAAAATTCACACCAAACGGGGAACTAAACAGATAGGGCTGTTGAAATAAGATATTCAGTCGGGGTGATTTCACCTGAACTTGCTGCCAGTTTAAACCAATTGATTCTCCGCCTCCAAGAGCGTTTTTTAAGTTGACGTTTGCCTCGCCTGTAATCAACAATTTATTATCACTTAACTGTTCATTAGAAGGCAAGAAACCAACGAGAACGTTTACCTGGCTGCTCTTTTTTGGAACCAGGTACATATTCAATACAGATCCAGTACCCAACAAAGTAAGATTCCATGGTTGCTGCTCAACAAGAAATGGCAGATCGGTGATTTTTTTGCTCACAGCCTGAAGTTTCTCCTTTCTGTAGATACTGCCATGGAGGATATTCAGATGACGTTGTAAGAAATTTGATGAGATGTTAGCCGTTCCCAAATTTCTAATGCTGTCAATCCTGTAAAGGGGGCCTTTGCTCACTTTTAAGATCCCATAAAAGTTTTCGTTCGTCAGGTCCACGCTGTCAAGATCAACACGGGCAAACGGGTAGCCGCTATTTTCCAGGTATTCAAGGATTCTCATTTTTAAGGACTCTAACTGCTTAAAGTCCATTGAATAACTCCCTGATCGCTTTTTATTCCAGCCAATTCCATCAAGAATTTGCTGATCCACAGAGTCGGTTTTGATTTTAGCTCCCAGAAACGTTTCACCTACGTAAAGATGAACGACAGCACTGGATGAATCCTGGGCAATACTGTCAATCGAAGCGTTTGGATAGCCTTTTGTCCGTAGCAGAGTTGGTATCTTATAGATATATTCAAGGCAGGCGGACTTGTTTTTGAATTCATTTTGTAATCCCAGGTTTCCATAGATAAATGAACTGTCTTTATCCACACCTGCGATCTGCATTTTATATTGCGCTGAGGAGCTCAATGACAAAATGAGAACCACGAGCCAAAGTGATAGTCTCTTCCAATAAGTATATACTTCTACCTTTGTCATGGTTAACGTACCACAATTCGCATGTAATATTCGATAAATTTCAGGAATCCGAATGGCCGGCATTTATGTACATATCCCATTTTGTAAACAGGCATGTCACTATTGCAATTTCCATTTCTCCACGTCAATAAGGCTAAAGAACGGGTTTTTACAAGCTTTATTGAACGAGATAATACTCCAAAAGAACTTTCTTACCAATGAGGTCGTTGAAACGATTTATTTTGGCGGTGGAACTCCATCCCTACTCTCTGCCGATGAGATTATAAAGATTCTAAAAGCCTTCTGTTCTAATTATGCAGTTGCCGCTGAAGCTGAAATCACACTCGAGGCAAATCCCGACGACATTTCGTTTGAAAAATTGATTGCCTGGAAACAGGCAGGGATCAACCGACTTAGCATAGGGGTACAGTCTTTTTTTGAGGAAGACTTGAGGTGGATGAACCGGGCGCATGATGCATTACAAGCCCAGGAAAGCATTGAACTGGCTTACGAAGCAGGGTTTGATAACATCTCCATTGACCTGATCTTCGGAACGCCAACTTTACCCGATTCAAACTGGAAAAATAATGTCGAAAAGGCTATTGCTCTCAACGTTAAACACCTATCCTGCTATTCCCTAACAGTTGAGCCCAAAACGCCACTAGAAAAGCTGATACACAAAAAGAAACTGGATGGGATCAACACGGAAGACCAGGCCAGGCAATTTCTATTATTAATAGAATGGCTTTCAGAAGCTGGATATGAACAGTATGAAACTTCAAATTACTCGTTGCCGGGAATGCGCAGCAAGCACAACAGCTCATATTGGCAAGGAAAGAAGTATCTCGGCGTGGGACCCTCGGCGCATTCCTTTGATGGAAACTCGAGACAATGGAATATTGCCAATAATGCCCTTTACATCCAATCTCTTCAACAAAATATTGTTCCTTTCGAAAGGGAGATATTGACCCCCACTCAAAAACTGAATGAGTGGATAATGACTTCCCTAAGGACGAAAGAGGGTTTGCAATTCGATACACAGGCGAAGCAAGTCGATTATCGGATTGTTGAGTTGCTAAAAAAGAAGAGTGCGCGGTATCAACAACAAAATCTTCTTACGACAACTGAAAACAGTCTTATTTTAACCAATCAGGGGAAACTTTATGCCGATGGTATCGCGGCGGGTCTGTTTTTCGAAGAAGCGGAGATCAGGGATGATGCTTGTGCTGCCGGTTTTTGACGTACTTTATCAATTCCCCAATGGAGAGGATAATAACCATCGAGATAATTGCAACACCGCTATATGGTAAGAACGAAACAGGCATTTGTAGGTCCTTTAATCTATTAGACGAGAATTTGCTCGATTTGGTAAAAGCCATCACGGGGTTTAACATTCTGCCAGAGAATCCGATATAGTGTTTCCCCGATTGGCATATCCGCGCGTACGGTTTGATTAATTAAATATATGCATTTGCTGGCATTATAACCTTCTGCAACCATGTTCATCTCCAGCTGTGCTGTCTTTACCGAATAGCCCTTTCCAATCATGTTTCCGAACATACGGTTCCGGCTGTATAACGAATAGCATGTGACGAGTAGATCGCCCAAATACACTGACGCTGCGTAATTAGGACTTTTTTTATGTGTCTGAGGATCTGATTCCTCATGAACTCCTACCTCTATATGTTCAATGCCCACCTTTCTTAAGAAACCAGCCATCTCGTCCGCGCAATTTGCAATCAAAACGCTCAGGAAGTTATCACCGTACTCAAGGCCGTGGGCGATCCCGGCTCCGAGAGCATATATGTTTTTCAGGATAGCCGCATATTGAACTCCAATTACATCATTGTTAATGATCGTATTTAGATATTCTGTGGTAAAACAAGACGCGATAGACTCGGTCTGGGTAATGTTCTTTCCGGAAAAAGTAAGATAGGATAATTTTTCAGCCGCCACCTCCTCTGCATGACAAGGACCCATTATAGTATGATAATTCTCTAACGCAACGTCAAATTTATCCTGAAGGAATTCATTTAGCAGAAGGTTGTTTTGCGGTAAAATTCCTTTGATAGCCGAGACAAGTATTTTCTCCGATAAGGAATCAGATTCCAGGATCGATAATGTTTCAACGACATAGGCGGAGGGAACTGCAATCACGATGCAGTCGCTGCCATTAACGACTTCATTTATATTATTTGTTACGTGTAATAGTGATGCATCAAACAAGACGGAGCTTAAATAATGTGGATTGTGATGTCTGTTCCTGATATGACGAATGGTCTCTTCTGATCTTACCAACCAATGTATGGGATGCTTGTTATCCGTTAATATTTTTGCCAACGCTGTAGCCCAACTGCCGCTGCCGATAAGTCCAAATCGCATAAGCTAAAATTTAGTGCTAAGGGCTGAGCGCCGAACGCATAACGCCGAAGGGCGTAACGCTAAACGCGAAGGTTAAAGGTCTAAACATTGAACGAATCGCAACTCCAACCCTATTTTGTGACACTAGGTCATGAAAAAAGTAATAGATTATCATCCTCCCTGACGCATCGAACTTTCAACGTCGAGCATTGCTCGTCCAGCGTCCAGCCTTGAGCGTTGCACGTTCAGCATTCCTCAATTCTTCGTTTCAAATAATTTATCCTTTGGAACCACTTTCACCTTCATTCCATCCTTCAATGTTTTGCTAATTACATTATAGGGCGCAGTAACCACTTCAGTGCTATCCTGCAAACCTTCCAGCACCTCTATGTAGTTAATGTCCTGGATATCCGTTTTTACTTTGACGCGTTTCACTTTGCTATCGGGTTGCAATACGAATACCACTTCGTCAAGGTCACTCGACGTCCCAGCTTTTTCGGTCTCTTGCATTCCTGCCGGAGGTTCTTTGCCATCCTTTTCTGAATTCGCAACGTTATCGGTTCCTTTTTCCCTCGTAGTTACCGCGTTTATTGATACAGCGAGGATGTTCGTTTTTGTTTTAGTAAAGATATCCGCGCTTGCGGTCATCCCTGGACGAAAAGGAAAGTTTTTGGGCCTTGAAGGATCGATAAGATCCTTGTATGAATCGGGCAACAATCTTATATACACCTTATAGTTAGTAACATCATTCGTGGCTGTGGCGACCTGACCGGTTGTTGCACTGCTGCTTGCAATCTGGGTAACAATTCCCGAAAATTTTCTATTATTATATGCATCCACTTCAACAGAAGCCGAATCTCCCAGGTGTACTTTTGGGATATCGTTTTCTCCAACATCAACGCGCACTTCGATCTTACTCATATCAGCGATCCGCATCATCTCGGTACCCGCCATCATGGAGTTACCTACAACACGCTCACCCTTTTTTACATTCAATAATGATATCACGCCGTCCATTGGAGCGACGACTACTGTACGACTTAGGTCTTTATTTGCACGCATCAAACTCGACCTTGCACTTTCCACACCCGCCTGTCCGCTACGAATTCCCTGAAGTGCAGCATTGTAGTTCGCCTTTGCCGTTTCCAGAGCATTTTCAGCCTGCTCAAATTCTGAGGCGGAAATCACTTTTTCAGTTAACAATTGCTTTTGCCGGTTATAGGTGCGTTGCGCAAGATTCATAGCAGACTTCAAACTTTCCAGTTGTGCCCTATTATTTTCAACCGTAGCCTGCTGCTGACTAACGATAGCAGACGCCTGGTCGCGCTGCGAGGTATAAATATCTCCATATATTCTCGCCAATACCGCTCCTTTTCTCACGCTGTCTCCTTCCAACACTGTCAGTTCAACAATTTCTCCTGAAACGTCGGGGCTCACCTTTACTTCTATCTCGGGATACACTTTTCCGCTTGCATTTACGGTTTCGCTAATAGTTCTCCGGCTGACTTTTTCCGTAGCAACTTTCAGTCCTTCTTCCTTGCCAATAACACCGGAGCTTTTTAAAACGACCAATAAAATAATTAAGGCAACCAAGGAACCGGTTATCCATAAAAGCCTTCTTTTCATAAATGATTTATTATCCTTTGAATATTATTAGCCCTGAACACCATGTTTTTCAAATTTTCAAATTCTAAAATTCTAAAATTTTCAAATCATGCTCTACCGCAGCTTTATCCCCTGTCCTTTATAAAACTCCAATACTTTTAATCTAAAAACATAGTCAAATTGTGCAGATATAAGTTCAATTCTCGCACGAAACAGGTTATTCTGGTTAGTGATTAGGTCAATCGTATTTAGCAGACCGATGTCATACCTCTTTTGCGCATAATCACTTGCCTTCTGAGCGGCTTGAACAGACTTTTTACTTGCGTTGAATTTCTCAAAGGCGGTAATTGCATCCGTATACGCTGTATAAATGTCTTGCTTGAGAGTCAGATTATCCTGATCTCGTTGTAGCTCATATGTCGTAACATTCAATTTTGCGCGTTTCCAGCTTGTTTTTGCCATTAAACCGTTGAACAATGGAATTGAGATATTGACCCCAACTCCATTATATACGTTATCACTGAATTGCGTACTGAATGTGGAAGCATAAAAACGCAGGCTACGCGGATCTACCCCCTGTGTAAGAACTGTATCGCCACTACCTTTCACAATGCCGATAGGCCGTGCCAGGAATATTGCGTTCGATTCATCCGGAACGTTTTTAAGACTGGAATAGTTGGTTTGCAGATTTGCACTTAATGAAACGGACGGATACATTTCCCCCCGCGCAGCGGCAACAAACTTTTGAGCCGATTGTATCCGAAGATTATTCATTCTCTGCTGGGGAAGATTTCTCAACGCTAGCTCGTAGACTTGTTCCGGTTGTAATTCAGATATCGGTTCAACAGGTATTTGTTCGACGGCCGGCGTTGCGATTTCAAATTGCATTCCCGGATCAACATTCAACAGTGCTTTCAAGGTTAATATAGCCCTTATCACACTTCCCTGTGCAGTAATCAATGTTGAACTATCTCTCGCCAGCTGAGCCTCCAATTCTGCCGCATTTAATTCGGGAATACTGCCGGCGTCAACGAGTTTTCTTGTGTTTGTTAATTGCGCAGATGTTTGTTTAACCTGTACTTCGCTAATATTGACCTGTTCAACCGCGAGCAACGCCTGCAAATAAGCAGCGGCAACATTCAGAGAAATATCATTTTTTATCTTCGCTACTGCCGCCTGGGATGCTTCTGCTTCATACCTGTTTCCGGCAATCGTATTTTGTTTGCTGAAGAAATTAAAGAGATCAACGTTGGTTTGAAAGTTTAACCCGGTATAAAAGATGCTTTGCGTTGTAAATAGATTGGTCGTACGGTCAATGGAACGACCCGTGTTTATGCCGAGAGAAGTTCCAATATTGGCAGAAGGTAAGCGCCCAAATTTACTTTGATAGTGAATAAGCTCAGCCAACCGGGCCTGAACATCCTGCTGCTTCACTGAGATATTGTTCGCCAGCGCATATTCGACGCTTCGTTGCAGATCCCATTTGTCCTGTGCGCTGGCAAAGAGCGACGACAAACAAAGAACAAAGAATAGAATTCTTCTGTGGCTCATAAAACAAAAATAATGGGGATTGAGCGGCAATTTCCTTAAACTTGATAAACGGCTTTGTTGATTTCGGGCAATTTACACTACCATATTCAATACATGAAAAATAGTGGGTTAAATTCTGAGTTCTAAGGCCTAAGTTCATGCGCAATTGGGTTGTCACATATGCCCTGCCTTCAAACATGATCGTTGGATGACAGAGTAGCTTAGATATAGCATACGTCAAGCTCAAAACAACACCAGGGTGACGATACTATACAGCAGCCAGGGCCTGGTCAATGTCTGCAATGAGGTATTCCGCATCTTCTAAGCCAATATATAGCCGTATCATCCGATGCTCAACATTGGAAGGGTTGAAATCAGCGGGTTGAAGAGAAGCGCATTTTGGAAGCACGAGGCTCTCGTGCCCACCCCAGCTAACTGCCATTAACATATGTTGCAATGATTCACAGAAGGTAACAATTTGCTGCATCGTGGTCGCCTTCAGTACGATCGTAAACAATCCACACGCTCCCTGCATTTGCTGCTTTGCTAATTCAAACTGTTTGAAGGAGTCGTCAAAAGGAAATAATACCTGCTCGATTTTTGCATGCTGCATAAGATAGCGGACGATTTCTCGTGTTGTTGATGAAATTCTTTCGAGTCGTATCGGCAATGTTCTCAAACCTCTTATCAAAAGCCACGCGTTGAATGGTGAGATACCATTGCCCATGTTAAGTAGTTCGTTGTCAAAGATGCGTTTCATCATGTCGTACGTACCACTTAATACACCGGCCACTACGTCGCTATGACCGCCCAGGTACTTGGTAGCGGATTGAAGCACCATATCGATACCAAGGCTAATAGGTTTTTGGTAAATTGGCGTGCAATAACTGTTATCGCAGATCGTAATAATGTTTTCAGCTCTTGCGAGTTCAGCCACTGCTTTCAAATCCTGTATCGCATAATCCCATGAGTTAGGAGATTCGAGATAGATCAATTTCGTGTGCGGCAGGATACTTCTCTCAAAATTTTCAATATTGGTTCCGTCAATATAAGTCGTTGTTACGCCAAAGCGGGGTAAGATATTGTCAAACATTTTTTGAGCCCAGGTATAAGGCTTATTCACTGATACAATATGATCCCCTGATTTTACATTAGACAACACGGAGGCAAAAATCGCCGATGCTCCACTGTTGAAAACCAGGCAATCCTCGGCGCCATCCAAGGCCGCCAGTTTCGTTCGAAGAATATCTACAGTAGGATTTAGTCCTCTCGTGTATAGGTAGCTGCTATACTCATCTTCAAATACTTTCCGTAAATCTTCTACTTTCTTAAAGGCGAAGTTGCTTGTTTGAATAATCGGCGGAGAAATGGCATTAAAATACTGATCCCGGTGTTCCCCGAGCTCGTTCAAAATATAGGATACATCATTAGACGGATGCATTATTGTTAGCTTTAAACCTGGTTACTAAAAAATAAATAATTAAAAACGCCGCAAATACACCGGTGCCTATCAATGCCAGATCTGGCGTATCAAAAGCAATGGAAGTTCCTACAAAAATATAGGCAGATATAAAGATAAGAGGAAGGAGAGGATAAAGTTTCATTTTGTAAATGCCACTTCCATCCAGATGCCTTGTTCTTTTTCGCAATATAAAAATAGTTGCCGCGGAAGTGGCCATTCCAATCGAATCGAGAAAAATGGTAAAGCTAAGTATGCGATTAAACTCGTTTGCGAAGAACAATACAATGATCCCCATCGCAGCGAAGACAGTTAGACTAACTGTTAAAACATCACGTTTTTCATCTCGTTTTTTGAAGGCTGCAGGAAGAATTTTGTCACGGCTCATGGCATACATTACCCTCGGATTGCTAAGTAGCAAAACATTCACATAAGCCAATACAGCAATAAAAAGCAAGATTGAAGCCACCGTTTTTCCCGCCGGCCCAAACATCTTCTCGACAACAATGGAAGCGATTCCACGTGACGTTTTCAGCTGTTCAAAACCAATTGCATTGTAATACGCATAGCTAACAGCCAGGTATAAAGAGATAATGATTATAATTCCAATAAAAATCCCTTTGGGAATTGTTTTCTTAGGCTCATTCACTTCCTCTCCAAAATTGATCGTTTGCTGATAACCGCCATAAGTAAAGGAGACAGCTATGAGGGCCACACCAAATGATCTGACATAATCCATGTTGCTGAAATCTGCAACAGCTGCCGATGCAGCCTCCTGATTGGTTGCAGGCACGAAGAATATTGAACTGATGAGCAATACAAGCATTCCGATTTTGATGACCATTAATACATTTTGAGCCGTCGCGCTCATTCTTAAACCCAACAAATTCACAAGGTAGAAAAGTATGATTGGCAACATGGCAATTAGGGCAATAGTAGTGTTACCAGGATTATGCTGAAAAATCACCTGGGAGATATATTCACTGCCAATCAGTGCAACCCCCGACATGGAAGCAGCATTGGAGATAAGTATAATACAATTAATCGCAAAAGCAACGGAGGGATGATAACATTCTGCAAATACTTTATAATAACCACCCGTGGCAGGGAACCTCGAACCGATTTCAGCGTAAGTTAATGCTCCGCACAGAGCTACCATGCCACCCACGAACCATGCAAGAAAAAATAGAGCAGGAGTAATCGCAGCGTTTGCCGCGTCTGAAGATGTCCTGAAAATTCCCATTCCGATCACTAATCCAACCACAATCATCGTAAGATCAAATAAATTCAGCTTGCCTGATTTCATAATTGGAAGATAGATAATATTTGGATTTACATTTGTGCATATATTCCATTCCATGAAACGTCTTTTCCTGATTTTGTTTTTGTGTTCATTCCTAAATCAAGCAATATCTCAATCCACAGAACCCGAAGATTCGTCACAGGTCCTGGAAGCCGTTGTTGTTAGAGGTTATGAGCAAAACCGGAAGCTGCTGGAAATTTCAGCCCCGGTGAGCTATATTAACAAAACCAGTCTTGAAAGATTCAATAATACAGGTATTCTTCCTGCAATGAATACTACCGCCGGAGTGCGCATGGAAGAACGTTCTCCGGGTAGCTACCGCTTAAATATCAGGGGCAGCTCTCTTCGTTCACCGTTTGGTGTACGCAATGTAAAAGTGTATTGGAATAATATTCCGTTTACTGACGCAGGCGGCAACACCTACCTGAACCAGTTGAGCTTTTATAATGTCAATTCTGTTGAAGTGATAAAAGGGCCAGCGAGCAGTCTGTATGGAGCAGGAACCGGCGGAGCGGTTCTCATAAAAAGTTTACCGACGGTATGGAAGCCGGGCGTATCAGTCAATTACCTAACAGGCAGTTTTGGTCACCAGATGATCAATTCATCGCTTCAATTTGGAAATGACAACTTCCAGCATAATATAAGCTATACACACCAGAAATCTGATGGCTATCGCGAGCAAAGTGAAATGAAAAGAGATGTTTTTACCTATGAAGCAAAAATAAACGCTACCGAAAAGGATCAGATAAATGTGTTCTTCTTATACGGTGATCTTTATTATCAAACACCAGGCGGCTTAACAAAAGCGCAGTTTGATGCGAACCCGAAAGCGGCAAGACCTGCAGCAGGTATCTTCCCAGGCGCGGTTCAGGCTAAAGCAGCAATATATCAGAAAACATTTTTAGCCGGTTTCAGCAATCACTACCAGTTGAGCACAAAGTTCGCAAACACAACCTCCGTGTACGGGGCTTTCTCCGAAATTGAAAATCCCGCAATCCGCAACTTTGAAAAAAGGAATGAGCCACATACAGGTGGAAGAACAGTTTTTTCGTACCAGCAGGACATCAACGAATCCAAACTCAATATTGTTTTAGGCGGGGAAATTCAAAAAGGTTTTTCAAACATAAAAGTCTATAGGAACAACCAGGGAAAGTCCGATTCATTGCAGACTGATGACGAAGTAGACAACCTCCAATATTTTGTTTTCGCGCAGGCAGAACTCGAGTTAAAAGGTGGATGGATCATTACTGGCGGCGCCAGTCTGAATAAATCAACGATCGAGTTTAGTCGGGTCTCCACAGTCCCGCCCTTGCTTCAAGAGAAAACTTACAGCAATGAAATTGCTCCAAGAATAAGTTTATTGAAAAAGTTCAGCGATGATCTGGCTGTATATACGAGTGTCTCCAAGGGCTTTTCTCCGCCTACGCTCGCTGAATTACTTCCTTCAACAAGCATCATAAATACCAGCCTCGAAGCCGAGGATGGAACAAACTATGAACTGGGTGTGCGTGGATCATTTTTACAGGATAGACTTTTTGTCGATGTGAATGCATTTTTGTTTCAACTGAAAAATACGATCGCACAACGCCGTGATGCCAGCGGTGCCGATTATTTTGAAAATGCAGGGTCTACACGTCAAAAGGGTGTTGAAACAAATGTGGTATGGCAACCGGTTAAGTTGAGTAATTCGGCTATAACTGATATCAGGATATTTATAAGTCATACCTGGCATCATTTCATTTACGAGGACTATAAACAGGTCAATACAGATCTTTCCGGTAAGGAATTACCAAGTGTCGCGCCACATGTTGTGGCGAGCGGATTGGATATCACATCGAAGATTGGCGTGTATACGAACATTAATTATTACTACAGCGATCCTATTCCATTAAATGATGCCAACACTGATTTTGCAACTTCTTTTCATCTATTAGGGGCACGACTTGGCTTTAGAAAAACATTTGCGAAAGCATTCCGCATCGATATCTTCGGTAGTGTCGATAATATTTTCAACACAACTTACAGTCTCGGAAACGATATCAACGCAGCGGCAGGCCGCTACTACAATGCAGCCCCCGGAATCAATTATACAGGCGGGGTGAATGTCAGATACTCTTTTTGAGGACGGGAGGGGAAATTATTAATCACGTTGTGTTCTTTGTTTGATTCTCTTTGTGTTCTTTGTGAACCTTCTGATTGCGCATTTAGGGGGTTCACAAAGAACACGAAGAGAATAGCACGAAGGAGACGACGTTAGAATTATTAGGTGTAGAAATTATTTTGGTAATTCATTTATTACTCTCATACTTTTGCGCTGTAATTGGTTCCCGAATGTTCGGGATTAAAAGGGAAGTCCGGTGTAAATCCGGCGCTATCCCCGTAGCTGTAAGCTCTGTGATTGTGAGTAGTGAGTTGTCAGTTTTGAGTTCCAGGCCGGAACATCATATCAGCCTTTCTAACTGACCACTCACCACTGACCACTCACAATTCATCAGTCGATCTACATACCACTGTCGAATCATTATCAACGATGGGAAGGTGTCGAACTGAAGAGCAAGCCAGAAGACCTGCCAGGTACATTTCAACCATTCAAGCTTTCGGGTGAAAGGCACAGAATGTAAAATGGATCACAGGCATTTTATATTCAGCATCGTTTTCATTTTTCCGAAGGCTCATTCATTAACCCTTGTTTTCTCCGGGAAACAATTAAACTTTTACGAATGAGCAAAAAACAATTTGCATGCATGCTACTGGTAATCTTTAGCAGTGGCTATCTTCTTGCACAGGATGACAGCATTTTTACAAAACCGCTCGAAGAAGTAACTGTCACAGCCAACAAGTTTCCAACAAAGACATTACAGACTGGAAAAGTTCTCACCATTATCAGCAGGCAACAACTCGAGCGGGCAGGAGGAAAAGACCTTTCACAAATTTTACATGAACAGGCGGGTCTTTATCTCAATGGTGCTAATAGCAACCCGGGTAAGGATAAAACTATTTTTTTGCGCGGCGCCAAAGGCGAGCACACACTCATTGCAATTGACGGTGTTCCGGTGTACGACGTTTCTGGTGTAACGAGCAGCTTTGACATCAGGTCAATACCAATCGAAAACATTGAGAGAATTGAAATTCTCAAGGGCAGTCAATCTACTTTGTACGGAAGTGATGCAGTTGCGGGAGTAATTAATATCATTATGAAAAAAGGGACGAAAAAAGCTTCGCCCTCTTTGTTATTGAGCTATGGCAGTTATAACACGTTTAAAGCAAACGCAAGTATCAATGGACGATCAGGTGCAGTGGATTACCAGGCGGGATATACCTATTCAAAAACCGATGGGATCAGTGAGGCGACTGATAAGAATGTTTCCGGAAGTTTTGACAAAGATGGCGCTACACAAAAATCTTTCATGACAGGCATTGGAATTTCCATTTCAAAAAATATCCGGGTCAATCCATATTTATTGCTAAGCAATTTTGATGGGGACCTGGACAATGGCGGCTTCTCGGATGATAAAGATTATTCGCAAAAGCTTAAAAACTTCCAGGCCGGTATTCGAAATGAATTGACGTTTGGAAAGACAAAAGTCAATCTTCTCTATAATTACAATCGCGTACGAAGAGACTACTTTAACGATAGTTCGATCAAAGAAACTCCTCTGGATGGATATCTGAAAGGTAATTATGAAGGGTCCGAACATTTTGCGGATGCATATGTTCATTTTCCATTGATTCCTGACCTTAGTTTTATTGGAGGGATTGATTATCGGAGTTCCGGCACGAGCATAGAAACCTTTGGCATTTACAAGTACGAATTCGGAGGTACGATATACAGCGACAGCTATTCATCGAAACTTGGGAAAGATTCTGCGAAACAAAATCAAACAGGGATATATGGTGCTGTGGTTTACCGGAGTAAGCAAGGACTTAATGTCGAAGCAGGTGGAAGATTCAATAATCATTCTACATACGGCAGCAATTTTGTATTCAACTTCAATCCATCCTATATCATTCAGAAGAACTTCAAGCTGTTTGGTAATATATCGTCAGCCTACCGGGTTCCGACATTGTACCAGTTATTTTCGGAATACAGAAACACGTTGGAGGACCTTCAGCCTGAAAAAGCAATTACATATGAAGGCGGTGTGCATATTCTGAGCCAAAGAAATCTTTATAATGTAAGATTAGCAGTCTTCAAAAGAGATGTTACCGATGGAATAGCTTTCTATACTGATCCTTCTACATTTCAGAGCTACTACGTTAACCAGGATAAGCAAGAAGATTGGGGTTTCGAAATCGAACCGACTGTTAACATTGGAAATACGGTGCAATTGATCGTCACCTACTCGTATGTAGACGGCAAAATTACTACACCGGGTAGCGTGAAAGATACCAGCTTTTTTAACCTGATTCGCAGGCCAAAACATATATTCAGCGCTACCGCGAATTACCAGGTAACAAAACAGCTTTTTGTCAGTGGTCAATTGAGGAATTTCGGTAAAAGAACCGATCTCGATTTTAGTTCCTTCCCAGCGAAGACGGTGAGCCTGTCGTCGTACACACTTCTTGACCTTTATGTAGAGTATAAATTTAAGAAGTTTATAAAGCTTTTTGCAAGCGGTCGAAATCTCGCCAATGTATCCTATTCTGAAGCGTTAGGTTTTAATGCTCTTGACCGAAATTTTTCTGCGGGCGTTCTGTTCAAATTATAAATTATCAAATACATATTATGTCAATTACAAAAATAAATCCGCGCTTTGCCGTACTGCTAATTTTTATAATCATTGTCGGGATCCTGAGAGTATTCAATGCAGCTCAACTTACTGCATGGAGTAATTTCACTCCCATCGGCGCTATGGCCATGTTTGGCGGTGCCTATTTCAGCCAACGCTGGAAATCTTTCGCCTTTCCAGTACTAACGCTGTTTATTGGAGATGTCATCATTCACACAGTTATTTACGATGGATCATACGAGGGACGTCCCCTGATCTATATCGCATTTTCAATCATCGTGCTCATAGGAATTCTCGTTATCAGGCGAGTGACAACAAAAAATGTTGCGATTGCTTCGTTATTGTCCACCATAAGTTTTTGGTTGACCGCAGATTTCGCGGTTTGGCTGGGCGGAGGAACGGATATTCGCACCCAGCTTCCTTTAAGCCGCGACATCTATGGCTTGCTTCAATGTTATTGGCAAGGTTTTCCATATATGATCAACTTTCTTTTAGGCACTCTGTTCTACAGCGCAATCATGTTTGGATTATTTGAATGGATACAAAATAGATTTCCTGCTCTGCAAATTGCATCGCGATAGAATCCGTCGTGTTCGTCGTTTTTTCCGTTGGAAGGCAGGAAGAACACAAAGAGAACAATTCGTTGAGGTAGACAGTTCTTCATCATCAATTCTTTTAAATGAAAGCGTGCTCCTTTTTACCTGCTGCAACTCAGATGATCTATGACATGGGCTTGCAGAAATTCTTACATGGCGTAACCTTTGAGTGCCCGGTAATATCAAGAAATGAAAAGGATATCGTTGTTCGTTGCGTGCTTGAAAGTAAGCAGTACAGCAGCGCAGAAATTGATAAGATATTTTCTGCAAGCAAAGCGCAGGGAAAAAGCCTTTACTACGTGAATGAAGAATTGCTTCAAAAAATAGAACCAGATATCATTTTCACGCAGGATGTTTGTGAGGTTTGCCAGATAGATACTGCCTGCACAGCCGCTGCTGTTTCCAAACTTAGTAAGCAACCGCAATTGGTGGCGCTTTCACCAAACAATCTGAATGATGTATTTGAAACAGCCATCACAATTGCAACAGCGTTGGGCCAGGAGGAGGTTGCATATACCTATTTATCGTCTTTGCAGAAAAGAAAAGACAAGATCATTGATGAATTGCGTAGAAATAGAGCACCGTTGAAACGCGTCATGTTGATGGAATGGATGGAACCTGTGTACAACTGCGGGCACTGGATACCCTTTCAAATCGCCTGTGCAGGAGGAGTCGATATGCTTTCAAACCCGGGAGGAGATAGTATCGTAACGAATTGGGATAAGGTAGTAAAATACAATCCAGAAGTACTGGTTATAGCACCTTGCGGTTTCGAAATAAAAAGAACGATTGAAGAATTGCATCTGCTAACTAACAGAACTGGATGGAATCATCTGGCAGCCGTACAAAACGATGCCGTATTCATAGCCGACTACGATTTGTTCACTCAACCAAGCGCCAATACACTTGTTGAGGGGATTGAGCTGCTTGCAGCAGTTTTTCATCCCGAAATTTTTGGAACGCCAGAGGCATCAGAACTTCGTTACGCCACGGTACGACGATGCCTAATTGAGACGAATGGACGGTAAGATGTAGTGATAGTGCTTATTGGACTATATTCATGAGCTTTGTTCTGCTGTACCTCTTGTACATCACTTGTAATGAAGCTATAAGAACCTGACTCAAAAAAGATGACCATGTGCAAGCATGAAGAAAAAAAATGTCCACGCTGCTATGTAACTTTTGAGTGCAAGCCTGGCAATGTTGGGCAGTGCCAGTGCTATGAAGCTGTCCTGACTACAAAAGAAAGAACTTCTATTGCCGAAAAATATAACGACTGTCTTTGCTTACAATGCTTGCGGGAAATTTCTGCTACTGAACTGAACCGATGTTAATATGTATGTTCTGAACTTGGTCGATATTCCTGCGTCGAAGGCTTCCGAATTTCACATCGATGTAAATCGGCTCGCAAAGGCGCAAAGACGCAGAGTTCTTTCAATTTCTTCGCGGCTTTGCGCGAAACCTTACAGGAAGTCTTGCCACGAATTGCACGAATTGCCACGAATGATTTCGTGATAATTCGTGTAATTCGTGGCGAACGAAACAAGGGCATCTTCTCGTTGTACAGAAATTACATGAATTGGCACGAAATTATTCGTGGAAATTCATGTATTTCGTGGCAACTTACCGAATAGACCGTTTTTATGGAATTCAACTTTGATGATATCCTAACTGTCAGCTTCACGTTATTTGCTGTTATAGATATTATCGGTTCTGTTCCATTACTGATCGCACTCAAGGAGCGGATGGGAGGTATTAGAGAATGGATGGCAACACTGATATCGGGTGCGTTTATGATACTCTTTCTATATGTAGGAGAGGCTTTTTTAAATCTAATGGGAGTTGATGTGAAGGCCTTCGCGGTAGCGGGTTCTATCGTCATATTTGTTCTCGGGCTTGAACTTGTATTGGGTGTTGAATTCTTCAAACCCGAATCTGATCCCCGGTTTGGTACAGTTGTCCCGATTGCCTTCCCGCTGATAGCCGGATCCGGAACTTTGACTACTGTCATTTCGTTGAGCGCTAACTATAACAAAATCTCAATATTAATTGGAATCCTTTTCAATCTTATAATTATTTATGCCGTGCTGAAATCGCTCGGTCATATTTCAAGATTGTTAGGACCGGCAGGTTTAGTTGCTGTTCGTAAATTTTTTGGCGTAATTTTGCTCGCCATCGCCGTAAAGATCTTTGCATCAAATGTTGGCGGACTGATAAAGTGATGAGTTAATGGCCCATCGAATTCTGGCCTCGTCGTACAATGGATAGTATAAGAGTTTCCGAAGCTCCAGATACAGGTTCGATTCCTGTCGAGGCTACAAAATCATCTAAAGTCGAACTGAATGAGTTCGACTTTTTGCTTATTACTTCTACAAAAGTTTATTGTAATGTGGCTCTTCAGTGGTGTTTTTATTTGTTGCCTTACTAATTTCAATTGGTGGTGAAAAACACCAACAACAGCGTGAACCAGCTTCATGATTTTTACCTCACCCAAATAAGACGAACACCAATAATCAGAATCTGGGTATCTATCAGGTTAAAGGTTGACGGCTTCTGCGAAGCCGATGCTTAGTCAGAGACTAAGCATTGTGAGGCAGGAAGACTAAGGAGAACGGGGTTAAGCTAGCACTGTTACTTCACAGTTGATCGTTTTGGATTAATGAATTTGATAAATCTATTGGGAAATTCGAAAAATTATAAAGGAAAAGGTTGGACTTTTTGAAATCTACCCTTCCATCAGAGGTATTCGGAGAATATAAGTCCAGAATGGTGAATTGTCAAAGCAACAGAAACTGTTAAAGCCAGAGAGACTATCTTAGGCGAACCAATGGGAGGCGGAGTGGATGACTGTTATTTGTGAAGTTGACAATAATAGTAATTGTCGTAAAAATGAACAGTAATATTCATGAAGTTTAAGATATCAACATACTGGAAATGCCAACTTACCGGATGGAGTGTTTTTGTCGTGATAACTTATACATTTAATAATATAATCTATCGGGATTTTGTGGGCTTTGCGTAAAAGGATTCCGAAATAATTGAAGTTGGTCAGGCATTGTTGTTAATGAAGAGGAGGGAGAAGCATACCAGATGAGACATGGCACGGCGATCGTAAAGATAAAAGTTACCAAAACGCAAGGAGCCAAGTTAATTTCATTCCTGTCTGAGTCTTTCAGGCCCGGGGATAAATTACCTGTGCACACTATTACACAGGCTAATTTGTAAAAAGCCATAACGGAGATAGTTAGCAACGATCCCATACATTAATGATCAAAAATATTTTCTAATTGTAGAAATTTATGTTATGCGAAAGAAATGGCTATGGTCAATACCGGTTATCCTGATCGGCATTTATTTTTTAGGCCCCAAACCTGCGACTCCTTCCTATAAAACTGAAATGCCGGTTGTTCCGGCAGATGCCATGCAGTTGGAATTGTACTTAAAAAATAATGAAGCGCAGCATAAACTGAAACCCGATAATGAAGCAAGGATTATTTGGGCGATTGATTCCTTGAAACAAAAAACGGAATATGCCATTGTATACCTGCACGGATTTTCTGCATCACAGGCAGAAGGTGATCCGATTCATAAAAACATAGCCAGAGAATTTGGCTGCAATTTATATTTATCAAGACTAGCAGAGCACGGCATTGATACAGTTGATGCCCTGATAAACCTTACAGCCGATAAATATTGGGAATCTGCAAAACAAGCGTTGGCAATTGGCAAGCAGCTTGGGAAAAAAGTGGTATTAATGGGAACCTCTACCGGCGGAACAAGTGCATTACAACTCGCTGCGGCCTATCCGAATGATGTAGCAGCTTTGATATTGATGTCGCCCAATATCGCCCTCAATGATCCCAATGCCTGGTTGCTCAATAATCATTGGGGTTTGCAGATGCTGCATTTCATTAAGAAATCAGATTATTTTACCGACAAAGACAACCGCCCTGTTAACAAGCAATACTGGAACTGGCAATATCGTATAGAAGCGGTTGTGGCATTGGAAGAAATGCTGGAAACAACCATGAACAAGGAAACGTTTGAAAAAGTGAAGCAGCCTGTTGAGCTGTTATATTTTTATAAAGATGAGCTGCACCAGGATAGCAGGGTAAAGGTTTCTGCCATGCTTGATATGTATAATGAGCTTGGCGTTGCCGACAGCTTAAAAAGAAAGCAGGCAATGCCCGATGCAGGTTCGCACATTATCGGTTCTTACATCCAATCGCACGACGTGGAAGGCGTGCAGAAAGAAATTGAAAAATTTATGGTGAGAGTATTGAAGATAAAAGAGGTCAAAAATTAATTTTAGAATAAAAAGTTCTTGCTTTTTTTGAATATCGGAAGAGAATATAGAAACAACATAAAAAATGATCAGACAGGGAATTGACAACATTAAAATAGTATGATTAAAGAATTTAAATTGTCGTTTTGATTTTTTGTCAAACGATTTCCTGTAACGAGGTATTGATCTGTGCTGCTCAAACAACTTTGATGTGAAATTGATTACAAAGTGGAACGGCCGATAAGTAATAGCAAATTTTTTTACCGAAATGTAAGACTGTAATAAAGTAACAAACAAATTAAAAGTATGCAGATCACTTCCGTTTCAAAGATTACCTTATCTATTGCATCAGATTCCGACAGAAAGAATATATATAGGCTACGTCACCAGGTGTATGCAAAAGAGCTGAAGCAACATGCACTAAACTCCACTGAAGAATTAAGGGACAATCTTGATTTGTGCAATCATTATATTGTGGCAACGCAAGCAAGTAATGTTGTAGGTTTTGTCAGCATTACATCACCCGGTTCTTCAACATATTCGGTTGATAAATATTTTAACCGTTGCTGCATCCCGTACCCCTTCGATGATTATCTGTATGAAGTACGCTTGTTAACGATAGTTGAACCAAAACGTAAAAGTTTTCTGGCGCTTGCTTTAATGTTTGCCGCTTTTCGATGGGTGCAATCTCACGGTGGAAGGCATATCGTTTCTATTTGCCGGTCTGATATTATTGATATGTACAAAAAAGTCGGACTTCAACCGCTTAATAAAAAGACTATTTCTGGCATGGTGAACTACGATTTGTGTGTAACGGAAGTAGAAAATCTGGAACAGCTAGTACAGCAAAACTTTGTACAATATCAAGCCTTACAGTGCAAAATTGATTGGCAACTCCCTTTTGCATTTTTTGTTCCTTCTGCCTGTTATCACGCAGGTTCTTTTTTCAAAGCAATTGGTGAAGATTTGCAAAATCTTCAGAAAGCAAAAAATATTATTAATGCAGACGTATTAGATGCCTGGTTTCCTCCTTCTCCAAATGCTCTAAACATATTGCAGCAGCATTTACCCTGGTTGTTGCAGACTTCTCCGCCAACACATGCAGATGGGCTCATCTGCGTTATTGAAAAAATGCGTGGAATAAAAAACCGCTGCATCTTACCTGGCGCCGGTTCATCCGACCTGATATTTCTTGCATTCAAAGCTTTTCTCCTCAAGTCTTCAAGAGTTCTCATCATTGATCCATGCTATGGTGAATATATTCATGTTCTTGAAAATATTATCCAATGTCATGTAAACCGGTTTGTACTTAGTCGCGAAAATGGATTTGTTATTGATACATCGTCTTTGCTGAATGAATTGCAAAAGGACTACGACATGGTGGTCGTTGTTAATCCTAATAGTCCTACCGGGGTTTATATTCAGAAAAAAGAAATGGAAGAATTGTTGCGCAATATACCTTTATCAACAATCGTGTGGGTAGATGAAACATATATAGAATATGCAGGTAAAAATGAATCGCTGGAACAATTCGCGTCCGGAACTGAAAATGTGATCATTTGCAAATCCATGAGCAAAGTATATTCGTTAAGCGGCGTAAGATCTGCCTATCTATGCTGCTCACCGCACTTTATAGAAACACTAAAATCGCTGACACCACCATGGGCAATCAGTTTGCCGGCACAAGCTGCAGCCATCGCAGCCTTAAAGGATGAAACCTATTACCTGGCAAAGTATGCCGAAACAAAACAACTTCGAAAAAAACTGAAGGCTTTGCTACAAAGCATTGGCATTTCTGAAGTGATAGACGGCGTAGCCAATTTCCTGCTATTCTATTTACCTCCAGGACATTCAACGAAACTGTTTTTACACTTTTGCAAAGAAGAAAACTTATTTTTAAGAGATGTTGGTAATATGGGAAAAAGTTTAGGGAACAATGCCATTAGAATTGCTGTAAAAGATGGCGAAACGAATAACAAAATGATACGGATAATGAAGAATGCAATGAAAAAAATAAGAGACGTAAAGTGAAATTTCTGAAACGGTTTTGGTTTTGGCCATTTTACGCGGCTGAGCGGACGGTTTTTGAGAAACTATTCTTTGGCTATTGCCG
>DAINQQ010000081.1:0-22732 GCA_036742645.1 Flavitalea sp.
ATGCGGAAGATCTGAATGTAAGGGAACGTCAGCGTGACTATCGCGAACGCGAATTGAGGGATGGCGGCGATCGCAGAATGCCTGAGCGACGGAGGGAAGGACGACCGCAATTTAACAACGGCGGTGATTATAGTAAATTATTTGTGAATCTTGGCACGAAGGACGGATTTTACAAAGCAAGCTTCTTACAGTTTATTTTGGACATGAGCGATTTAAAAAAAGAAGCACTTGGCCGGATCGATATGAAAGAAATGAATAGCTGGATCGAGGTTGATAAATCTGTCGCTTCCAAAATGATCCGCGCAATCGACGGAAAGAATTATAAAGGGAGAAGGATCAGAATGAATGATGCGAATAGCAGATAATTTGAAAATTAAGCAAATTTGAAAATTTGAAAACTGATAGAGTGGCTTAAGTAAAGTGAGTTACCTATTTGTTACATTGTCAATTGCTCGTTTTCTGATTGTCGCATTTGCTAATTTTCAAATTTCAAATTAGAATAAATGGAACAAACAATGAATGCAAACGTTAACATCACCGAAGTGTTTTCGAAAAGACCACTGATCATTTCGGGACCTTGCAGTGCAGAGACGGAACCGCAGGTATTGGAAACTGCAACACGGCTTGCAAAGACCGGCAAGGTCGATATGCTTAGGGCCGGAATCTGGAAACCCCGTACAAGGCCGGGAAGTTTCGAAGGAATAGGTACAAAAGGTTTGGCCTGGCTTCAGCAAGCAAAAAAATTGACTGGTCTTCCACTTACTGTTGAAGTGGCAACAGGGAAGCAGGTTGAAGATGCATTACATTTCGATATTGATGTGTTATGGATAGGTGCGCGGACCACTGTTAATCCATTCAGTGTACAGGAAGTTGCTGATGCTCTCAGGGGAGCAAATGTGCCCGTGCTGATAAAGAATCCCATCAATCCCGATCTTGAATTGTGGACTGGTGCTGTAGAACGTGTTGCAAAGGCAGGCATCAAACAAATTGGTTTAATACACCGCGGTTTTTCTTCGTATGGAAATACTGAATATAGGAACGCTCCGATGTGGCACCTGGCAATCGAAATGAAGCGGCGTAATCCGGAAATGATGATTATTAATGATCCTTCACATATATGCGGCCGCAGAGATATTTTATTAGATGTTGCGCAAAAAGCAATAGACCTGGATTTTGACGGGTTAATGATCGAAAGTCATAGTGATCCGGACAATGCATGGAGCGACGCCAAACAACAGGTGACACCGGAACAACTAGCTGAAATGTTAGGAACGATTATATGGCGTAAGGAAGATATTAACTCGGAAGAATTTCATGCTGCTTTAGAAAAGCTTCGGCAGCAGATCAATCACCTGGATGATGAATTGCTACAATTGTTGGGTCAACGCATGAAGATTGCAGATAGGATTGGAGAGTTTAAAAGGAATAATAATATAACCATCCTTCAAACCAACCGTTGGAACGAAATCTTACAAAGGGCATTTAAAGAAGGTGGCAAAGTTGGACTCAGCAAGGAATTCATCACAAAATATTTTGACGCCGTGCATATGGAAAGCATCAATCATCAGAATAAGATTATGAACTCGTAGGGTAAGGGATGAGTGGTGAGTCGTGAATGGTCAATCGCGAATTTATTCTGAATTCCGAATTCAGAATTCCTGTTTTTTCCGAATCAGCTCTCAATGAAAAAACTCTCTTATACTTTTTCAAATAGTAGTACACAGTTTTATTTCGATGCAGATTTTTCTTTTTTAGAGAAACTTGTCAACAAGGATAACGCCATTATAATAACTGATGAAAATATTTTTAACGGACATGGGAGGAAGTTCAAAGGGTGGAGCGCTATTGTATTAAACCCGGGAGAAAAATATAAAATTCAAACTACCGTCGACGAAGTCATTGAGCAGCTTATCGGCATGGAAGCCGACCGAAAAACGTTTTTAATCGGTGTGGGTGGAGGAGTTGTTACTGATCTTACTGGTTATGTTGCCGCGGTATATATGCGGGGAATATCATTTGGGTTCGTACCTACTTCGGTATTGGCGATGGTGGATGCCGCAATCGGTGGGAAAAATGGAATCGACATTGGTGTTTATAAAAATATTGTCGGTACTATCCGCCAGCCGCAATTCCTGCTGTATGATTACAGCTTTTTAAAGTCGCTACCTCAAACCGAATGGATAAATGGTTTTGCCGAAATTATTAAACATGCCTGCATCAAAGATGCAAGACTTTTCAGAATGTTGGAGGCGAGAACAGTGAAGGATTTTCAAAAGGATTTGAAGGGCCTGGCAACGCTCATTCGAAAGAATGTTGAAATTAAAGCCTCGGTAGTACAGCATGACGAATTTGAAAAAGGCGAACGACGTTTATTAAACTTTGGCCACACCCTTGGACACGCCATTGAAAACATATATGAACTATCGCATGGCCAGGCCGTTTCTATTGGGATGACTGCGGCCAGTAAGATATCCCGGCAATTGAATGGATTCGACGAAGTTGACCGCGTTATGTATCTACTCAATCAGTATAACCTGCCAACACTGGCTGAGTTTGATAAAAAGAGGACGATGGAAGTATTGAAGATGGATAAAAAGAAAGCGAGCAGCGCAATGAACTATGTATTGCTTGAGAGAATCGGAAAAGGTACTGTTCAGCAAATTCCCATGCCACAGCTAGAAGAACTTATTAACCAGCTATAACGTGATCGTTAGTATTCGACCTTCAAATATTTCGGGCACCGTCCAGGCGCCAGCTTCCAAAAGCTCTATGCAAAGAGCCTGCGCTGCGGCACTGCTTCATCATGGAGAGAGTATTATTCATCATCCAGGGCATTCAAACGATGATCGTGCAGCAATCGAATTGATTCAGCAAATGGGTGCTACTGTTAGCGTTGAAGCCGATAAGCTGGTAATAACAAGTACAGGCGTCCACCCGAAAGGGAACGAAGTGAACTGTGGTGAAAGTGGACTGGGAATAAGAATGTTCGCCCCCGTTATATCCCTATCTGATCAGGAAATCACAATAAAAGGCGAAGGAAGTTTATTAAAGCGTCCTATGGATTTTTTTGATGAGGTGTTACCTCAATTGGGCGTTGCAATAAGTTCCAATAACGGAAGGCTCCCTTTGAAAGTGAAAGGCCCGTTACAACCTACAGACATCGAAATCGATGGATCACTCAGTTCGCAATTTCTTACGGGCCTATTAATGGCTTATTCTGCAGCGGGAGCTGGCGGTGTATCAATCCGGGTGAATGATCTAAAAAGCCGGCCCTATGTAGATCTCACTTTGGATGTAATGGAGAAATTTGGGTTTGATGTGCCCGAGAATAAAAATTATCAGTCGTTTTATTTTCATCGTTCGACAACGCGCACTGCTGAATATAATCTTGCTGCTTCGACCTCATTGAGAACTTATATTGTGGAAGGTGACTGGAGCGGTGGCGCATTTCTGTTAGTAGCTGGTGCTATCACAGGAAAGATTGTGATAGAGGGATTAGATGTCACGTCAATGCAGGCCGATAAAGCCATTCTAACAGCATTGGAACAGACTGGAGCAATCCTGTCAATTCAATCGAATCGTATTGAGATTGGCCCGCCACTAAGGGCTCTCAAACCTTTTCACTTCGATGCCACGGAATGTCCGGATCTTTTTCCACCATTGGTGGCATTGGCATCCTACTGCGACGGAAAATCAGTAATAGAGGGAACAAAGCGTTTAATGCATAAGGAAAGTAGCCGTGGTATAACGCTACAAGAAGAATTCGCAAAAATGGGAGTTGGGATTGATTTGCAGGACAATCTGATGATCATCGAAGGAGGATCTGGCGTGAAAGGTAACCATGTTCATTCACGTCATGATCATCGCATTGCCATGGCCTGTGCCACTGCAGCAATAAAAGCAGACGGGGAAACCATTATTGAAGAGGCGCAGGCAGTCAACAAATCGTATCCAGACTTTTATGCTGATATCATAAAACTTGGCGTATCGGTAACCTGTCAAAGTGTTTCCATAGGAAAGTAAAATAGTAAAACATTAACGTGAACAGTTTCGGTCGAATATTTAAGGTGCACATTTTTGGCGAATCGCATGGCGAAAGTGTTGGGTTGGTTATTGATGGTTGTCCGGCAGGTTTATCTCTGACCCCGGAAGACTTTACAACAGACATTGAACGAAGAAAAGGCGGACAACAAAAAGGTACCACTCCCAGAAAAGAAGATGACATACCGATGTTTAGAAGTGGAGTATTTAATAATAAAACTACAGGTGCGCCGATTGCGATTTTCTTCGAAAATAAAAACACCCGTTCTGGTGACTATGAAAAACAACGCGCAGTTCCAAGACCTGGACATGCTGATTTTGTCGCAAATAAGAAATTTGGAGGATATGAAGACTTTCGGGGTGGCGGCCATTTCAGCGGTCGATTAACTGTTTGTTTGGTGGCCGCTGGTGTAGTAGCAAAGAAATTGTTGAAGGCCATTGTGATAAAAGCTTCAATTCTGGAAATAGGTGGTGAAGCTGACCTTGATAGAGGATTACAGAAAGCGATTGATGCAAAAGATTCGATTGGAGGCATTGTCGAATGCAGGGTCTCCGGTTTACCTATTGGATTAGGCGAGCCTTTTTTCGATTCAGTTGAATCCGTTTTAAGTCATGCTGTTTTTGCTATTCCCGCGATACGTGCTATCGAGTTTGGGACAGGTTTTGCTGCCGCTAAAATGTTCGGTTCAGAACACAACGATAGTATTGAGAATATTGAGGGAAAAACCGCAACTAATCATGCCGGTGGGGTAGTAGGTGGAATCACGAACGGTAATGAACTTGTGTTTCGCATAGCGATCAAACCTACGTCATCTACACCTAAAGAGCAAAACACGCTCAACTGGGAAAGTGGCGCAGTTGAATCTTTTTCTGTAAAGGGTCGCCACGACTTGTGCATCGCATTACGGGTACCTGTGGTTCTCGAAGCAGTCACCGCGGTTGCAATAGCGGATTTGTTATTATTGGCACAGAATATTAAACGAGTTCTATAAATAATGGCCATCGTTCTTCATATCACCACCGACGCGCAGTGGAAAGCTTCCGTTGAAAAAGGATTTTACGAAACGACTTCTTTGAAAGATGAAGGGTTCATTCATTGTTGTCTTAATGAACAAATAGAAGGAGTATTGGACCGCTATTTCCAGGGCCAGCAAAACCTTGTGAAGCTTCAAATTGAAACCGATTTATTGACCAGTCCATTTTATTATGAGTGGTCATCTTCTGTAGGAGATACATTCCCGCATATATATGGTATGATCAATATGGATGCTGTTAAAGATGTTGAGCGCATCCCGTAATTTCAATCTATTCGCGACGCCTGATTAGGTAAACACCTGTATCCGGATACCAGTTATTACACTTAAATCTCAATATGCATAACTATATCATTACTGCTTCAATACAGATCATTCCCATTGTTAGCGATAAACATCCATATGAATGGGTTGACGAAGCTATTTCAGTAATTCAACAGTCAGGTGTTCAATACGACATAGGTCCTTTTTCAACCGTACTTGAGGGCAATTATGACTCGGTGATGAAAGTGATTCACGATGTTAATGAATATCTTCTGTCGAGAAGTTGTTCGGAATGGATAAGCAACCTGCAAATTCAAATAAGGAGCGGGGGAGATATTACGTCACAGGAGAAGATTGAAAAATTTGGATAACCATGCGCTGAGTCTAGAGCCTTACATCGAGCAGTTCGCAGTCGTTCGTATTGGGCCACGAATAATGCCACCACTCCGTATCAAACATATCAAATCCGTATTTTTTCATTGTGTCTCGTAACAATTTTCTGTTCTTCCTTACTTCGGCATCCAGGTTATTGAAGCTATGATGTGCTGAATCTGTGAAATTATCAAAGCCTGTTCCCATGTCAAGTTCTTTTTTTGTTTTCATGTCAATCAACGTAAGATCGACGGCCAGACCTCTGTTATGTGCGGAGCCTTTTGCCGGGTTAGCAACATATTTTTCATCTTTGACTAACTCCCAGAATTTGACAGTGACGGAATAGGGCCGGTATCCATCAAAAATTTTTAACCCAAACCCCTTGGCTTTCAAGTCCTGTTGAACTTTCAAAAGGCCTTCTGCTGCCGGTTTTCGTAAAAACATATGTCGGATATTTCCGGTGTACATTCTGCGACGCATGAAGTTATTTGCAGTAGCATATTTTATGTCATATACTATATCAGGGATTACTGATCTCAGTTCAACCATCTTTTTCGACGAATCCTGAGCGATACTTCTTTTATACGAATCTTTATTTTCAATAACATTTACTCCATATCTGTTTTGTGCAAGGGTGTTAGCGTGATTGAAAATAAAAAGGCCTGGTACGATAAAAATGCGGAACCGTTGTAGTATTTTGTTCATGTGTTCGCCAGTTATTAACCTATCCAATCAATTTGAAGATACAAAACTTTGATCTGACGAATTCTCCCAAACTCATGAATGTATCGACAATTTTTCTTTCATTAATGGTAACGGTTTTTGCATCAGGATTATTTTCCTGTAGCACTGTGCCGGAAAAGCCCAAGGAAAAAGATATCGTTAAAATCCCGGAACAACTTGACATTCGTATTAAACGGAACATAAAAAAGAATCTTGAATTTATCCTGGCTAATAAAGGACGTCTCAGCGATACTGTTTTGCTTTCGATGGACTCTGTTGTGGGCGCCTTATATTCTGCGAATGATTATAAGCCCTTATGGAGCAGACAGGAAAACTGGCTTCCGCAAGCAGATTCATTATATAGCTTTATAGAGCATTCAAAAGAATATGGATTATTTCCAACTGATTATCATTATCGGGCGTTGCAAAAAATAAGATTGTTGGTCTCAACAGATACTACTTCAGGTAAAGATGCTGCGCTATGGTCGAGAGGCGATTTGATATTCAGTGACGCACTATTTTTAGTCGCGAAACACCTTAAGCAGGGACGCTTGCAATATGATAGTGTAACTCTTCGAAGAGATACCGTGTTGCCCCTAGACTTTTTTTTCCAGGTATATGAACAACTAAAGCGCTCCAATGATCTAGCAGGTATCTTACATACCCTGGAACCAAAACATGCAGCTTATGATTCTCTGAAGACCGGGCTTAAGGTTTTCCTGGATTCAGTGACGGCTTTCAGGCGGTTCACTTATCTGCCGTATCCTGTAAAAGATTCCGCATCATTTTATGGTTTGCTGCAAAAAAGATTTTTTGAAGATGATATAGTTTTGTCAGCAACCGATCAAATGGATACAACTGCATGGAAAACGGCTATCCGTTCTTATCAGCAGGCGAATGGCTTGAAAGTTACCGGTAAGATTAATGAAACGACAGTACAAAGTCTGAACAATACTGATTGGGAAAAGTTTAAGCTAATTGCAATTAACCTAGACCGTTATAAGTTATTGCCAGACACTTTGCCCGGCACGTACGTTTGGGTAAATCTTCCATCGTACAGACTTAAACTGGTAGATTTCGATTCCGTTGCACTCGAATCCAGGGTGATCGTTGGTACGTCGAAAACACGTACCCCTTTACTCACATCGGAAATATCAAACTTTATAACGTATCCGCAGTGGACAGTGCCGTATAGTATCATTTTCAAAGAAATGCTTCCCCAAATTCAGAAAAGCACCGAATATCTGAAAAAGCAAAACCTGATGGTGGTTGACAAAAATGATAGTATCATAGATCCAAATACGATCGACTGGAGTAAGCTAAGTAAAAAGCGCTTTCCTTATTTATTGAAGCAGAGACAAGGGGACGATAACTCATTAGGTGTGCTCAAGTTTAATTTTGCAAATAAGTACAGTGTTTATCTTCATGATACGAATGCCAGATGGCTGTTTAGCAAGAGTTCACGTGCATTAAGCCACGGTTGTGTGAGGGTGAAAGAATGGGAAAGGCTTTCGCATTTTCTTGTTAAAAACGATTCTATCAAGTATCATCCCGATACTTTACGGAGCTGGATTAACCGCCAGGAGAAGCATGTTGTGTATGGGTTCCGTAAAATCCCCATTTTCATTCGTTATTTTACGTGTGAAGGCTCCGATGGTAAAGTGAAATTTTATGACGATATTTATGGAGAGGATAAAATACTTCGTCAGAGGTATTTTGCCGATAAATCCATTAATTAATATCTATGAAACCAGCTTCCATCGCCGGAGTTTTGCTGGCCGGTGCTATTTTTTTTACCTGCGAATCGTTGGCAAGCGACAGCATTATCATTGCGCGAAAAAAAATTCCGAAAGTCCAGTATGGAACTGCCAGCTATTACCATGATAAATTCCAAAACCGTCTCACAGCAAGCGGTGAAAAATTTGATCAGAAGAAAATGACTGCCGCCCACAATGGGGTTCCTTTAAATACCTGGATACGCGTAACAAATCTTAGCAACAATAAATCGGTAATAGTACGGGTTAATGATCGTCTGCATCGCAAAAACACCCGGCTGGTAGATCTGAGTAATGTTGCTGCAAAAAATCTGGGATATCTCGGTAACGGTCTTACCCGCGTAAAGGTGGAAGTTTTTGGAAGAAAAAGGCCGCCCGAGCTGCTTGCGAGCATTCGATAATTAATTTCATCATGTAAGTTGTACCTGTTATTTTTGCTCCAACGCTCACAAAACTAAGCTTATGATGAATTTTACCAGAATATTACTGGCCGTATTCTGTTTGCAAACAACTACCAGTTTCTCGCAGGAAGAAACGGATTATACACAACAACCTGCCTTAAGTATTCACTTTCTACTGCACGATTTCCAAACAGCTGCAAATATTCGTAACTCTTCTCTCTCCAGCACTCTGGCAAAAAAGCAATTCGGTAAGATAAAAGATATGTCACCAGGATTGGCTATTTCATACTCCGAAGGCCTTTCTAATAATTTCGATGTTTCAGTTACACTTGCAGGTTCATTTCTGGACTATCCAATGCAAAACGAGACTTCCTCGGGGAATGATAAGTTTTTGCTCGAAGTTGATGCGTCAATACGTGGCAAGATGTTTTCCGACAAATACTGGTTCACTCCATATCTCCTGGCAGGAGTTGGAGCTTCAAAATACACAGGATACTACGGCGCTTTCATACCTCTGGGAGCCGGCCTTCAAATTAATTTTTTCGATGAGGCTTTCCTGTTGATCAATACCCAATACCGCGTTCCTATTACCGAAACTGTCAACTATCATTTCTATCATAGCATTGGATTAGCGGGAAATATTGGAAGGAAGAAATCGAAGGGCTAAAGGCTAAGAGACAAAGAGGGTTGCGTTCGGTGTTTAGAGCCAGGAACGAATTAAAGAGATAATGAGACGTTTGCGGAAGGAAGCTATTATCAAGATCTCTTTTTCTCTTAGCCCCACGATTCATTCTCCTTTTTCTTTCCAAATAAGCATCTTAAAATTCGAGCTTTTTTAAAGATCTTTTTCTCCTGGCCCACTATTCATTCTCCTTTTTCTTTCCAAATAAACGTTTAAAAAATCCTTTTTTTTTGTCTCCCTTATCATCGTTTACGACGCTGTCTTTAGGTTTGTTACTCTTATCTGGCTGTTTCTTTGAAGCGTCGTTTAAGATCTTTTGTTCTTCCATAGAGAGTTTTGATTCTACCGGTACATCTCCGGTATCAGGAGTGCTTAAATATTCGTCTGCCTGGCCATTTCCTTCATCCAATCCTTCGGCTCCTGGATTTTGCAAATTCTCATTTGGATAATTGTAATCGTAACCTAATTCATTGCCCAAATTTTCAGGCCTTACAAACATTGCATTTTTATCCAGACCCAGTGTCTTATCAGCAAGAGCTTTTTGGAAGAAGTATTCGTATATAGGTCTCGCAGCTTGTCCACCATACCCTAAGCCACCTTCAAGTCTCACGAAACGGTCATCACAACCGATCCACACACCGGCTGACAATTGTGGTGTAAAGCCAATAAACCACGCATCGGAGTTGTCATTTGTTGTACCTGTTTTGCCACCCATTTCTGCCACTCCAAGTCTTGCTCTCAATCCTGCAGCGGTGCCAATATCAACAGGCCCTTGCAACATGCGTGTCATAGTGTATGCGGTCGTCTGGGTAATGACTTCTTTTCGTTCGGTATCAAAACGGGCCAACACATTTCCATTCTTATCTTCAATGCGGCTGATATAAAGAGGTTTTGTTGTGAATCCGCCGGATGGAAACATTGAATATCCCCACATCATTTCAAACAATGAAAGATCACACGATCCCAGACTGATAGAAGGATAGGGATCCACTTTGGTAGGAATATTCATTTGTTTGATGAAGTCAGAAAAGCGCTGTGGAGTAGTTTGCTTGATGAGGTAAGCGGCCACTTCGTTCACAGACCAGGTCAAGCCCTGCATCATAGTTCGCATCCCCGTACGTCCGCTGTTCTTCGCCGGCACATACCCCGAACCCGGAAAATATTGTTGCGTTGCTTCGCATGGGGTTTGAGGCGTGAAGCCGAACTCCTCCATTGCCAGAGCGTATAAAAAAGGTTTGATTGAAGAACCTACCTGCCTCTTGGTACGCAGATTAACATGATCATATTTGTAATTCTTAAAGTCAATACCACCGACCCATGCCTTTACTGCACCCGTCATCGGATCCATTACCATGAAAGCGGTCTGCAGCATTTCACGATTGTATTTGATAGAATCGTACGGCGTCATTACAGTGTCTTTTTCCCGCTTCGAATTCCAACCAAACACCTTCATGGAAGTTTTTTGTTTAAAGTTCTTTTTAATCTCGCTGTCGCTCAATCCCTCTTCCTTAAGATTCTTCCAACGCTCACTTGATTTCATGGCAGCGTCCAGCACGTTCTCGTGGCCCTTCCACACTGCATCAGTCTTAAGACCTTTCTGCGCGCTTAAAACCCGTTGCAACACCGGCATGTGCTTAATCACGGCTTCTTCGGCATACAACTGCATGCGTGGATTTATAGTCGTATACACTTTTAATCCATCAGCATACAGATCATAACTTTCGCCATCTGGCCTTTCATGGTCCTTACACCATTTTTTCAGTTCCTCGCGAATGACGTCAAGAAAATATGGCGCGATTCCATTATTCTCATTCATTTTTTTATAGTTCAGGCGAATGGGATTCTTTTTCAATGCTGCCGATTCACCTTCAGATAAATAATTGTTCCGCACCATTTGCTGAATAACAGTGTTTCTTCTGTCTAGTGCCACCTTCGGGTTTGTCCGTGGATTATAAACGCCAGGTCCTTTTAACATCCCGATCAGTACGGCAGACTCCTCTACATTTAACCTGTCAGGTTCCTTCGAGAAAAATGTGCGGGCTGCATTACGAATCCCATATACGTTATCGCTAAAGGGCACGGTATTGAGATAAAGCGCCAGGATTTCCTGCTTCGTAAAATTTCGCTCAAGCTTGATGGCGATAATAGATTCTTTTAATTTTTGAATGATCCGGCTAACAGGATTTGAAGCTCTTTCATCAAAAAGGTTGAGTGCTAATTGTTGCGTGATGCCACTACCACCTCCCTTGTTTCCAACGAAGGCAATAGCACGAAGTATACCAACACCATCAATACCCGAATGGTTATAAAAACGCTCGTCTTCTGTGGCAACTAAAGCATTGACGACATGTTTGCTGATATCCTTATACTGAACATTGCTGCGGTTACCTTTATCCCGGTAGTATTTACCCATTGGAGTGCCGTCATCGCCGAATACTTCCGTAGCCTGTGTAATTGTCGGGTTTTCAAGTTGGGCCAGGGAAGGCATCTTCCCGAATAGCCCCAAATTGATCAGCACGAGAAATAGGATAAAAGCGACAAAGCCGTATAGGAATATCTTCCAAAAAATTCGTACGGGACGAGACATAGACAGAATGTTAATATATGAAAATTTATGTAATGCGGCTTTCTCAACAGAGCAAAAATCATACTCAAAAGCTCAAACAAGTACTATTGGATTTTGTAGAATGATTTTTCACAAACTTATAAGCAGCTTATGTCAGATTTACAGTTATTCAAATTTTCCGGGAAACGACTGTAGCAAAAATTTTCTGTATTGCTGAATGTCCTTTGTGGATTTCAGAATTTCCAGGTTGGGCGATGATATCAGGATAAAGTGGTATTTCCCGGCTGGGAGCCATGGAACAATTTCCCGTGCAGCGACCTTGCGAGTCTTTTCAAGGTAATCAAGCGCGGCCGCCGCATTTTCAAAATTAGTCATAACTACCAGTTTAATGGTATCGTTCAAGGCCACGTTACTGATATCAATCACCTTATTATAAAATTTTTCCTTGTTATATCGATTAAATGCATTTTTCGATTCAGATACGTAGACTGCATCAACTTTATCCATCACAATCACAACCGAATGTGGCTGAGATGGGTCGAATGAGTAAGAAGAGGTTGGAACCGGGAGAGGCTTTGTTTGCATTGCGTCTCTCGCTACGTCAACCTTAGGAGCAACCAGTGGTGGCTTGGGGTCGCTGATAGCAGCGGGTTGCGGAGGTTGATTAACCACGACGGCCTTTTGTGCGAGTGTGTCGGCAACCGTGGCGGTGTCCTCGACAGGCCGGGTGATCTGCAGGTTGGTTAGATAACTTTCAATTTCGTGCCTGCGGTTGAGGACATCGATGAGTGCTTGAGCTTTACCAGCCATGGGCGTAGATGGATACAGTCTTGTAATCTGTTGCAAAGTTGCCCTGGCGGTCGAATCATCCCGCTGACGTATATGGTAAATAGATTCAATGTAAAGTAATTGAGGAGTCCAGTAATTGGTGCTGTACAGACTATCTCCCACCTTCTTTTGAGCCAACGCCTCATCGAACCTTCCTTCAATAAATAATGTGTAAATAGAATCATACTTAGCCGTCATTTCGTTTTTCAGTGGGTCCGATGTGATTCCTTTCTTTGAACCCGACGCAAGTTTTTCGTATTCAGTACCGGGATATTTTTCCTGCATTAATTTCAAAATGTTATCAGCCTTTTCGTTATCCCCGGTTTTTGTGTAGCTATAGTACAGTTGAAAGAGTGCCTGCGAACGTTTAGTTGCATTGGGAAATCTTTCCAAAAATCCTTCAAGCGTTTCGATGACGGTTGGATAATCCTCCAAGCCTTCCATGTACAAAGTACTGATGTCTACAGTCGCTGACTGAACCATTTCATTAGACGCATTCAATTGCATCGGAGTTAAAGGAACATTTTTTAACATTGCCTCATAACTAAGTTCGGTGCTCTCAGTTCCCGCTACCCTTGACGACACTAAACCCAGATCGTTCTCGGTACCAACTCTGACAGCCTGCGTGACAGCACTAAGTCTTCTCCAGTTGTCGGCATTCGGACGGTTTCCCCATCTGCCTTTGAACTCGGTGTATCCCCTTGATTTTAGCGAAGGATTATAAAAGTACCATTCGCCTTTGACCCTATTGTCGAATAGATCTGTGACAGCTCGGTTATCAATTTTGGCAGGAGCAGTTGAAGTAGTGCCTTCTTCTTCTCGCAGACCTTGCTCTTTACGTAACTGTTTCACAAGTTTCCTGATAAATGCCTCCCGTTCCGCTTCTGTTAATGAAGCAATCCGTTGAAGGCTATCCTGCTTTTCAATAATATCTGCTTGTAAAGCGATTTTGGTAAGAATGCTTTTTCTGTTTTCAAAGGCGTCAGGATTTTCAATGGCAGGATCATTATTTACAATGCTATCGTAATAACGTTTAGCATCAAGGTATTTTCTTTCTTTGTAAGATAAGTCACCCAGTAAGAGAAAAGCCTTAGTTCTTTGGCTAATCGCCGGATTTGTTCCTTGCGCCTGGGTGGCCTTTAACAACAGGGCCTTTGCCCCTGCGACATTGTTTCGCTCCAATTCAATTTGTGCCGCTGTGTAATAAATGATATCGCGATAATTGGTGTACCTGCCTTTCCGACCCATTTTGAGCAATTCATTGAAACTGCGTTGAACGGCGATTGAATCCGATTTGTTTTGCCTGATCGAATTCAGGGTGGCGAATACTTCCAGCACCGGGTTCAAAGTATGTTTGATTGCTCTGTCGTAAAACTTTTCCGCGAGATCCGGATGATTGCTTCGTTCATACAACTGTGCGATCAGGTATTCCCATCGCGCTTCTTCCTGTTTATTCTCCGCATTGCTCAGCGCTTTTTCCAGATATACGGCAGCGCTGTCGTAGATCTGCTTTTTATAAAACCACGAGGCCTGAACTTCATACAGATCCGGTTGTAACCGGTCGGGAAACACAGGATCTACCTTAAGGGTTTCAATCAACCCTGCAGCTTCGGCCAGTTCATCCTTTTCAATATATGTGCGTATCTGCCAGATAAAAGATTCGTTGCGACTAGGAGGCGTTGTGAAAACTTTTTTTGGAAGAGAATTTTTTTCTTTAGTTGAAACCGAGAACGCCGTCCCTCCCTCTGTGGCGTTGCTCCCTATCGGTTTATCATAACCGTCTTTTTCTTTAGGAGAAAATGCATAGTTGATATACTGAAAGGTCAGGTAAGCCGAGTCCAGCTCCTTCTTATAGAAGTATGCGCGACCCATCAGCATGTACAAATTATCTATCCAACTGTTCCGCAAATCGTGTATAAGGATGCCAGCGTTTGATCGGTACACAACAGAATCAAGTTCAGTGGAATCTGTCGCAGTAACATCAAGATCGTAGTTATAAAATGAAAGTAATTGTGAGTAGTCATCGACATGCGCGGCCTTAGCCCTGTCGACGATTTCAGTCAATTTATTGTCAGCATTGAAATACCAGTTGTAATGAGTAACTGTATTTTGAGTAAAGCGACGTGGAAGGGTAAATTTTTTATCTGCCGTTTTTTCAGATCCGAGTTGTTTGTTCTCAAATTTCTTTGGTTTCTTCAGATCGAACGACAAAGTAGGTTGGGCAGAAGCATTGGAAAGCAAAGCACTGCAAAAAAACAAGGCGGCAAAAACACGTGTCACAAAATTTAGCATCCGGTGCGCAAACTAAGTTCTTAATAACTGATTTTCAAGAAAAATATTTTAAAACTATCCTTAATTTTTAGCCGTTTCCTGGCGTTAGAGAGGCTGGTTTTCAGATTCTGATTCCTTGTAAACCCATATCTTTAAATCGAAAAGCTGATTATGGCCAAATTCGATGCCAATTCCACCCTGAAACGATTACAGAACCGGTACCGCCTGGTAGTAATGAATGATGATACTTACGAAGAGGTTGTTACGTTTAAGTTGTCGAGGCTCAGTGTTTATGTAACTCTTAGCACTATTTTTGTATTATTAACCGGCCTCACAGTAGCTCTCATTGTTTTTACGCCCTTAAGGTTATACATACCTGGTTATGGCGATATCAACGCAACGAGAGAACTACGTGAGCTGAAGATGCGGACCGATTCACTGGAACAGGCAGTAAAGTTCAAAGACGAATATTTAGACAATATCAAGAATGTTTTACAGGGTGATGTAACTGTAAAGCCAGATACAACAGCGCTGAACATTCCGAAATCGGAATTGATTCAGGAATAATACATCCAATTAAAATCTAAATCTTAAAACCACAATCTATGTCTATGTTTAACCAAAAATCAAAATCCGAAGGATCCAGTGAAACCACTCCCTCTACTCCAGGCGCCGCAAGTCTGATCGCAGCTGGAACTACTCTCAAGGGCGATATTACAAGTAATGGCGATATTCGCATCGATGGCACTTTGTTGGGTAATATGCAATGCGCAGCGAAAGTAATCATCGGCGCCAACGGCGTTGTTGAAGGCGACATAGCCGGACAACAAGCCGATATTATGGGAAAGGTGACTGGCACGATTAAAGTAAAGGAGCTGCTTCAACTGAAAGGGGGGAGCATCGTGAGTGGAAATCTGCATGCAAGTAAACTCCAGATTGAACCCAGCGCAAACTTCAATGGACAATGCCATATGTCTGCCATTCAAAATGGCTCATCTAATGGATCAAGCAACGGTTCTTTAGAATCAAAGAAGGAGAGGCAAACGCTGGTGGATTCTGCTATCCCGGTCAAGTAAATTTCGTTATCGAATCATTCTTTGGTTTTCCTGCTCTTGATCTGTGTTCACTGTTATCAACAAAGGATCGCGGGCATTCGTTTCCTTTATCAGTTTGATGCTACCTTTGCGAAAAGTAAACAAACTGATAAAGGGAACTTTTCAACAACCTAATGGACAACAAAAATTTTATTCGGGCAATTCTTCCCATCCTGCTCATATTTATTATCTCGAATGGTTTTATTCTTACTGCGGGAGCACTTGCGAGTAAATGGAATATTGATACCGACGTTGTGATCATAGGAAATCTTGTTCTTTTCCTGGCGACAGCTATTTCATTTTTCTTTTACTATAAAGCGCTTCGTAACAATAATGTGCAGGCATTTCTGCGAATGATCTATGGAGGGATGTTTCTAAAGATGATGATTTGCCTGTTCGCTGCATTTATTTACATCATGATTGCGGGTAAAGCTGTAAATAAAGGTGCAATCATAACCTGTTTGTTCTTCTACCTTTTGTATAGTTTTGTGGAGATTGTAATGTTACTGAAGCAAAGCAAGCAGAGGAAAAATGCCTAAACAGGAAGCACCTTTAGAATACCTGAAGCAATTTATTCCGGAAGCGTCAGCCGCCCTGGCATTGCAGTACCTGCATGAATACAAAGTGCATCTCACTATTACGAGGGAGCGAAAAACCGTTCTGGGGGACTACCGGCATGCGACTTCTTACAAAACTCACCGGATTAGCATCAATGGAAATTTAAATAAATTCTCCTTTTTAATCACATTGATTCATGAACTCGCCCACCTGGTGACTTTCATGAAGTTTAACAATAAAGTGCAGTCTCATGGCAGGGAATGGAAGAACATGTACGCGGTATTACTTAAAAGTTTTATTGCGCTTAATATTTTCCCGGATGACATTCTTGAGGCCCTGCAGCAATCAATGCATAACCTGCCGGCGAGCAGCTGTGCGGACGAAACGCTTATGAGAATTTTAAAAAGATACGACAGGCAGCAGAACGGCCTGATAATGGTGGAGCAGATCCAGGATGGAAAATTATTTGAGATTAGTAAGGGTAAAGTTTTTAAAAAAGGAAAAAAACTCCGCAAGCGATATCAATGTGTTGAGGTAGACACAGGGAAAGTATACTTATTTAGTCCTATCTATGAAGTAAAAGCAGTGTGATTGTGAGCGTTGTGAGTGATGAGTTGTGAGTTGTGAGTGGTCATGGTTAGTTGTGAGTTGTGGGCTAAGGTTACATGTAAAAATAAGTATTCGCATAATAATTTTAATTGGAACCGGAATACGGGACTATTGAATTCCACAACAATACATCCACTTGACTATTCACCATTAACTTTTCACCACTCACCGACTCACCACTGACCGCCGACTCGCGACTCCTGACTCCTGACTCAGACGTCTCTGATCATCCATACATCACATCCAAAGTGCCCTGTGTTTCCCATGGGGCCTGGGAGATAGGTGAAGTTGAATTTTTCATACACGTGGATGGCTTTCTTCAATTCCGGTAATGTTTCGAGATATACTTTTTTATACCCGGCTTCCCTCGCAAAGGCGAGGCATTTTTCAATCAGGAGTCTGCCAACGCCCATGCCCCTTACTTCGGGAACCAGATACATTTTTACAAGCTCACATATATGTTCGGGTAATCCATTGGAAGGGAAAATTCCCGCTCCGCCTACAAGTTTATCCTTGTTGATGGCCACATAATAAATACTACGGGATGCCTGAAATACTTCGAACAATGAGTCTGTGGAAGGATCAAAAAAGACTGTGCCTGGACGATTGGCACCAAATTCTGCGAGAGTGTTTCGCACGATTCTGGCGAGCGCTTTGTTGTCGGTAGGTTGAATGGTCCTGATCTCAATATCCATGAAACGAAGATACGTTCACTGTTTATCCTCCGTACCATTTGTACTACTCAAATAAATTAGGTAAAGAGCGCCATCAGACCGTAAAGTATGACGTAAGAAACGGCGGTGACGAAGAGGAAAATTTTATCAGCATTTTTCATAGCAGGCGGTTTTTTAGGATTCAATTACTGAGTTAACGACGATTTAGCAATAATATTTTTCCGATTGGGAAATAAAGTTTCCCCGTTTTCGAAATTGGTGGCGCTCAAAGCTTTTTTCAAAATAATAGCCATTTTCATTCGTTTTAAAAGGTGAAATCCAAAACCATGAAAAAAATCCTTATTACCCTTGTCACAGTCTTGTGCATCATCAACAGCTTCGGTCAGCGGGTGGATCTTGATAAATATAATTTCAATGCCAGCTATATTGATCTTCCCAAAATGATTATTGACACTTCTTACAAAACATTTTTTGTGGAAATTGATGCCAGTTCTACACTAAACAGGGAGATACGCGAAATCAATCCTGCAGAAATGATTTACATCGAGGGTTGGAAGAAACTGGAAAGAAATGGGCACGTGAAGATATTTACTCAATTGGAAGATGTGTTCATCGAAAATTTTGAGGTGAAGGAGAGGGTAGAAGTACTGAAAGACAAAGACGGAAAAGAAACAGGAAAAAAATCACATTTTTACGTGCAAGTGGCCTACAGTTTTGAAGCCGAATCGAAAGTAAGCGATTACAAAGGAAATCCGATTACAACGATCGACCTCGCGGATAGGAATAATCGCCAGACGTATAATAGCCAGGAGTTTTCAACATTCCTCGAGGCGTCCTTATATTACAAATTCAGGGGAATTGATTTCACTAAGGAAATTTCAAAGCGTGCCGTTCGCAACGCGATGAATAACCTGAGTGATTACATGACATATAACTATGGGTATACCTCGCGTACCGTCACGGATTATTTATGGATACTCGATTCAAAAAAACATCCGGAGTATGAGGCGCACAGGCGTGCGTGGCTAACTTTCAAACAATCTATGTTCCAGATGAATGCTGAGGAGTCTCTGGATGAAGTCAGGAAGTCCCTTGCCCCTGTGATTACTTATTATGAAATGATGAAAAAGCGATACTCATCCCAAAGCAAGTCAGATCGTAAAATGAGATACGCCAGTTACTACAACCTGGCAAAAATCCATTACTACCTCGACGACCCTGATGCAGCTATGCGCGAAGCCGGCGAACTAACGATGAATGGATACGATGAAAAGGATGGACGCGCATTGGAAGCATCGGCAAGGCATTTAAAAGCAGTCTTAAAACAGAACAAGTTTACCGGCCGGCATTTCCCACTTGATATAGAAAAATATACAGCACCAGGTATTGTAAGTAATAATGATTAGTAAGAATCCGATTCGTGATAGTAGATCTACGAAACGCTGATCCAGATGCTATTACGTCAATTTATACAAGATAATTAATCACTAAGGGTTTGTCAGTATCCGGATATAAAATTAGCACAGACAAGGGCGTTTTCGATGTCAAAATAATTTGAAAGCGTATTGAAAAGATAGATATTCATATCAGACAGAGCGACGAAATCCAATCCTAAGAAGATAAAATCCAAAGTCCTAATTAGAAAATCCAGATCCACACCTTTGAAAGAACCATGACCAGACTTATGAAAACCCAAAGCGATTCCTAAGAAAAAACCGACCTGGAAACCAGTCCTTTGAAAACATGTCCGATTCTATTGAAAGACCGTCCGATCCGTCCGTTTGAGAAACTCAAAATCCAATGTCTTCATTGAGAACTTTTTGACAAACCCCAAACGCACTAAAAAATTAGCCCCATCTTCTGACGGGGCTTTATTTTTTTTAAGACAGAAAATATTGGGTTTATGCGCTCACCGCTTTGTTCACCAGCGCAGCAGCTTCACTTAGTAATATAGCTGACTGAACTTTTAAACCACTCTCCTCGATAAGTTTTTTTGCCTCTTCTGCATTTGTGCCCTGGAGTCTGACTATAATAGGTACTTGAATGTTCCCGATCGAGTTATATGCGTCAATAACACCTTGGGCTACACGATCGCAACGGACGATTCCTCCGAAGATGTTTATCAGGATAGCTTTTACTTTCGGATCCTTTAAAATAATACGGAATCCTGCTTCTACGGTTTGTGCGTTTGCACTACCTCCTACATCCAGAAAGTTTGCAGGTTCTCCACCGCTTAATTTGATCATATCCATTGTTGCCATCGCGAGCCCGGCTCCATTGACCATACAACCCACGTTTCCATCGAGCTTCACAAAGTTGAGATTGAATTTGCCCGCTTCCACTTCAGTTGGGTCTTCCTCGCTTACATCCCTCAGTGCTTCCATGTCAACGTGACGCATCAGGGCATTGTCATCGAGATTCATTTTGCAATCAACCGCGATGATCTTCTCGTCCGATGTTTTAAACATAGGATTTATTTCAAGCATGCTGCAATCAAGGCCTACATAGGCGTTATATAGATTCGTTACAAACTTCACGCAACTTTTAAAAGCTTCGCCTTTTAGTCCCAGGTTGAATCCTATTTTTCTTGCCTGAAATGGTTGAAGGCCGCTGCCGGGATGCACCCACTCCTTAAAAATTTTCTCTGGCGTTTTGTGTGCAACTTCTTCAATATCCATTCCACCTTCGGTACTATACATGATTACGTTTTGTCCCTTCGCACGATCCAACAAAATGGAGAGATAAAATTCTTTTACAGGATTTGGGCCGTCGTAGTATACGTCCTGTGCAACCAACACCTTGTTAACGACTTTCCCAACCTCACCGGTTTGAATGGTAACCAATGTTCCGCCCAGGATATTGGCAGCGATCTGTTTTACTTCCTCTAAATTTTTACCAACGGCTACACCCCGTTGTTCCTTACCTCTGATTTTTCCCTTGCCACGCCCACCAGCATGAATTTGTGCTTTTACAACCGCGAAGCTACTGCCATAATTTATTTTAAGACTTTTGTACGCTTCCTCGGCTGCTCCCGCGTTATCCACCGGAAAGCCTTCCTGTACATGTACTTTGTACTTTTTTAATAACTCTTTCGCCTGGTATTCGTGAAGGTTCATGCTCAAAAAATTTGTTGCGAATGTAGCAAATAAAAAAATGAGAAAATGAGCTAAATCGCGAACAGGAAAATGTAAAAAAAGAGTAGAACTAAATCAACCACCAAGATAAGAGCCTTGCAAAATTGCATCTTCAAATTTTCAAATTCGAGTCTTACCTAACAATCATTACCCATCCTGTCAACGGAGGCTCGTTATTGGTTCGCAGGTCGATCACATAATAGTAGTTTCCAGCCGGAACCGGCTTTCCATTTGAGGTACCATCCCATGGTTTCGGATATCCATTTCTTTTAAACACAATTTGCCCATAGCGATTATAGATCTGGGTAATCGATTCATCGAAAAGGTCAAGAGGTTCAATGACCCAATTGTCGTTGATTCCATCTCCATTTGGGGAAAATGCATTCGGAATTAAGATCTTGTCGTACACCCTTACAAACACTTCATCAGTGCTGGTTCCGCATCCAATATTTGATACAACATGTAAGGTGTATTTTGTATCCACGGACGGATTCACTGAGGGTTGTAGCGACTGTGTATTCAACATATTTGCTGTTGGTGACCAACTATAAGAAACGTCATTGCCCTTAATTGATCCATTCAAAATGATAGTTCTTCCGGGCCTCGTTTTCTTATCGGGGCCTGCATTAGCAATCGGCTTCTTAATCACCGAAACTTTTACGCTCGCCGTATCAGTGCAACCGAAATTGCTAAAGACAGTCACCGTGTATCGTGTATCATCTACCGGACTGGCGATTGGATTTGCTATTGTATCGTTTGATAAACCAGCACCGGGCGACCACCGGTAACGAACACCTCCAGATGCACTTAATGTTGTTGACTTTCCTTCGCAGATAGTTACATTATTGCCGATTGCCGCGTTCGCAGCAGGATAAATATCGAGGTTGGTTGAATCGGTATTCGAGCAGCCTCCAGCGGTTGATACAACGACTCTGTAAACACCAGCATCACTGTATTTCACTTTCGGTATCACAGGATGTTGTTTATTGGAGATAAAACCATTCGGACCAGTCCATTGAAATGTTGAACCTCCGCTCGCAAACAACGCAACATCACTTCCAAAACAGCCAAATACATAATTTGTCGCCTGAACAAATGGAAGCGCCGTAATAGTGACAGTTATAGGATTGCCGGCGATGCGGCAGCTCAGTGAACTAAAATTGGATGCTTCTGCTATGATCATTCTGTATTTTACCGAACCAGGTGTTATCGACGGGGGAGCTTGATAGTCAGCCGTATTTGCTCCGGGGATATCAGTCCACGTTAGGCCATCATCGATGCTCCTCTGCCATTGAACCACCGGATTAAGAAATCCTGCCGAAACAGTTGATGAAAGAAGAAAGGAAGTATTAGCGTCAACACAAGCACTAACGAAATCCAGGTTGTTTGCAGCTATCCTTGAAACTACCTTCGGGCCGCATGGACTAAGTGTGATATCATCTAAGGCAAGGTCGTTACCGCAGCCACCCGCATTATTATTTATGATACGGCATATCACCGACGTGACGCCCGGCGGTGTCGTAAAACTCATCCCCAGCTGGCGCCAACCCGGTGTTTGCGTTCTCGCGACATCATTCGCATTAAAAGTCGCCAATAAGGTTCCGGTAGTCGTTTCGATTTTGAGGGTCAGGTTTGGATCAAGGCCCGTTCCGCTGCATGAGGTCGGCCTTAAGACGTTCATTACCCAAACGGCAAATTCGTAAGTT
>DAINQQ010000082.1:0-22572 GCA_036742645.1 Flavitalea sp.
CACACCAGGACCAAGCTTGATATCTGTACCACGACCAGCCATGTTTGTAGCGATTGTAATAGCACCCGCCAAACCGGCTTCCGCTACAACCTGCGCCTCCCGCGCGTGCTGTTTAGCATTTAATACATTATGTGGGATTTTTTTGCCGCTAAGCATCTTGCTGAGCAACTCACTGACTTCAACTGATGTTGTACCCACCAACGCAGGCCTGCCTGCTTGCCGCAAGGCCTCAATCTCATCTATAACCGCTTTATATTTTTCTCTTTTGGTCTTATAAACTAAATCTTCGCTGTCCTTACGGATCGCAGGTACATTAGTTGGAACAGTCACTACATCCAGCTTATAAATATCCCAGAATTCACCCGCTTCTGTTTCGGCTGTACCAGTCATGCCTGCAAGTTTGTGATACATCCGGAAATAATTCTGCAGCGTAATAGTTGCATAGGTTTGCGTAGCGGCTTCGATCTTTACATTTTCTTTTGCTTCTATGGCCTGGTGAAGTCCATCGCTGTAGCGCCGGCCATCAAGAATACGCCCTGTTTGTTCATCTACAATTTTCACGGCACCATCCATTACAACATACTCTACATCCTTATCAAAAAGCGTATAAGCTTTCAACAGTTGTTGTACAGTGTGAATGCGATCGGCTTTTACTGAATACTCGTTGAGCAATGCTTCCTTGAGATGAAGTTTTTCTTCGGGAGTGGATTCACTTTTATCTATGTCGGCTAACAAAATTCCTATATCAGGTAGCAAGAAGAATTCGGGATCTTCGCCAGATTTTGTGATAGCAGCAATTCCTTTATCTGTTAGTTCAACAGAATTATTTTTCTCGTCGATATGGAAATATAGTTCTGCATCTACCTTGGGCATTTCCTTTTGCTGGTCGGCGAGGTAGTATGATTCCGATTTTTGAAGTTTTACACGTACTCCGGGTTCACTTAAAAATTTTATAAGTGCACTATTCTTCGGTAATCCACGGAAGGCACGCATCAGGGATAATCCGCCGCTTTTCGGATCATCATCTCCTTCGGCCAATGACCGCTTTGCCTCATTAAGATATTTGTTGGTGACCTGTTTCTGAACATTCACCAATTGTTCTACTCTCGACTTCAGCAGGTGGTATTGTTGTTCATCTCCCTTCGGTACTGGTCCTGAAATGATTAAAGGCGTACGCGCATCATCGATCAACACACTATCCACTTCATCGACCATTGCATAGTGGTGTTTGCGCTGTACCATTTCATCCGGAGTGTGCACCATGTTATCGCGCAAATAGTCGAAGCCAAATTCGTTATTAGTACCATAAGTAATATCGGCTTGATAGGCTTCGCGGCGTTCATTACTGTTTGGCTGATGTTTATCAATACAGTCTACAGTCAGACCAAGCCACTCATAGATCGTTCCATTCCATTCTGAGTCACGTTTTGCCAGGTAATCATTCACTGTTACAATATGTACCCCTTCTCCGGCCAGCGCGTTTAGATAGGCAGGCAAGGTAGACACTAACGTTTTGCCCTCACCGGTAGCCATCTCGGCGATTTTACCGCTATGAAGTACCATACCCCCAATCAACTGAACGTCGTAATGCACCATATTCCAGGTGATAAGGTTTCCACCAGCGGTCCAGCTGTTTTTATAAATTGATTGATCTCCTTCGATTCGGATGTATTCCTTTGTCACACTCAACTCGCGATCGAGGTCAGTCGCTGTAGAAACGAGTTCCGCATTTTCCTTGAACCGGCGCGCAGTTTCCTTAACAACGGCGAAGGCTTCTGGAAGGATTTCGTTCAATATCTCTTCGATTTTCTTATCCCTGTCCTTCTTTAGGGAGTCTACCTCCTGGTAAATGCTATCCTTTCCGCCGATATCGCTGAAAGGAAGTTCTTCTCCCTGGGTTGTCAGTTCACGGATTTTTGTATCGATATCACGAAGATGGTCCTGTATGCGTTGCTTGAATTGAGTGGTCTTTGCTCTGAGTTCGTCGTTTGAAACAGGCTGGTAAGAGGCGAAGTGTTGATCTATGATCGCAACGCGTGGCTGAATGTTTTTTATATCCTTTTCCGACTTGCTTCCTCCAAAAATTTTAGAAATAAAACCTATCATATCCGGGATTGAGTATTTATAATTGGCTGCCGCATCCGGCAGGGTCGTTTAAAAAACGTTTAATTGTCAAATTTAATGCTACAACAATAAGGTGGTCAATTTGACAGGGTAGCAAAGGTAAGGAAAACGGTCGACCGGTCGACCGTCGACAGTGGACAGTCAATTGGAAGAAAATTTATAATTAATGTTAATAAAATTAGTATTTTGCGCTAAATATCTTAGTTTATGTCTCAAGCAGGTAAAAACATCAAATACTTACGTAAGCTGCGTGGATGGACTCAACAGGAGTTTGCTGCAAAGCTGCAGATTAAGAGATCATTACTCGGCGCGTACGAAGAAGAGCGCGCAGAGCCCAGGATCGAGGTGCTGGAGATCGTAAGCGATATTTTTAAACTCACTCTTGATGAATTGTTGTTAAAAGATGTGGGCGATACGCGCGGTAGCTACCTGTCTAAACGCCGGATGCAGAAACTCGCTTCCGGATCGAATGAAATACAACTGGTGCCAGTAAAAGCAGCCGCAGGATATCTCGCCGGCTATGCAGATCCTGAGTTTTTGGATGAACTGAATACCTTCACTCTTCCGATGCTGGCTCCCGGGAATTATCGGGCTTTTGAGATAATAGGCGACTCGATGTTGCCCACTGCGAGCGGATCGGTGATCGTGGGTGAGAAACTTGAGAACCTCGATGATGTAAAAAACAACCAGACGTATATAGTCATCTCCCGCAATGAAGGAATCGTTTATAAGCGCGTGATGAAAAATCCTAAGACAAAGACTAAGCTTACGTTACTTAGCGACAATCCCTCCTATCAGCCTTATGTTGTAAATGCTGCAGACGTCGTGGAATTATGGAAAGCGTCCCTTATTATCGGCAAGGCGAATACCCAGCAGCGCTGGGATGTTAACCAACTGGCAACTCTTGTCAATAACTTGCAGGAACAGGTCTCCACACTGAAAAACAAGATGAACTGAGTTAACGAAAGAGCAGCACAGATTACACATCAACTGTCTTAAGGCCTTGAACACTAGTTCTCGACAACTGCTCATTAGTAGCGCAATCCCTCCTAATTTGCGTGTAATAGATTGCTTTTTCGAAAACTAAAATATTCCTTGCTGAACCGTTTAGTATCAGCATGGATTCTCATGAACCACCTTTTTTGTTATTCTTTTGACCGGAGATTGTTTTCGTGTGCTAATTCGGCTATTTTTGCAACCGCCCGAACCAGCATGCTGAAAAGTTTTTTTCTTATAACAACGTTCTTAATTGCAGGATATATTTCAATCGGGCAGGTAAGATCCATCCAGGCAATTAAAGCGTCTGATGTTCCCCGCATCGATGGTTCACTCGACGAGGTTGTCTGGCAATCAGTTCCCGTGGCAAAAGAGTTTATTACGAACACCCCGGTATACGGCCGACCTTCTGCTTTTAGAACAGAAGTGCGAATTATATACGATAACAGTGCAATCTATGTCGGCGCTTATATATATGATGATCCTGCATCCATCCGGAAACAATTTACGCCGCGCGACAAGGAAAGACAGGCAGATGTAGATTACTTTGCAATTTTTATAGATACTTATAAAGACCGGCAGAATGCGTATCAATTCCTGGTAACGTCCCGAAATGTGCAAAGTGATGCACGTGTGTCGCCGAGTATTGAATCTGGTTCCGGAATCTATGGTGATCTGACCTGGGATGCAGTATGGGATAGTAAGGTCGGTTTTAAAAATGATGGTTGGGTTGTTGAGATGAAGATCCCTTTTTTTTCAATCCGTTTTTCCCAAAATGCCATACAGGATTGGGGAATACAGTTCCTTCGATTTGCAAGGCGGGAGAATGAAACATCTTTCTGGAGTCCCGTAGATCCGAATGTAAATGGTTTTGTGAATCAATCTGGCGACCTGACAGGTTTGCAAAATCTCGTCCCGCCACTGCGTTTAAGCTTCTCTCCTTATCTCAGTGGGGGATACAGAGGAACACCTCAAATAGTCGAAGGGTACAAAAACGAGTGGCTCAAAAGTGGTGGGATGGATGTTAAATACGGCATAAGCGAAAGTTTCACTTTGGATGCTACCCTGATACCGGATTTTGGGCAGGTGATCTCAGATAATGTGGTAAATAACATTTCGCCATTCGAAATTCAGTTCCGTGAAAACAGGCCCTTTTTTACGGAAGGAACAGAGCTATTCAATAAGGCAGAGACATTCTATTCGCGTCGTATTGGAAGATCTCCGGAAAGATATGAGTCACTGATCGATGACACCAGGAGCGGATCGCTGTCAGATTTCGAGATTATCAAAAATCCATCTGTAACGAGACTGTATAATGCGATCAAATTTTCCGGGCGTACAAGAAATAATCTGGGCATAGGAATTTTCAATGCAATTGGTCAGGCGGAGCGGGCGAGGCTAAGAGATAAAACTACCGGAAAGGATACAACCATTATTACCGAACAGCTCGCGAATTATAATGTGTTTGTTTTGGACCAGGCCTTAAAGAACAGGTCGTACATCACGCTCACTAACACAAATGTGATAAGAGACGGACATGCCCGGGATGCAAATGTTACAGGTCTTGATGTAGTGTTGTATGACAAGAAGAATCGATTTGGAATGTATCTTAAACCGAGGTACAGTAAAATTTTTGATTCCACAGGAGGATATGATGGATTTAAAAATTCGTTCGCGATAGGTAAGGTGAGTGGAAAACTACAGTATTCATTGTCGAATGAGATAGAAACTGTGAAGTACGATCCCAACGATCTTGGATTTCTTGTGTCGCCGAACGAGGTGGAAAATGAAGCAGAGGTAAGCTATAACATTTATGAGCCCACGAAACTTTTCTTAAACCAGAAATATGAGATAGGTATTATCCAAAGCTATCTTTACAAACCATTTGAATATCAAAAAGCAGAAATAACCGCTTCTGCGTTTTGGGTCTTCAAAAATTTTTGGGATCTCGAACTTAAGACCGCGATAGCTCCCTGCTGGTACAATGATTTTTTTGAGTTGCAGACGCCTATGGATATTTTGTCTACACCAAGACAGAAACTTAGGCGATCCCCGTACTATTCGTTTTTTGTAGACGGAAGCAGCGATAGCCGTAAACGTTTGTTTGTGAGTTGGAACCTTGGATTCGCGGAGGGGCCATTGCCGGCCGATCCGTATTACTTACTGCAGTTGGGGATGAGATATCGATTCAGCGACCGCCTTTCTCTGGAGGTAGGGTATACCCGTAACTACGACAATGGACAATTCGGCTATGCGTTTCTGAGGGATGCCAATACAAATGCTCCGATCCTGGCCAGGAGAAAATATACCGATGTCACTTCGTTGTTTAGCGGTATCTATAACTTCACGCCCAGGATGAATGTCACATTCCGCGCACGCCATTTTTGGAACAGGATTGCTAATACGAATCTATATGATGTAGATGCCGCCGGCGACTGGGTGGCAAGGAATGATCTTGTTCCTTCAGATTATAATTTCAATTACAATGCTTTTAACCTCGATGTTTTTTACACCTGGGATTTTCGCCTGGGGAGTCGCGTCATTATTGGTTGGAAAAATTGGCTGGGTCGCGACTATGAGAATCGTATTAATGGCATGCAATATTCAAAATACCTCGAGAATGCCAAAAGAGTGGCTGCTACACCTCATGGTAATGAAGTCACAGTCCGGTTTATTTACTTTCTAGACTACATGCAATTTGCCGGAAAAAAGAAATTTTAATGAATCTGGTAGATGGATTTGGCGATCCGGAAAGTGTTGCAGTGCGCTTCCACGATGATTTTTATGTCTTCAGAATATCCACCGCCCATTGCGACGGCGCATGGAATTTTCCTCTCTTTTAATAGTGAGAAAACAATTTCATCTCTCTTCAGGCATCCGTTCATAGACAGTTTTAATTTGCCGAATTTGTCGGTTGCAAGTACATCTACGCCAGATAAATAAAAAGCAAAATTGGGTTTTATTGATTCAATAACCTCTTGCAAAGTTTCGTGAAGAATCTGCAGATAGGTTCCATCCTCGGTGCCGTCTTTCAAACCGATATCGTAATCACTTTTTTCTTTTCTGAAGGGATAATTATGTTCGCCGTGAACGCTATAAGTAAATACGGTGGGAACTGACTGGAAAATTTTTGCCGTTCCGTTCCCTTGATGAACGTCCAGATCAATGATCAGAATTTTGTGTGCAAGGCCTTTATGTAAAAGATAATTTGCCGCCACTGCAAAATCATTCAAGAGGCAAAAGCCTTCTCCACGATCACTAAACGCATGATGAGTTCCTCCGGCGACGTTAAAGGCGATAGCCTGTTCCAGTGCGACTTCTGCACAATCGATTGTACCTTGAGTAATAATTAATTCTCGTCTTGTCAATTGCTGCGACTGCGGAAACCCGATGTGGCGCTGTTCTTTGGCTGAAAGGGTTTGATGAACGAGCTTGTCGTAATACGCTTCCTCATGTGTCAACAACACTATTTCCTTTGAACAGACGCCTGGTGAAAAAATATTTCCAGGCTGAATAGCACCTTCATACAATAATTGCTGTGGGATCAATTCATACTTCAACATGGGGAAACGATGCCCTGCTGGTAGTGGAAGGGAGTAAGTGTGATCGTAAGCTATCCAGGGCATTAATTGCAATGAATAAGAGAGTTGTTTACTATAGCAAATACAACTTCACCTTGTTTTGGTTCAATCAAGGCAACACCTGTGAATCTGCTGAAAGCAGGCAACACACAAAATTCATCGGTAAAATAAAAACAGGGAAATTTTAAAACCTGTCTGCCTACACCAGATATCTGTATCCCAGGATGGATATGACCGGAAAAAAGATAGGTAGTTTCCATATCACCTGTCGACCGACATTTTCCCATGTCGTGTTGAAAACAAAATTTGTTGATAGTCAGCGTTTCTTTGTGAGTAGCTATATTCATCGAGGAATACCAGCTTTCCGATAAAATGTCGTGATTACCTTTTATGAGTTGAATATCTATCCCAGCCAGGTCATCTCTCCATTTCTGAAACAGTTGTAATTCCTTATTGGCGTCGCTATGAAAAAGGTCACCTACGATGATCAACTGCTTGGGTTGGAAATATTGCAGCTGTTGAATGAGGCGCTGCAAATCTTCCTTAAATACGCCCTGTGGTACCGCGATACCGGCTTTACGAAAATGACCTGTTTTCCCAAAGTGCATATCAGAAACGATCAAAGCTTTTTCTTCTTCCCAGAAAATTGTTCGATCGGGTGAAAGCCACAGCTGTTGATCTTTAACACTGAAATTAGTAGGAGTCTTCATGCGCTGCAAACAACAAATGTAAGGACGGGGTGTCTACTTTTTTTCTTCCGCAGGTAAATTATGTTTGACGGCAATTTCTTTCATAAGCCCGTCGGCCCAATTCATAAGCGTAGTTTGATCTTCTTGTGACAATTTAGCATTGCCATGTAGCCATATATAACTATTCAACGGCATTTCGCCATTCTTCACCATTTCAATTGTTTCTTCCAATTTATGGTGTTGCCTTTTCGGAGCATAAGTGGCAAACTCAGAAAAATTCAGATGGCTTTTCCCTTCATTTACATGCCACTGCATCCACCAGCCCACGGGTTGAATGTTCGTATACCACGGATAAATTGTGCTATTTGTATGGCAATCGTTGCATGAACGTTTCAAAATCCCATCAACATTTGCTGGTACGGCATAATGTCTGCTAATATCATTCGCCGAAATGTCCGCTGACTTATTCTTCGCCGGGCGAATGAATTGAATGAGAATAATAATAGCGACTAAGGTTAAGATAATTTTCTTTTTCATTGAAATGCCAATGTGCTGATTAGCTGATATGCTAGCGTACTAATAATAATTAAAAATTGTTTCGTATTTCGCTAAGATACTAATGTCCAAATAAAAAACAGGTTTGACACGCAAGAAAGCAAAAATAGTGGCCACGGATTCAAGCGTCTCAAAGGAGATGATTTATGCAGACAACATCCAAATCAGAAAGTCTTGCCACGAATTACACGAATTGACACGGACTAATTCGTGATAATTCGTGTAATTCGTGGCAAACGAAACAAAGGCATCTTCTTGTTGTACAGAATTGCACAGATTGACACGGATTTAATCCGTGCGAATCCGTGTAATCCGTGGCAAGTCTTAATCACCCGAACAGGCTATTAGCACATCAGCGTATTGGCTAGTCAGCGCATTAACGATTCAACTGCAACTGCATCCTCTTCACTCTGTCCTCTAATTTTTCAGAAGTAATATTTTCGCGCATGCTGTCTACTTTTATGGGAAAGCAGAATGGGGTTAGCCGTTTAGGAAATGTGATCACGATATCAGACTGCTGGATTCGTTGAAGCATGTCTCTCAATCGCGGCTCTTGCATTTGTTGGTCGAATACCTCCTGGAACGCCTGTCTGACTAATAGGTTATCGGGTTCATACTCATGAAATACATTAAATAACAATCCGGCTGAAGATTGTAAGTGCCTGGCTTTTTTATGTTCACCAGGATAACCCTGGAAAATCAGTCCGCCGATAACTGCGATATCCCTAAACTTTCGTTTAGCCATTTCTGTGGCATTCACGCTTCTTTGAATATCGGCCAGTAAGTTCTCCTCCGTAAACAACTCGTACACATTGCTGTCATCAACAGGAATCGGTTTATCACTTAACAGTTCAAAACCATAATCATTCATTGCTATTGAAAACGTTATGGGAGTGATTTTACTGATACGGTATCCTAATACCGCCGCCATCGCTTCATGTACAAGCCTTCCTTCGAACGGAAAAACAAACAGATGAAATCCATCCTTTGTTTCAATATGTTCGATGAGTAACTCATTGGCTTTCGGAATGTGTGAAAGCTTTTCCTGTAATACAAACAGTGGTTCGAGTTCTTTTATTTCAATAATACCAGCATAATTATTCAGTGTCTTCGTTGGAGACTCGGGGTTTTTTGAGAACAGCGATGCGTAGGTAAACGCCTCCCTTAATTTTTTTCCGAGCTTAGATGATAAAGGAACACGTCCGCCTTCCCAACTCGGAATTATGGATTTGCTTGAAGTGGATTTTTTCACGATCACTGTCATATCCTTAATGCCAATGAGTTCAAGATTTCGTCCGGCCAACGTAAAACTATCACCAGGGTTCAACCTGGAAATGAACCATTCCTCGATCACGCCTACATAACCACCGCTCATAAACTTCACTTTCAGCATTGGATCGCTGACAATGGTGCCGATGTGCAACCGGTGTCGCATGGCAACGCGCCGGCTTTTAATTTTGTAAACACCGTCCTGAATCTCCACTTTTTTATATTCATCATATTGCTGCAGGGCGGTACCTCCTTCAGTGATAAAGTGTAATATTTTTGCCCAGTCATTCCCGGTAATATCACTGAAACTATAGGTTGATCTTACTTCTTCTAAGATTTCTTCTGGCCTGAAGCCATCGGAAATAGCAAGAGTACAGCAGTATTGGGTGAGTGTGTCGAAGCAAAGCATCATCGGCTCACGGCTTTCGATAAGTGTTTCTTCGATCGCAGATTTCAATGCGGCGGCTTCAACCAATTCCAGTGAATGTGTCGGGAGAAAGTAAATCTTACTAACCGCGTCGGGGCTATGTCCGCTTCGACCCGCTCGTTGTAAAAATCGTGCAACGCCTTTTGGCGAACCGACCTGAATCACCGTCTCCACTGGTCTAAAATCAACACCAAGGTCGAGGCTTGCCGTACAGACTACTGCTTTCAGTTTACCTGTGTGTAAATTTTCTTCCACCCATATTCTCAGATCATGTTCAATGCTACCATGGTGCAACGCGATGGCTCCTGCTAATTCAGGAGCAGCGTTCAATAATGCCTGGTACCATCTTTCACTCATTCCACGTGTGTTGATGAAAATGAGCGTTGTTTGGCTGTTATTAATAATCGGAATTACTTTCTCAACCAATTTGATCCCAAGATGACCCGCCCAGGGATATTTTTCAATTTCGTCGGGGAATACAGATTCGATGACAACATTTTTTTTCAGCTTCGCCTTAACGATCACGCTGTTTTTTTCTGAACTATGTGCTTTCAATGACGACAGTAAAACTTCTCTGGCTTCCTCAAGATTCCCGATGGTAGCGCTTATGCCCCAGATGGAAATGTCAGATGCGGGATGGGTCTTTAAACCAACTATCCGACTAATAGCAAGCTCCACCTGCACTCCGCGTTTGCTGCCAATTAGTTCGTGCCATTCGTCGACGGCAAGAATTTTTAGCGACTTAAAATAATCAGGATAACCTTTTTGAGCAAGTAATAAATGCAGACTCTCAGGTGTGATGATAAGAACCTCCGGCATTTGTCTTTTTTGCCTTTGTCGTTCGCTCATGTCGGTATCACCGTTACGAATCCCAATCTTCCATTGCATGCCCAATTCAAAAATCACTTCTTCCATAGCGCGGCCGATATCTTTCGCCAGTGCACGAAGAGGGGTAAACCATAGTAACTGTAAGCCATTTTTCTTTTTTGTTTGATAATGGTCGGGATGTTCATTGATGAAATTGATCAGTGCACCCAAAAAAACTGAAAACGTTTTCCCGCAGCCTGTTGGAGCATTTACAAGCCCACTCGAACCATCGATGATGTGTTGCCAGGTTTCTTCCTGGAATAAAAAAGGCTGATGCCCCTTCGATGACAGCCACTCTTTTATTTTTTTGTATCCGAATGTTTTTTTTAAGACCACATGTTCTAGGTAGACACGAATTAGTGATTATCCGTGGTAAAGATTATAAAGTTTTTAAATATTCCAGCAATGCTTTTCTTTCTGCATCCGTAAACTTATCACCGTAATAATGGCCGGCATTGTCGTAACCTGGGAGGGTGGTATTGTAAACCCCTTTTTCAGCTTTATAATGATCTTTGTATTTCCATCCAACTTTTTCGTAATCGTATTCCGGTTTGTCGAAATTTCTCGACCAATATTTAGGACGTGAGGCACTACTGAGCAGAGCGTCGAGCGTAGGAACAGATCCATTGTGCAAGTAGGGACCAGTTATCCATATGCCATCAAGCGGTGGTGCAATATAGCCGTTAAACGGTTCAAGCTTCGCAGGATGATCGCCCATTGTAAACCAGCTGTTGTTGAACCAATCTACAAATTGAGGACTCGAATAATTGCTTTTACATAGAAGGGAATCGGTTTGTATGGACGATATAGGTATCAGGAGATTTGGGTAATCGGACGCAGCTCCATAACTTCCATGACATTTTGAACAGTTCTCGGTAAATAAAGTTTCGCCTTGGTTTGCTAATACCCGGTCAATCGGTTTAGAATATTTTGGGGCTTCAAGCGAATAAATATATGCTAGCATATCAGGCATGTGGCTATCTACTTCACGCGACTCAGCAGTATCGTTGACGGTGAGAAGATTTGATGCCATTAAAAACCTTCCGAAATCACCTCGTCCGAACCCGTTATAAAACATTGCGTTTTTCTTTTTAAGTAGCCACCATGCAGGAACGTCTGTCGGAATAACTTCTTTAGGGATTTCAAGGAGCGGAGTGTTCGACCACCGAAAGGTAACTGGGTCACGATGGGCTACCAACACTCCAGCCAGGCGATCGGCTGCATTGACGCCTCTTACATCCGTAATCAAATATGGGCCAATGGTTTTGGAAATATTGAAGAATTTTTCGGATGCCTCATACTTGCGCGGCGCGGTTGTTCGAACAAAGGCCTCGGCCCGCTCAAGATTTTTTAAATTAAGCTTTTCGTCTTGATCACTGAAATCAATAAAGCTGTTGCCTAACCCCATGATCAACTGGTCGTCCATAACCTGCGCATGACATTGGAGACAATTCGGAGCCACCAGGATTTCTCCATTGGCTGCTTTCACTGCTGTGTACTCATGCGAAATTTTTTCATTGATTCCGTGACGTTCAAGGAAATTGGCTTTGCTTTTTCCGATTCCTAACACGTATATATTGTAAGGGATACCACCTTTGACGTAATCACCTTGGATGAGATATTCAAATCCTTTTTTTGGATCGCCACCGGTTCTTTGCTGGCTTGAAGGAATATAGACAGGCTTTTCTTCATTATATTCCTGAACTACTCGTGTGAATGCAAATCCTGCAGAAACAAGAACTATCAACACAATCCATTTCTTCATACTGTAAAGTTAATTAAGCCAATTTACTTTTTAATAACTACAATTCATGGCAATTAGTATGTGAAGAAATCGTCGCGCGACAATTTTTACTTCCCATACACTTCCAGCATTTTTTTCAAATCATCTAAGGTATTGATCTCATCTGCCTTTTTATCTCTCCGCCACCGGCTCATACGAGGAAAGCGTAATGCAACGCCCGATTTGTGCCTGTTCGAGGCTGCAATGCCCTCGAAAGCAATTTCAAACACAAGCTCTGGTTTTACGGTTCGCACTGGGCCAAATTTTTCGAGTGCGTTTCTTTTTACGAACGAGTCAATTTGTGCAAATTCTTTATCTGTCAGTCCTGAATAAGCTTTCGCAAACGGAACGAGTTTATCGCCATCCCTTACGGCGAATGTGTAATCGGTGTACAAGTTGCTTCTTCTGCCACTGCCTTTTGCAGCATATATCATCACCGCATCAATGGTCAATGGATCAATTTTCCATTTCCACCAATCGCCCCGTTTTCTTCCAACCTGGTATATTGAACTTTTCCTTTTTAGCATAATGCCTTCGGCATTCATATCTCTCGATCCATTCCTGATTTTGGCTAACTCGTCCCAGGAAGAAAATTCCACAGTTGGGGAAAGCTTTAATGCTTCGTTTTTGACTTCTATTATCAATTTTTCAATCAACGCACGTCGCTCACCAAGTGGTCTTTCACGCCAATCGTTTCCATCGTATTCCAAAACGTCATAACAAAAAAAAGCAACAGGTGCTTCCTGCAATTGTTTTTTGGTGACATTCTTTCTTCCAATACGTGTCTGTAAAACATTAAAGGAAAGGGGAAGGTTATCATGATAGGGCATGATCTCACCATCAAGCGCAAGGCCGTTGGGTAGTCTGTCTTTTAAAGAATGGTACTCGGGAAATTTATCAGTCATCAGTTCCTCTCCACGACTCCAGACAAACAACTCGTTATTTCGTTTGATGATCTGTCCACGAATGCCGTCCCATTTCCACTCTCCCTGCCATTCATGCGGTTCTCCTAAGCTTGACGGTTCATCTTCCAACGCGTAAGCCAGGTAAAAGGGATATGGTTTGGAATGATCGATAATCACAGCGTCCTGGCTCAGGATTTCGTTGAATGAAGTGGTCACCGGATCCCAGTTTCCGCTAATGCGGTGTGCTATCACTGAAGGCTCGAGTTGTATGGTTTTGGCGAGTGCATTGACTATTGTTTTTTGGGAAACGCCAATCCTGAAACTGCCCGTGATGAGTTTATTGAAAACAAATCTTTCAATCCGCGTCATACTATTCCATGCATCAATAATAAATTGTTTGCGAACCGATTCTTCTTCCTTTTCAATCTTCAAAAATGTTTCGAGATAATAATGCAATGGATATGAGGCATGGAAATTTGTTCTTTCGGGAAGAAGCAATGCAATCGTTTCTCCAAGATCGCCTACAACGTGGTAGCATTCTGCCATCAGCCAGCCGGGAAGATTTAGCATTTCATTACACCAGGTAAATAGTTGTGTTGAATTTACGATGCGCTTTGGCCTGCGTCCGCTGAAGATGGCAATTACCCAGACCTTGTCTTTATTATCAGCAGAAGAAAAGTACTCCGACAAAGCATCAAGCTTGTCGTTTGTTTTTGTGCTTGTTCCTAACACGTTCACCAGGTCGGCAAATTGCTTCATGAATAAAAAATTATGTGGAGAGTTGCCACAGATTACACGGATTGGCACATATGAAAACAATCCGTGCTAGTCCGTGTAATCCGTGGCTACTCCCTTTTCGCCAGTAGTATCAGTATTCTCTGTTTTTTCAAGTTGTTCCTCCGCCAACTGGTTAAGAGGATCATTGTCTTCTTCGCCGCCGTATTCCGTCTTAACTTCTGCCGCTTCAACGCCCGACTCATTTAGATAACGGCTAAAGGCAGATTGAAAGCCATGCGTAACAAAAACCTTTTCTGCGCCGGTAGCTTTGATTGTTTGCAACAATCCTTTCCAGTCTGCGTGATCACTTAGCACGAAGCCTGCATCGGCATTTTTCCGCCGAACATTTCCCCGTACCTGCATCCATCCACTACAAATTCCGATAGCATAAGGACTGAAGCGTTTTATCCAGGGTGAACTTTCAGCCGATGGCGGTGCGATCACTACCTGACCTTTGTATATTTCTTTTGGCGCATCGTGCCATACTCTTTCCACTTCGCGTAATTGCCAACCAGCTTTTACGAGTGCCTGATGAGCGTTCCAGACAGCACCATGTAAAAAAATTTTTTTTCCAGTTTCCGCAATAGGATGTAAGAGGCGTTGTGCCTTTCCAAGACTATAAGCGATCAGTATTGAAGTTTTATCTTCTTCACAGTTCTGAATGATCCAATCTTTGATGTTTTGATAAATTTCAGATTGAGGCTTCCAATTATAAATCGGTAATCCGAATGTTGACTCTGTAATGAATGTGTTACACTTCAAGGGTTCAAAGACGCTGCTAATGCCGTCATCTTCCGTTTTGTAATCGCCACTTACAACCCATACCTCCCCTTTGTACTCAATTCTTATTTGTGACGATCCGATGATGTGCCCCGCTGGATGGAGCGATACCTGTACACCATTCATAAAAATATTTTCATTCCATCCGATGCTTTCATAATTATTTTCACCGAGGCGTAACTGTAAAAGTGGTTTCGTATCGTGATGAGACAGATAGTACTGGTTGCCAAACCGTGCATGATCACTATGTGCATGAGTGATGATAGCTTTCGGTACCGGCTTCCAGGGATCAACATAAAATTGGCCTTGCGGGCAACAAAGGCCTTTATCGGTGAATTCGATGAGTGCCATCTTGTATAGCTTTCTCTGATAAATCTAAAACATTCGTGCCAGCTTGATCCCTATTGCAAGAATGGTAGCCACGAATTTCACGAATTGGCACGAATTAGAACCTGGTTAGGTCTTTAATGTATCGAAAGGTCTATACCTTAAAAATTCGTGATAATTCGTGCAATTCGTGGCTAAAAAATAGCTGAACAAAGAACAGGACGTACAAGTGAGTGACACAAGGGACGATGAAAGTAGTTCAACAGCTGGGGACATCACGTTCTCAATAGACCGCGCGTACTACGCCGTCGATTTTTTTAACGAAGTATAATTTCTTGTTCTCTAAATAGTCAAGTGTCATTGTTTGTTTATCAATCACCGGTTGGATATCGAATTGAGTAAACAATAAATGGCGCTTGTCAGATAAACCGGAGCTGATGTTTTCCTTATGCTGCATTAACAACTTTACAAAATGATATACGGTCTCAAAGCCTCTATACACCATATCTGACGGCCTTGAATAAAATCTGGTTTTAAATACATGTTGCAGTGCATTGGCATTCTTATCTTCCGGTGAGAGATAAAAAGGTGTTGAATAATAAATTTCTAAATCTTTGTACTCAGGTTTTGAAAAATCTGCTCCGTCCCATGTGGGCATACCGAATACTGTTGTGGCATTCGTTGCATTTAATGTGGCAAGTTGCTGACAAAGTCGTTGAGCAAAGCTGATATCCAGACTCGCTGCAATGGCAACGGTTGTTTTATTGGGACTGAGATGTGGAGATAATTGCTGCGGCGTAAAGTTATTTTCGAGTGTTACGTATTTTAATTTCAATGGCACAGAAGCGGTTGTCTTTTCCACCTCCTTGAAGTATTCCATAACGCGGTCTTCCTGCTGACCTTTTTTTCGAAACACAACTATCGGTGACAACGCAAAATTCTTTTGGAGGAAGCGGTACAGACCTTCACAGTGCGTTTTCAATGTAGAATTAAGTATTACAAAGTTTGGATTATTTGTGACACCTGCATCATTCGGAAAATTGACATTGATAAACGGAATATTTTTTTTCGCAGCTGAATCTGCGAGCAGTCTTGCTTCATTGGCAGTTACATGTCCAAAGACCATATCCATCTTGTTCAATGAATCGCTTTTCACAAGATTATCAAATTTCGGGTTGGCCGATTTTGTATCGTACACATGTACTGTTAGCTGGGCGCCCTCACGTTGAAGTGAGTCAATTGCTAATTGCGCGCCTTCATAAAATTCAAGGCCAGCATTAAACAAGCGTGGGAAAGTATTACCATAGCGATAGGTTTCAGTAGCATCGAACGCTGAATCGAGATACAACGGTGTGAAAATGGCGATGTGAAAACGGCGGGTAACGGTATCCTTTTGAGAGAAGGCCGGAATTGTTTGAATGAAAACCAATAAAACAATCAAGCCTATTTTCATCCTTTCCATACTGAAGGTGCTTTATTGAGCCTGTAAGACGTCTACTCCCATTCTATCGTTGCAGGTGGTTTGCTACTGATATCATATACAACCCTGTTAACGCCTTTAACATTATTGATGATGTCGTTCGAAATATGTGCCAGAAATTCGTACGGGAGATGAGCCCAGTCGGCTGTCATTCCATCCACAGAAGTCACGGCCCGCAAAGCGACTGTAAATTCATAGGTCCTTTCATCACCCATCACTCCAACACTTTTCACCGGTAACAGAATAGCGCCCGCCTGCCATACCTGGTCATACAGCTTGTGCTCCTTTAAGCCCTGGATATACAGGTGATCAGCTTCCTGCAGCAGCCGTACTTTGTCGGGCGTGATCTCACCGAGGATGCGGATCGCCAGTCCTGGTCCTGGAAACGGATGACGTTGCAAAAGGTCGTTAGGAATCCCCAACTCGCGGCCAACCCGCCTTACTTCGTCTTTAAACAGTGAGCGCAGTGGTTCCACAAGCTCGAGATGCATAATGTCGGGCAAGCCGCCAACATTATGGTGTGATTTAATAGTAACAGAAGGACCATGAACGGAAACACTTTCTATAACATCCGGATAGATGGTTCCTTGTCCAAGCAAACCAATACCCTCAACCTTTTTTGCCTCATCCTGGAAAACGTCAATAAACAATCGGCCTATCGTTTTCCGTTTCGCTTCGGGGTCAGTTTTTTCTTTCAGCTCACTATAGAATAAGTCTTTTGCATCAACGCCTGTTACATTCAATCCGATGCTTTGATAAGTCGAAAGCACCTGTTCGAACTCATCCTTGCGTAAGACCCCATTGTCTACAAATATGCCGTATAGACGATCGCCGATCGCCTTGTGAATTAGTGTAGCTGCAACAGTTGAATCAACACCGCCACTAAGTGCCATAATCACCTTGCGTTCGCCAATCTGTTTTTTTAGTGCGTCGACAGTGTCGGTAATAAAATGAGCAGGGGTCCAATCCTGTGTGCAGCCGCAAATGTTCACAAGAAAATTCTTCAGGATTTTTTTCCCTTCGATGGAATGATAAACTTCAGGATGGAATTGAACTCCATAAAGAACCTGTCCTTCTCCATTTTTCTTAAAAGCAGCCACCGGTATGCTTTCCGTGGTCGCGAGTAATTCAAAATTTTCGGGCAGCTCAAGAATAGTATCCGCATGACTCATCCACACCTGGCTTGTGGGCGTGATATCTTTCAGCAGAACATCGTTTTTAGCCGCGTGTAAAAATGCGCGGCCATACTCACGTTTGTTGCTTTTTTCAACGCGTCCACCGAATTGTTTTGCCGTCAATTGTGCGCCATAGCAGATTCCCAGTACGGGCAGCTTCTGATGCATTGACCGTACATCAACTTCAGGTGCATTTGGATCGTTTACAGAAAAAGGAGAGCCTGATAAGATGATCCCTTTCAACGAAGGATCAAACTCAATTTTTTTCTGAAAGGGAATTATCTCGCAATAAACATTTGCTTCCCTGACAGCGCGGGCGATTAACTGGGTATACTGTGAGCCGAAATCAAGAATAAGTATCTTTTCCGTCATTGTGCCGCGAAGGTAAGGAATTCAGAGGATCACGTACGACGACAGAAAGAATGAAGCACTTCTTACTTCTGCCGCGTACCTAAATGAATTTTTGTAAATCGATATTATTTCTCAACTTTTGTTTTCTAAAAAATCATCATATGAAAAAATATATCCTTTCGGCGTTTTGTATTTCTTTCTTATTAAGTGCCTGCGACTTTGTGGGAAAGCGTGTTGAGGGGAGTGGTAACGTGACTTCGCAGGAGCGTTCTATTAGCGGATTCTCCGCGGTACAATCTTCAGGATTTTTTGATGTATATCTTTCGTCGGGCGCTGCTCAATCTGTACGAATCGAAGCAGATGACAACCTACACGAATATATAGAAACCAAGATGAATGGAACCGAACTGGAGATCGATACAAAGGAGGGATACAGGCTCGACACGGATAAGGATATTAAAATATTCATAACAAGCCCCACATTTAATAAAGTTCATTTGTCAGGCTCAGGTAATATTATTAGTCAGAACCAGATAACCAGTAATGATAAGGTCGACTTATCTGTTTCCGGAAGCGGTAATATTAAAGTGGATCTCCATGCGCCCACCGTTGATGCACACATGTCGGGTAGTGGCGATGTCAATCTCTCAGGTGAAGCGAAGAAATTTGAAGGCTCAGTCAGCGGAAGCGGAAATATCCATGCAATGGATCTGAAGACCGAAGAAACTTCGATCAGAATTTCCGGAAGCGGCAATGCAGATGTATTTGCCAGTGCAAAACTTGACGTACGCGTGACCGGTAGTGGCGACGTCCGATACAAAGGCGGGGTCCAACAGGTAACCAGCAATATTACGGGGAGCGGGAGCGTGAAGAAAATGGACTAAGAACTTGAAAATTTGAAGATTTGAAAAATGTATTGAATACCGAGCTATGTCCTCTTCAGATTGACAGAACCAGTATGCAATTTCATTTTCAAATTCTCAAAATCTTCAAATTTTAAAATCATTTTCAAATCTTCAAATTTTCAAATTCATTAGAGGTTCACATACCGGACCTGTATCCAAATATCCCTGTTTCTTCCTTTATCATCTGTGCAGGAAATTTTTACAGGACCTTCGTCGGGAATGAAGAATTGTTTCGTTTTGGCATCGCTGGCCTTGTAAAAACGATTGTTGATATACCAGTACACTTTGGTTACGTCATTCCCGGTGTTGGTGGAAAGTTGTAATGCCTCAGGATTTTTTTTGCTGATGAGATATTCGGAGCCGTTTCTTGGGGAAGTAATAGCGGGAGCGCCCTCTCTAAATATTTTTTCACAATCTGGATTGTGCATGGGAACTTTTTCATACGCGATGTTTCTTTCTTCAAAGTAAGCCTGCATGTCGGGCGAAATTATTTTATACATTTTCTTTTTGTAGCCAGCATCGGGCATACAGGTTTTACAAAAAGAGATTTTTTCTTCAGAAGAGATCATTAGCTCCTGGATATTGTTGCAAGTCTGCGTGTTTGAAACCAGGGGAATGAAATAATCGATCACTGTATGAGTGCAATGATCTCTAGGCAGCAATCCTGTTTCGGAGCAGACAATCCGGGAATCACAATCTTTCGGTTGTTCGAACCATTCCTGGTCGCTGTCATAATCGATTGTATTAAAAATTTTGAACAACAGTGGCGTAGCAACATTTGCACCGCTGATTTCAGGAATTCCCAGGCCCGAAAAATTTCCAACCCAAACGCCTACCGTATAATGTTTGTTGTAACCGATGCTCCAGGCATCACGCCTGCCGTAGGAAGTTCCGGTTTTCCAGGCAATCTTAGGCATCCGTTCCGTACTCTGCCAATTCAGGGGAAAATCAGGACGGTTTACTTTTGACAATGTTTCATTGATCATAAATGTCGCGGCAGGGCTGAGTATCGTTACCCCTGAAGGCTCGGTCAGGCGGGGACGGTCAGACGTGGTTTCGTTTCGGTCGACCGTCGACCGCGGAATGTCGACGATTGCCGGCTTCACAAATTTCCCCTCATTTGCAAAAATGGTATACAGTCCTGTAAGTTCTTCGAGAGAAGTGCCGCAACCGCCGAGTATCATGGAAAGTCCGAGCTTTTTCTGGTCTTTTTTTATCTGTGTAAAATCGCATTGTGCGAGCTTGTGAATAAACTTGTCTTTTCCCAGCATTCCCAGGGCTTTTACAGCGGGTATGTTGAGAGAGTGTTCTAATGCATATTCCATGGTAACATAACCATTGAATTGCTTATCGTAGTTTTCAGGAGCATAGCCGTCGTAATTGACAGCAACGTCATTTATAACGGCTTTCGGTGTTATCAGGCCTTCGTCGATACACAATCCAAACAGTAAGGGCTTCAACGTGCTGCCGGGTTGGCGGATAGCACAAGGGCCATTTACCTGTCCTCCATCTATTGTATCATAAAAGTTAGCCGATCCCACATAGGTCATCACTTCATGGGTTTGATTGTTAATGATAACCACAGAAGCGTTCCTTATATTTTTGAGAGACAGGTTCCTGGAATAATCGCTTACTAACTTCTCTACCTTCAACTGCGTGTTTGTTTCGATGTTGGTGCGAATAATATCTCCGCCTTGCTTTTTGAGTTTATATGCCAGTTGCGGAATCATTTTTGGAACGGTACCGCGCGATGCCGTTAATGGCTCCTGCAATGCATCCTCAATTTGTTTTGACGTAAATACTTTATCATTCGCAAACTTTTTAAGCCAGCGATTCCTTTCCTGAACAATGAGGTCATTATTCCTGCCAATAATAAGTGAAGACGGCCTGTTCGGAATGATCGATAAAGCGGTGATTTCTGCCAATGATAAATGATCGGGGTTCTTTTTAAAATAAAGAATAGAAGCCGATTTTACTCCTTCAATATTTCCTCCATATGGAACGATGTTCAGGTACAATTGTAATATTTCGTCTTTGCTGTATTTCCATTCGAGTTGGAATGCGCGGAAGATCTCAATGAGTTTATTGATATAGGTTCTCGACTTCGGTTCCAGTGCTTTCGCTACCTGCATGGTAATTGTACTGGCGCCGGAGGTACGCTTCATCCTGAATATATTTTTTATTGCTGCTTTCCCAATGGCCAGGGGGTTGATGCCAGGATGATAGAAAAAGTATTTGTCTTCTTTGGCAACAATCGTTTGACGCAACAAAGGAGATATTTCATCCAGGTCAGTCTTCATTCTCCATTTTTCGTCTTTGGTAAGAAAAGCATGGATTACTTCGCGTTTGCTATCGGTAATGATGGTTGAGTATTCGATTTTGTCGCGGACGGGGAAGACGAGGTTGGGTATGTAGAAGAGAATGAAAGCGCTCACTATGATGATTAATGAACGTTTGATGGCTTTTTTGATATGGTGTATTGTGGTTGACATTGCGTGTTCTGGCGGTAAGGCGTGCCACGGCTCTGAGCCGTGGCACGCCTTACGATAGTTTAATAGATTTTTGTAATAAAGTCGTGGTTTATCATTGCGTAGGAGTCTTCATAAAAAGTGTTTTCGCTTAAACCGAGCAATTCAAAAGCGAGTCGTTTATTACACAAGGTGCCAGCCCTGATTCCAGCATAGTCCCGGAAAGATGAATATGGCCAATCTTCTATCCTGTCGACCAAACCGGCTTTAAATGCATTCTGATGGACGTAATGAAAAGCAACCGGCGCATAATTTACATCACTGTCATCCAAACATTTTGATTTAGTATTCTGCTGAAACAAAGATCCGGTTTTTCTTTGTTGCTTATTGATTGCCTGGGTGTACGAACTCAGAAGGTTCCTGATTCCTTCCGAAAGGACATTTCTTTCTTGGCCTGCTTTTTTTTTCGTTTGAATTGTTCTGAAGTCCGCGTTGACGATGAAATGGAAATGATTTGGCATCAGGGAGTAGGCTAAAATATCACAGTTGGGTTTGATATGCAATCTCACTTTTTGAAGAAAGTAAATATAATTGTCCGGACAGAAAAATATCCGCTGCTTATTATTTCCCCGATTATAAATATGATAGAGTTGATTTTCGTGGAATTCCATAATCCCAAAGGCGTGCCACGGCTCACAGCCGTGGCACGCCTTGTAAGCAAGGTATAGCATTCATATACCAGCACTATGCTATAAACATCGCAATAGGCTGATGAAATTCCCAACGAGCCTGTCCCTTATTACCTCCACATTAACAAACTCTTACATGATCCGGTTTGTGCACTGTTCGTCATTATGTATCTTTCTGCAACAATACAATTGTATGGACTCATCGAGTCTGCCTCCATAGAACTATCCGATTGTATTTTTACAGGTGCCATCAGAACATCAAAATTTTCCCAGATTTCAATTTTAACCGAACTTCCAACTTCCAAATTCAATCACCCCTTTATGCGTAACAAATTGTTTATCCTGGTCGCGGTTGCTATCGGGATGGTTTTTTTGTGTGCCTGTAACCGTAGCGTGGTGAATCTCGATTATACCAACGCCAAAG
>DAINQQ010000083.1:0-22500 GCA_036742645.1 Flavitalea sp.
ATCCATCCTCAGCAAATACTGAGAATGGATAATTAAAGAATTATCGGGAAGACCCCAAAAATATCATCTATATTTTCGACAGCCTAACTTGACCCCGATTATAGATCCCGATTGACTGCGGCTCCTCACTTATCAGCGCCTATAATCTCACCCAACTCTTTATCCCATACACCAGTTTTTCCGTATTCTACAACGCGACCAATTTCTTTTCCTTCTTTCATCACGATGATGGTGGGAACATTTACAACACCCAATGCCTCCGACAAATGACTTATGGTTTTTTTATTTCTATCAACTCCGATAAGTGTGATATGATCCTGCGAAAAGGCTGCAGCATCGGTTAAGGCGAAAAATTTTGGAAGAATATGTTTTGTATCACTACACCATGTACCCGCAAACACGATTAGCTGTAATTGGCTTGATTTTGATTTAAGGGCGTTTGTGGCTTCTTCATTTGGGTTATAACCCGCCAGGTTCTGGTCATACCACTTAAAGCTTGTGTCCTTTGCGATCAGGTCACGTGTAATGATACCTTTTAGAATTTTATCCTGTCCATCAGTCGACACTTCATATTGCGTCTGGGCAACAGAAAATACGCTTATCATTAAAAGTCCGGAGATCACAAGTATTCTCATACCATTTTTCATTAGGTGCAAACTTAATACGCCCGAAACAACGAAACTGTTAAACTATAAAGAGGCTTTAATTTCCAATAAAAATGACCTGATCTTTTGTAAAGATTGAATCAATTCGAAACGTTCCTGCGATTTCTTATTTCTTTTCAGAAAATCTTTCGCGCCTTCAATAGTAAGTTTACGCCGGCGAAGAAGATCATGGATCAGCTGAAGGTTTTTTATGTCAACAGGTCGAAAATGGCGATCACCTTTCCTGTTTTTGCGGGGCTGCAATATGTCGAATTCGGTTTCCCAGTATCGCAGCAAAGAAGCGTTCACATGAAACATCTCTGCTACTTCACCAATTGCATAATACTGTCGTTGAAAAAGAACCTCATCTTCAGGAATATTGATAAGATCAATTTCCCCGGAAAGTGTTTTCAGTGATTTCCGGCCTCTTGTTGATTTGGGAATCACCGGTTCGGTCACTGTTTCTGCCACAGGCTCTTTTTCGGGAACATTCTTAAAAGCTTTAACACGAAGCCCACCGGCGCCCGAATTATTTTGAGAGTTTGTTTCGATAAAATCAAAATTTATCTGGGAATAGTCTTTCATTCGTGAGAGTTTCAAATATCAGTAAATCGTAAACGGTTGCAAAAACTATGCAATAAAGATACAAAGCCCCCGGTACTGCATCGCTTATATATTTTTGGGCAAAAAATTGGTGATTCATAGTAGTCGCTCAACAACGTTTTTCTGATAGCAAAAAGCTTGAAAAAAAGTGCATAAAACCGCCTATTAAAGTACCTGTGCCCCTTTATTTTACGTACATTTGCAGGCAGTTAATTATTTACTTTCAAAAGGGTTATACGTACAATTTATGGCTTCAGAAACACAGGAAATTTTGACCCCCGCTTCGAATGGTTATGGCGCTGATAGTATACAGGTTTTGGAAGGTTTGGAAGCCGTGCGCAAGCGTCCTGCGATGTATATCGGCGATATCAGTGAAAAAGGTTTGCACCATCTTGCTTATGAAGTCGTAGATAATTCGATCGATGAAGCGCTTGCAGGTTATTGTAAAAATATTACTGTAACTATTCATGAAGATAATTCCATCTCTGTAGAAGATGATGGACGAGGCATTCCAACCGATATGCATGTGAAAGAGAAGAGAAGCGCGCTTGAGGTTGTAATGACAGTACTGCACGCAGGGGGAAAATTTGATAAAAACACCTATAAGGTTTCTGGAGGTCTTCACGGTGTGGGCGTAAGTTGCGTAAATGCCTTGAGTAGTTTGCTTCATGTTACCGTGTGGCGCGAGGGCAAAACTTTTGAACAGGAATATCGCATTGGCGTACCACAATATCCGGTCCGTGAAATCGGTACCAGTGATCGCACAGGTACATTGGTTCATTTTTGGCCAGACACTTCAATATTCACTGCCAGTGTTTACAAAAAAGATATTCTTGAAGCAAGATTAAGAGAACTTGCTTACCTGAATCGCGGAATTCGAATCATTTTAATCGACCTCCGCGAGAAAGACGATGAGGAAGTTAATTATTCCAAGGTATTTTACAGCGAAGGTGGCATTGTTGAGTTTGTCGAGATGCTTGACAAGAACGCCGGTCGCACACCGATCCTTCCTAAAGTAATTTTTGTAGAAGGAAGAGATAATTCAACCAACGTAGTTGTGGAAGTAGTATTGAGCTATAACGACGGTTATAATGAACACATCTATTCATACGTAAATAACATCAACACTATTGAAGGTGGAACACATGTCTCAGGTTTTCGCCGAGCTCTTACCAGGGTATTCAAAAGCTATGGTGACAAGCAGGGACTCTTTGAGCGGGCAAAAGTTGAAATTGAAGGGGACGATTTCCGCGAGGGGTTGAGCAGTATCATATCTGTGAAGGTTCCCGAGCCACAATTCGAAGGTCAAACAAAAACCAAGTTAGGGAATAGCGAGGTAATGGGAGTCGTTGATACAACCGTATCAAGGGTTCTGGAAGCATATCTCGAGGAGAACCCACGCGAGGCTAAAAATATTATTTCAAAAGTCATTCTTGCAGCACAAGCCAGGGCGGCAGCGCGTAAAGCGAGGGAGCTGGTTCAACGTAAAAGTGTTTTGAGCGGAGGAGGCCTACCAGGAAAGTTGGCTGATTGTTCTGATCGGGATCCGGAGCGTTGTGAGTTGTATTTAGTAGAGGGCGATTCTGCTGGTGGTACAGCAAAGCAGGGAAGGGACCGAAGTTTCCAGGCGATCTTGCCGTTACGTGGTAAGATATTGAACGTTGAAAAGGCGATGGAACATAAGATCTATGAGAATGAGGAGATCCGTAATATGTACACCGCGCTCGGCGTTACGGTTGGAACTCCCGATGACCCAAAGGCGCTGAATATCGTAAAGCTCAGATATAAGAAGCTCATTATCATGACTGATGCGGACGTGGATGGCAGCCATATCGCCACCCTAATTCTCACTTTCATTTATCGCTATATGAAAGAATTAGTAGAACAAGGCTATGTTTACATTGCGCAGCCGCCCTTATATCTTGTAAAAAAAGGAAAGGACCAGGCTTATGCGTGGAATGAAGAGCAACGAAAAGCCCTTGTTGAAAAAATGGCTGCCGGAAAAGAGGACAGTGTCAATATTCAACGATACAAAGGGTTGGGTGAAATGAATGCACAGCAATTGTGGGATACGACCATGAATCCAAATACCCGAACGCTCAAACAGGTAACGATCGAAAGTGCTGCTGAGGCCGATTTAGTTTTCAGTATGCTAATGGGCGATGAAGTCGCTCCTCGTAGAGAATTTATTGAATCTCATGCTAAATACGCTAAGTTGGATATTTAGCAATGTGCTCTGGATACAAGCTTTCTTGATTTTTTTTTCAATATTTATTTATCTTTAAGCAGGAGCGAGCAAGATTCCGTGCTAAATTTATTATTACTAACCGTCAAATTATTAAACTATGTCAGAAGTAACACTCACTGCTTATAATGTAAAAACGAAAGAGAAAAATGTCCCGATGAAAGATGCAGTGATTACAAAAACAGCCAAGGGAGCGTACATGGCGCAAGGTAACGATGGCAAAGGTAACAAGCTGACTACCTTGTTAGGAGAAGAAAAAGCACTGGCTGCAATTAAAGCGGGAATAGCCAAACAAGGCTGGTAAGCCTATCTATATAATCCTTTTGCCGTTCATTCCTTTCATGCCAACAAAGCGAATGAACGGCTTTTTGTTTCGCTCACGTTCGGCCCCGTTCTAACTGTTCTTTCAACCGATACAGGTATTTATCGATCGGTGAGCAGCGCTTCATTGTTACGGTTCGATCACCGATAGCACAAGACCGAAAACAGCAAATAAAAAAGCCTTCTTGGATTGTAGAAGGCTAATTCGGGTAAGCACAAAAACGGGCCGTTAGAATTTTACACAAAACTCAAATGATCGAATTGCTTGCCTAAGATTTTGTGGTCATCCGCATTCAACCAGTTTTTGAGCATGGTGGCATACACATTTTTGAAGTCTACTTTGTGTTTCAGATCGCCATCCTGCAGATCGTTTAAATCCGGTAGCGGATTCAATACGCCTTGCTGTTTTAAGCCGCCTCCAATAAAGAACATATTGTTAGCTGTTCCATGATCAGTGCCGCCGCTGGCGTTTTGAGAAACTCTTCTTCCAAATTCAGAAAACGTTGTAATCAGTACATCATTGAACCTTCCATTGGACTTAATATCTTTTATGAAGGAAGAAATCGCATCGTTCATTTCCGTAAACAGCCTTTGCTGTTGACCGCCCTGATTGATATGTGTATCGAAACTTCCGAGGGAAACATAATAAACCTTTGTGTTGATATCAGAAAAAATGAGAGAAGCAATGGTTTGAAAGCTTTTTCCTAACTCTGTTTTGGGGTAGGTTGATGAACTGGGGTGTAACCTGCTTTGACTGTAAATATAATCGGCACTGCTAACCGTTTCAGCCATCGTTTTATAGAGATAGTCAACCGGCTGCTCAACAGCCCGATCTCTGTGTGACGAAATCATTTCCCTGAAGTATTTCTGGTTAGCCGTAGTATATAACCTCTTTGGGTCTTTCATGGCAAGCCCCTTGGCTTCGTTGCCCTTAAGAGCCATGCTGAGTACATCGTCTATTTCCAGAGCGTACGTTGGCTTATCGCAGCCGGCGCACTGAGCGTCAAGATATCTTCCTAACCAACCAGTGTACAGGTATTCATTGCTTTCACTCGCGCTGTGCCATATATCCATGCTTCGAAAATGTGAACGGTCAGGATTTGGGTAACCAACACTGTTTAAAATACCAAGACCTCCTTCATCATACAGATCCTTGAAGCTTTTCAGTGCGGGATGCAATCCAACTTCATCGGTTAATGCCAGGGCCTGGTCTTTTAGAATCCCAATTTTTGGCCTCGCCCTGTAGTAAATATCGTTACGAAAAGGTATAACGGTATTCAGGCCGTCATTGCCGCCGCTTAGCTGCAAGACTACCAATATCTTATTGCCGGGAGGAACCATCGCCTTTTTTTCAAAGGCCTTTAAAAAATTCGGCACCATGCAAGCAGCACTAGCCAGCGATCCTACTTGTAAAAATTCACGACGTCTCAGCATATGTACGATGTTAGATGTACGAAGTAAGTTGCCATGTAAGATGTGCTGGTGTTCGATGTATGATGTATGAGCTTAATACAATCTTTTTTATTTCAAACATTGTATATCGTACATTTCAAATAGTACATCTTTCTCTAGCATAACTGGTATTCCGGTGTACTCATCAATTGAATGGTTGTGGTTTTGATGAAAGTTTCCCGGGTACTTGAATCTGTAAATTTTTTCATTGTTTCCTCATTCACTTCTTGCGTAGTTTGGAGGAGGGTGTCGCTTAATCGACTGAGAAGTTGTTCACGGGGTACGGATTCAAATTTCTTCAGAAATATGTTCCAGTCTACAGAGCTAATAATTTGTCCGGGCCTCCTTTCTTCTGCTCTAACTTTTTTGTTCTGCGACTTGTTTGCAGTTGCTGAGTCCATTCTTCCCATCATCTGGTCATCGTCGTCTTTCGGCTTCATATGAAGCTGTTCTGAAGCATAGATCATCTGGGGAATTCTTAGCCTTAGCATCAGGGAAGAACTGTCTATCCAATTTTTTCCGCCCGGCCATCCTGCAACATTTGGCGGATAAAATAACAATTGGCCTAACAGTCGTTGAAGAAGTAATTGTATATCCTCATTCTCAATGTTCATCGGTAGCGTGCGCCTGATCCCCACGATCAATTCGACGGGAGATTTGATTTTGGCGCCGATATTTTTCTGATCATAAAACCAATCGCTCGAGAAAATATCATTCATCAGCGATTGTATGTTGTAACTGCGCTGATAAAATCGGTCGGAGAGCCAGGTGATCTTACTTTCGTCTACATTTTCATTGACAAAATATCTATAGATCTTTCTGGCTATGAAACGTGAAGTCTGTTTTTGTTCCAACAGGATATTCAACACATCATCTCCTGTAAAGTTTCCTGTTTTCCCCAAAACTGTTTTTTGTCCATTATCATGCTGCGGTTTCCGGAAAACAAACTCACCGCTAAAATTCGCACCCCAGCCCGTAAATGAACGTGCGGCTTCTTTGACGTCGCTCTCGGTATAATTCCCTCTTCCCAGTGTAAACAATTCCATAACCTCCCGGGCGAAGTTTTCGTTTGGACTACCCTTTCGATTTTGATTGTTGTTAAGGAAGTTGATCATCGCTGCACTCTTACTAACCTCTGTAAGAAGATCGCCAAAATTTCCAAGTGCATTTTGCCGTATCACATCCAGCAATTGCTGCTGGTATAGTATGTTGAGATTGCGGCTGGCGAAATGGCCATGCCAGAAAAGCGATAACTTTTCCCGCATCTGCTGCTCCGTATTTACCATTTCATTAAGCCATGTAAGATTTAAGTTCTTTATATCCTGCCGTGATTGCTGACGAAGCTTTTTTTTGTCTTCATCACTCAGCTGCCTCGATTGCCTTGCGACCTCATCCATTCCCATGACCAATCCCTTCAAGGCGTTACTAGCAACATCGATTGTACCGGGATGTTTAGATGAAGCTTTGAATAAAGCCGTTAGATATGATTGGGGAGAAGATTTTGAAAGTTGGTGGAATTCTTCAGCCATCGGGCCGAACCCTGCACGCCATAGCAAATGCTGGTTTTTCAATTGATTGGTTACCATGCGGGGTCGTAAATTTGGACTAAGACCAAACCGCAAATGTAAAGTTTAAATTCGATGATAATTATTTCCACCTATGCCCGTTATATTCATCGCTTAGTAGAAGTCACTTTCGCCGTTTGATTATCTTTGGGATAGAAAGCTATCATGCGATTTCGTGCCATTAAATATTTTACTCCGCTGTTGATATACCTGGGGGCGTTCCAGGCCTTCACCTCTCATGGACTCGCTTGCTTTGCATTATTGATATATTCATGGATCATCATCCCCTTTCTTGAATTATTTATGGATCCGGACGTGAACAACATGAATGAAGCCGAAGAAGAAATCGCTAAAAACGACAGACTGTATGATTTGATTTTGTACGGGATTGCATTGCTTCAGGTTCCAATGCTTTTATTATTTGTTTATTCGATGCAGGAGCAATCTTTAAGCTGGATTGATCGTGTTGGCCGGATTGCTACAATGGGTATGGTTTGCGGAACATTTGGGATTAATGTAGGTCATGAGCTTGGCCACAGAACAAATACGTTCGAACGGTTTCTTGCTAAATTATCATTGATGACATCTTTGTATATGCATTTCTTCATTGAGCATAATAAAGGGCATCATAAGAATGTGGCAACTCCTGAAGACCCAAGTAGTGCGAGATATGGCGAGCCTGTTTACAATTTTTGGTATAGAACTGTTGTATACAGTTATTTGAGCGCATGGAAGATTGCAAATCACGAAATGGAAAAACCTGGACTGTCTAAATGGAGTTTAATGAATGAAATGTTACAGGCACATATTATCCAGGGCGCGTTTTTATTGCTGATCTTTTTTCTTTTCGGGCTTCCGACACTGGGATATTTCGTGGTTGCTGCAACGATGGGTATTCTATTATTAGAGACGGTAAATTATATTGAACATTATGGACTATCCCGCAGGCAAATCGCAGAAGGAAGATATGAAAGGGCAATGCCCGCTCACAGCTGGAATAGCAATCATGTGATTGGCCGTATGATGTTGTTTGAATTATCGAGGCATAGTGATCACCATTACCTCGCCAGTCGAAAATACCAGGTCTTAAGACATCATGAAGATGCGCCGCAAATGCCCGCCGGGTATCCGGGCATGATGTTATTAACATTGATTCCTCCGCTGTGGTTTTATATAATGAATAGAAGAATAAAAGGACTTGAAAAGGCCCTGCCGACAACTGAAATCAAGTATTCAAATCTTCAGTAGCATCTGTTTTGCAGCATCAAAAAATAGGGCGCATCTAAACAAATCAGATTAACTATTGCCGGCTTTGTTAAGCAGGAATGTTACTCCAACTCCTATAGAACAGCCACCAAAATAACGGTGTAGAGTTTTCTTTTAACGTAGTTAGTTTCGATAGGCCAAATCTGAGTAATGAAATGGACTGTGATCTGTTTAACAAAGTATACTGTTAAGAAAACGGCAAACGTATTAAGTGACGCAGCGATTCGACTACGCTTGATTTGAACCTTTAGTTTTTACATCACGTCAGAGAGCCGGCACCAAAATAATCATGTAGGATAACTGGTAGCTGTATGCTATTCTCAGTTTGATTGTTTTCAAGTAAACAGGCTACTATTCTCGGTAAAGCAAGCGAACTCCCATTAAGAGAGTGAACCAATTGATTTTTTCCATTGCCGTCTTTGAAGCGGATCTTCATGCGGTTGGTTTGATACGTTTCAAAGTTTGAAACAGAGCTTACTTCAAGCCATTTATCTTGCGCAGCACTGTACACTTCAAAGTCGTAAGTCATCGCGGACGTAAATCCCATATCGCCTCCACACAAAAGCAAAATGCGGTAAGGCAGTTCTAAAGATTGTAAGAGCTTTTCGATATGACTAACCATTTCTTCAAGAATATGATAGCTTTTGTCTGGATGCACTAATTGTACTACTTCAACTTTATCGAACTGGTGAACCCGATTTAAGCCACGAACATCTTTTCCAAAACTTCCTGCTTCTCTTCTGAAACAAGGCGTATAACCGGTCATCTTCACAGGCAGATCAGCTTCCTTCAATACTTCATCACGGTAAATATTGGTTAACGGAACTTCAGCCGTTGGAATAAGATAGAATTCGTCTTCAGTGATATGGTACATCTGTCCCTCTTTATCAGGCAGTTGACCGGTACCGTAAGCAGTGGCTTCATTTACCATAAGTGGTGGAAGGTACTCCGTGTAGCCAGCTTTTGTGTTATAGTCGAGGAAGTATTGAATTAGCGCTCGCTGAAGCCGCGCACCTTTTCCTTTATAAAGAGGGAACCCGCTTCCTGTTATTTTTGCACCTGTTTCAAAATCTACGATGTCATACTTCCTGATAAGGTCCCAATGAGGTACAGCGGTTGCCGGCAAACGCGGTTTCTTACCACCCTCTCGCACCACCACATTATCGTCCGGGGTTTTGCCAGCAGGAACTTTATCATGAGGAAGATTTGGTAATCTTACAACAGTGTCCTGTACCTGCTTTTCAAGAGAAGTTAATTGATCGAGTAGAGGTTGTATGGACGATTTCAGGTTAGCGACTTCAGCTTTTTTCTTTTCAGCCTCATCGCTGGCGCCTTTGCTCATCAGCTGGCCAATTTCTCTGGCAGCGCTATTTAGTTTCGATTGGATCTGTTCGGATTCTAGTTGAAGTTTTCTTCTTTCGTCATCCAGGCGCAATATCTCTTCTACGAGTTCAAATTCCTTGAAATTTCTAACCGCCAATTTCTGTTTTACTGTTTCCGCGTTCTGCCGGATATAGTTAAGCTGTAACATCCCGTGTCAATTTGCGGCAAAGATAATCGCTGAGTCACTGATTATGGCATCAGGTTTCTTTTTTGTAAACATCAGGATTATGAATATGCATCCATTTTTCAGGAAACGTCAAAAGAGAAAAGCCGAATTGCTCATACAGGCCATGCGCATCTCTTGTGGCAAGCAAAAAGCGGCGAAGTCCCTGTAGTTCCGGATACCCTAATATCACTTCAACCAGCCACTTGCTTAAGCCCAAACCACGATATTGTTCGTCAACAAATACATCGGCTAAATATGCAAAGCATGCTTTATCAGTGATGACACGAGCGAAACCGATTTGTTGTTGTCCGGAAAATATTCCGAAACATAGCGAACCTTCAATGGATCTTCGAACTACCTCCAAAGGAATGTTTTGCGCCCAGTATGATCTGTTACTGAGATAATCATGTATATACGTAATATCTAACCGCAACTTATCAGTGCTGATTGTAAAATTTTCTTTCTTCCAATCCAAGGCAGAAGTTTTTTCAAAGATAATTCTGATACATCGTTGTTTGGAGAGAAAATCAACACGCTTTTTTCCAGATGATTATATTTGCAGCATGCAGGCAAGTGATGATCTTCAAACAAGATGGTGGAAACTCGAGGAGAAAATGATGGAGCGTTTTGGAAAGAAACCCGATCTGGAAGCGATCTTATTTTTGATCGGCATTCAGGAGTTCGGAGATATCCGTCCGAAGTATACAAAGGAGCAAAAGCAAGACCTAATGCACATTGCGGTTTGTTCATTGCTTTCTCAAAGCGGCTACTATGAAATCGCGGGTTATGATGACGATGGATGGCCACATTTCAGGCAATTGAAAGCATTACCTGAGTTCGATATGATGGAGCAGGAAACTTTTCTTAAAGATCATGTTTTACTTTACTTCAGCAATCATGGGTTTTGAAGAACTGTTGCCACGGATTCCAGCGTCTTGGAGGAGATGATTTATGTAAACAAACATGCAAATCAGAAAGTCTTGAAACAAAGGCATCTTCTTGTTGTACAGAATTACACGAACCGACACGAATGCCAACATCTTGAGAAAAGATGATTTCCATACCCAACTAAAGATAATTCCCGGGATTTAATCCGGCTAATCCGTGCAGTAACAAATTATGAAATCTTTGTACAGAATTAGACGGATAATTCTGTGTGAATCCTTTGTAATCCCTGGCAAACTTTTTCAAGTTGTAACTTTTTCAAGCGGTTTTCATAATCTTTGCACTCACTAAAATTCTACGCTCATGAATTTTCCCGAAAATCTTCGTTATACAAAAGACCATGAATGGATTCGTTTGGAAGGCGACATAGCTACGATTGGAATCACTGATTTTGCACAAAAGGAATTGGGCGATATCGTGTATGTGGAGGTCGAAACTGTCGGCAAATCACTTGCTGCAGAAACAGTTTTCGGGACTGTGGAAGCCGTTAAAACCGTTTCTGACCTGTATCTGCCTGTCGCAGGTAAGATCACAGAATCAAATCCTGCCTTAGGATCATCTCCTGAACTGGTAAATACTGATCCATACAATGGAGGTTGGATGATCAAAATGAAAGTCGATAATCCAGCCGATGTACAATCTCTTATGGATGCCGCTGCCTACAGCAATGTAGTTGGCGCATAAATCTGTTTTGAGTCAGTGTGCGTAAATTAGGCGTAGATTCCAATCACACAATTGGGCAGGATTTGGAATAACATCTTGGGTACAGCAGTCACATATACCGAACACGAGTTGGTTTCCCTGTTAAAAGACAGGGACAGTAAGGCTTTTGGATATCTGTACGACAATTATTCGGGTGCCTTGAACACTATTATTCTCCAGATACTCAATGATGTTGAACTCGCAAATGACGTACTGCAGGAGGTTTTTATCAATGTCTGGAAAAAAATAGAAAGTTACGATCCTACAAAAGGCCGCTTATTTACCTGGATGTTGAATATTGCCCGTAATGCATCCATAGATACACTTAGATCCAGGGCGTATCAGAACAGTCAAAAGAACCGCTCGTTTCCGGATAACGTAGATGCGTTGGCTAACCGACCATCATCTGAAATAAACATCGACAACATTGGATTAAAGAAAGTTCTTGAAAAATTGAAAGAAGAACACCGAATACTAATTGAACTGGCATATTTTAAGGGATATACGCATGAAGAGATCGCAGAAATTGAGACGATTCCGTTAGGTACGGTTAAAACAAGAATAAGAAATGCGTTAATACAGTTAAGAGATCATCTAAAGTGAATATTCAGGAATACATATCAAGTGGGATAGTCGAAAGCTATGTACTCGGATTGGCCGATCATGAGGAGCGGGCTGAGTTCGAGCGCATGTGTGCTGCTCATGCTGAGGTTCGAAAGGCCAGGCAATTGTTTGAGCTTGCACTGGAGGAACAGGCTATGATGAACGCTATCACGCCACCAAAAAATACCAAAAGCAAAATTTTCGCTGAGATAGAAATTGCGGCAGAAAACATTTCGGCAACTACCAATAACCAAATGCTTTCTGTGCCATCTGAAGAAGCGACCAGGCCAGCCACCAAAGTAGTTTCGATAGGTTGGCAACGCTATATCGCCGCTGCTTCAATTGGTTTATTACTCATCAGCACGGCACTTAACCTTTATTTCTTCGACCAGTACAAAAGCTATAGTAACCGATATGAAACACTGATGGCTCAGCAAACTGAGATGGCAAAGAATAACGATGTTCTTCGCGCCAGGCTCGATACCTATGAAAGTACGCTTGCCATGTTGAGAGATCCTGATATGGCTGTGATTAAAATGCCTGGTACAAACGTTCCTACAAGTCCGGATTCAAATGGTGTTGCTACCGTCTATTGGAATACGAGGTCAAAAGACGTATACCTGATGGTCAACAATCTGCCTCAGCCTCCATCCGACCAGCAATACCAATTGTGGGCGATTGTTGATGGCCAACCAATCGATGCTGGTGTTTTTGAAGTACAAAATGCCGCGGGACTATTGCGTATGAAAAATATCCCGCGTGCCCAGGTTTTTGCTGTTACACTTGAAAAACGAGGAGGCAGTACTACCCCACAGGGTCCAATGTACGTTATGGGGAAAGCGTCTTAGCAGACTCGCGGTTTTATTTTATCTTTCAGCCGTATGAAGGCATTTATTAGGAAACTTACATCTTCAATTCTCGTTCCTGTCGGTTGGACCTTACTAACTGTTATCCTGCTTTGTTTGCCAGGATCTGCATTCCCATCAAAAGGTTTATTCAATCTGGACATTCCGCATCTGGACAAAATCATTCATGTAATCCTGTTCGGAGGTATTATTTTATTCTGGTGTCTATATTATCTACAAAAGAAAGACTGGAACAGGAACGGGCGCCGAACAGTTCTGCTGATAGCCCTCTTTACAGTTGCTTTAGGAGTCTGCCTGGAGTATATTCAACTCAATTATATACCAAATAGATCATTCGATAAAGGAGATATTTTGGCCAATTCTTTGAGCGCAATCGTGTTCGGCATTTTCTTTTATTTCAGGCGAACTTGAGGGCCCTAAAAAAAGAATGGCCTCTGTAGAAACAGAGGCCGTAACCAAAACTAACTGCTTATGAGAAAATTGACTGCTTTAAATAAAATTTGAAGAACTCTTATATACAACGCAAAACCAATGCCATTAGTATACTCTATTTCGTTAAATAAGGTTTAAAACATTCTTTCCGAAGATCTTAGATGTTTTTCGATTTTGCGTATGCAAGGTATGTACGTGTAGATTTGTTTCCCCCACCGCAGAACCAATTTCTCAAACTATTAACATTGCATGAGAGGATCGTTAGTTCTGTTTCGCCATCTTTTCCGCGTTTTCTGCAAACTGTAAAGCATCAATAAACTCCTGAACGTCACCGTTCATGACAGAGTCAAGATTGTATATAGTAAGTCCTATGCGATGGTCAGTAACCCGTCCTTGCGGATAGTTATAGGTGCGGATTTTGGCACTCCTGTCACCGGTACTTACCAGACTTTTTCTATGTCGTGAAATTTCTGCTTCCTGTTTTCGCACCTGCTCTTCATACAAACGGGTTCTAAGCATTTGCATAGCCTTTTCCCTGTTGCCTAGTTGCGTGCGTTCTGTCTGACATATGACAACAGTTCCGGTTGGTATGTGAGTGAGTAGCACTTTTGTTTCCACTTTGTTTACATTTTGTCCTCCGGCACCGCCGCTCCTGGCCGTTTCCATCTTTACTTCGCTGTCTTTTACCTCTACATCAACTTCTTCTGCTTCAGGCATTACTGCTACCGTGGCAGCGGACGTATGCACCCGTCCACTTGTCTCGGTATCTGGGACTCTTTGGACACGATGAACTCCACTCTCAAACTTGAGGGTACCGTAAACATCATCACCTGTTACCTCTACCTGCACTTCCTTGTATCCGCCAACTGTTCCTTCACTTTCGCTCAAAATGGCAGTTTTGAAGCCTCTTTTTTCGCAATATCTCAGGTACATTCTCAAAAGATCCCCTGCAAAGAGGCTTGCCTCGTCGCCGCCGGTGCCAGCTCTTATTTCAATAATCGCGTTCTTTTCATCTTGTGGGTCTTTGGGAATCAACAGTTGGCGGATATAGGACTCGATCTGCTCTTTTTTAGGCTCAAGCTCTGGCGCCTCAACCTTCGCTAATTCACGCATTTCTTCGTCATCGCCATTCAATGCTTCTTTATAAAAGTCGATATCATCCAAAAGTTTTTTGTAGTCGTTATAGGCATTCACAATTTTTTCGAGGCTTCGATATTCCTTGCTTACCTGCGTAAACCTTTTGTTATCGTTTACTACTTCAGGATTGGTTAGGGCCACTCCGAGGTCATCAAATCTTGCTTTTATGGCTTCTAACTTGTCTAACATAGTTTATTTATTTTTAGGCTCGCTAAAGTTTTTCAACCAACGCGATCTATTATTGTTACAGTTCAATGGAGTGCATATCTCCTCTTTATTGAACGCATCCGAAAAAGGTTTGCAAAGTTAATTGTTTCAATTCTTATATGAGTTTTAGAAAGTTCACTGCAGATTATTTGTTTAATGGACATGAATTTTTAGAAGATGCGGTGCTTATTACCGATGAAAAGGGTATAGTAGAGAACATCGTCTCTATGAACGATGCCGGCGACGAGGTGAACGTCCTTGCCGGAATTTTGTCCCCTGGTTTTATCAACTGTCATTGTCATTTAGAACTAAGCCATCTCAAAGATGTAATCCCTCCCCATACCGGATTAATCGACTTTCTTGTTTCTGTTGTACAAAAAAGAGGGTTTGAACAGGAGATCATTCAGGAAGCGATCACCAGGGCCGAGCAGGAAATGTACAAAAATGGAATTGTTGCCGTGGGGGATATCTGCAATACCGCTGATGCTGTATCGCAGAAAGCGAAAAGCGATATTTACTGGAACAGTTTTATCGAGATATTAAGCTTTACTGACCAAAACGCCGTTGATCGCGTTGATCATTACAGTGGCGTGCTCAGTCAACATCAAAAGCTTTTGCCCGAAAATTTCCGTAATGCGCTCACGCCACACGCACCTTATACCATTAGTCCAAAGACGTTTCAGTTGATCAATGAAGCAACCAAACACCAGATCATCTCGATTCATAACCAGGAGCATCCAGCTGAAGACGAATTGTATAAGACAGGATCGGGAGACTATTTAAAATTATTCCGCATTTTCGGCATCACTGGCTCGCCATTCCCGATAACCGGCAAAAGCAGCATCCAATCTTATTTGCCCTACTTCAATAACGGCCAAACCATTTTGCTGATACATAATACTTATATGTCGGAAGAGGACATCGTTTTTGCAAATGAGTATGCGGAACGAAACGGCTTACGGCTAATCTATTGTCTCTGTGTAAATGCAAATAGATATATCGAGAATACCTTCCCTCCCCTTGAGTTGTTTGTGAAGCATGATTGCCACATTGTTCTGGGAACAGATAGCTATAGCAGTAACTGGCAACTGGATATTTCTAAGGAAATGGAAGCAGTGCTCGGCTCACAATATTTTTCCGCAACTTCCTATATGGAAGCGATGGAAAAAGTTCTGAAATGGGTAACAATCAACGGAGCAACTGCCCTGGGGATACAAAAAACTTATGGCAGTTTTGAAAAAGGAAAAAAGCCAGGAATTGTGTTGTTGGAAAATGTACAACAACGAAATCTCAGATCTACGCGAGTTTTGTAAATCATTTCAGGAGCGGATTTTTTTACCATATAGAATCACAGGAACATAGGAGACACACAGAGGTTGACACAGAGGCGCCCTTTCATTCCGATAATACGACCTCTTTTCTATGTGAATTCTATTTTTCACACAAGGTTTTAACCGCAGGGGGCTTTTCCTTCTAAGGTAAAAAGTTATATTAATCGAAAGGTTAGGCCCTTAACTCCAGACTATGTGGTAAACTTCGGACGAGCGCCTTGTCTCAACTTAAAACTTCTTGCAGCACAGGCAGAGATTTCATCGTTCCAAAATCCTGTATATGCAATGCATAGAAGATCGCATATGCATTCAACAATACTCTCCTCATTTCGTTATTTAGTTTGATTTGTTTCAATTCATGAGGCTGCATAACTTTTAGCAGTTGTGATGTAATATAGCTATAGTCGCCTTCCAAAAAGAAACGGTGTGCTGGCTGTTCGGGCACGAATTCGCCTTCCTGCAAATCGAGAATATTATTTTTAGGCGAGTATGTATCACTAAAACGAAATCCGTAAAAACCCGAGAGATGAAGTGCGAAAAAAAGAGGGTAGTTAGCTACGATTACTCCATCGCTTTTATCCAGGTGTAAAAATGCGTCCTCCAGGAAATGGAAAAGATCTGCGTTAGGTTCAGGTTGCTTTAGGCTTTTCTGCATTAACTCGATCATATATAAAGCCACTGAATTTTTAATGACATCGAAAAAAAGGTTGTTATACAGGTATGCCCACTTAAATTCCCTTAACCGCTGGATGTTTTTTAGTTCGTTATGATACACCACGAGATCAAGGATCGCAGCAGGCTGAAACAGATTTGCTTTGCCGCTTCCTTTCTTTGAAGAAGTCCTTACTCCATTAACGATATATGACTGTATGCCGAAAAGCTCTGTGTAGATACTTACAATAACGCTGGTTTCGCCATACTTTACAACTCGGATAACGATGCCCTTTGTTTTATGTAACACGTAATGACACAAATTAAGGCAGCTAATTTACGCTAATGTATCGCCACGGAATCATATCGATTTACACGGATTCACCCCACTGACCTGCATCAGTGATGTTTTTAAGACCTAGCAGGGTTTTAGCCGTCCGGTACGGATTTGAAACATTATTCGTGCTCATTCGGGCCCGATTTGCCGTAAATTCGCGTGAAAAAAAATGTGGGAAGGCGTAGCTCGTATCGTTTTGAAGTATAGATGGGTTTTATTGGTATTGCTCCTGGTGTCTACAATATTCATGGCATTCCATGCGTCGAAAGTTGAATTAAGCTATGAATTTTCCAAAGCCATTCCGACCGATAATCCTAAATACAAAGCATACCAGGAATTCCGAAAAAAATTTGGAGAAGATGGCAACCTGTTGGTGATTGGAATTCAAACCAACCAGTTTTTTACACAGACGTTCTATAACGATTATACGACACTGGTAGAAACTATAAGAAAAGTGCCGTCGGTAGAAGATATCTTAAGCATCCCCGCTGCGACGAACCTTGTAAAAGACACTGTTTCAGAAAAATTATTGGCGAGCCGAATATTTCCTGAAGGCGTTTTGTCCCAAGCCACGATCGACAGTGCAAAGCATGTCTTTTTTAATCTTCCCTTCTATAACGGCCTGCTCTACAACCCTGCGTCGAATGCGTATCTGATGGGTATTCGGATTAATAAAGACGTGCTTAACTCGAAAAGAAGGACCGGCGTTGTGAACCAGATTGTGAAAGCGGGGAACGAATTTGGCGCAAGGCATCAAATAGAAATGCATTACAGTGGTCTGCCTTTGATCCGCACGAGTATGGCGACAAGGATTGCCGGGGAAATGCGGTGGTTTTTGGCAGGCTCAATTCTTCTTTCAGCAATTATTCTCCTTCTGTTCTTTCGAAGCTTCAGTGCTACTTTACTTTCATTGTCGGTTGTTATTATTGGCGTGGTGTGGAGCCTGGGAACGATGCATCTGTTAGGTTACAATATCACGTTACTGAATGCATTAATCCCGCCACTGGTTGTAGTCATAGGAATTCCGAACTGCATTTACTTTCTGAATAAATACCATACATCTTACAACGATACCGGAGAAAAACGTTCAGCCCTTATTGAGATGATCCGGAAGATGGGGATTGTTACATTGTTTTGTAACATCGCCGCGGCAATAGGGTTTGCAGTCTTTGCCTTAACCAAAAGCGCCATATTAAAAGAGTTTGGTGTTGTAGCTGGTATTAATATCATGGCTTTGTTTTTTATCTCAATAGTTCTTATTCCCGCCGTGTTGAGTTTTTTGCCCGCGCCCAAGGAGCGGCACACAAAGTATCTTGAGAACAGATGGCTACTGGCGATTCTGGACAAACTCGAGATATGGTCTCTTCATCATCAAAAAGCTATTTATGGGTTTACCGCGCTCATTCTCGCAATTTCTGTAATCGGAATATTCAGACTTAAATCGGAAGGCTTTATTGTTGACGATCTTCCCAAGACTGACAAGTTATATGTCGACCTAAAGTTTTTCGAAAAAAATTTTAAAGGAGTGATGCCTCTGGAGATCATTGTTGACACAAAACGAAAAAATGGATTACGAATAAACCCTCTTCAAATTTTTTCGAAGATTGACTCATTGTCTTCCTTCATCCAGGCGCAGCCTTATATGGCAAAACCTCTTTCCATCGTCGAAGGAATGAAGTTCGCCCGCCAGGCTTATTACGATGGAGACAGTACCAGCTACGGCCTCCCAAATTCCTTTGATATTGGCTTTCTAGCTCAATATCTTGGAACAAAAGGTGAAGACAGTTCAGGGAAGGAAGGTAATTTTTCAAGAATCATCCGAAGCTTTATGGATAGCACCAGGCAGCAAGCAAGGATCAGTATAAATATGGCTGATGTAGGAAGCAAACGATTGGAGGTTATCATCTCGACGGTGCAGGATAAAAGTTCTCAATTGTTCGATTCGTCCAGGTATCATGTGGAGTACACGGGTAGCAGTGTTACATTCTTAGAGGGTAGCACTTTTATCATCAATGGACTAAAGGAAAGTATCCTCTGGGCATTCTTGTTAATTGCATTGTGTATGCTCTACCTGTTCAGATCATTCAAAATTCTGATCTGTTCTTTAATACCAAATGTCATTCCTCTTATTATAACAGCAGGAGTTATGGGCTGGGCAGGTGTCCGGATCAAGCCTTCCACGGTGCTCGTTTTTTCCATCGCACTTGGCATCGCTATCGACATTACGATTCGTTTTCTCGTGAACTATAAACAGGAATTGGAGGCCAGCAGCAAACCCGCCAAAGATATTGTGATTGATACTATTCATAAAACCGGTATCAGCATAATATACACCTCACTCGTTCTGATCGCAGGATTTGTAATATTTTGTTTCAGCGGCTTTGGAGGAACACAGGCACTTGGATGGCTGACATCCTTAACCCTGGTCCTTGCAACACTTACCAACCTGATCTTTCTTCCAACACTTCTTTTAACGGCTTTGAAGTCGCGCAAACGGTAAATTATTGAGATAAAAGCAGCATCGTAAATGAAAAGCTGTCTTAACAAGATAAGATTCCGCAAGGTTTTTCTTGCGATTGCATCATCTTACGTTCATTCCAAAATTAACGCACATGAGAAAATTGCTATTTATTGCAATGGCTATACTGCTATTGTATTCCCTCGAGCTATCTGCTCAATCCTCCCGAACCGTTACAGGAAAAGTCACCGACGATAAAGGGGATCCAGTTTTCGGTGCTTCTATACTCATAAAGGGGTCCAGAACGGGTACGACCACCGATGCAAATGGTGAATTCCGACTTAATGTACCGGCCTCGGCCAAGGCGCTGGTAATTTCCGCGATTAATCACCTTTCCACGGAAATGCCAATTGGTCAGAACGATTCTTATACAATTAATCTAAAAGACGATACTAAGAACCTGGAAGAGGTTGTAGTGACCGGGTACGGGCGCGAGAGAAAGGGGCGTTTTGTGGGTGCCGCCAGTGTGCTGTCTGCAAAAGTTGTTGAAACAGTTCCCGTTGGTGCTTTTGACCAGGCCTTACAGGGAAGGGCACCAGGATTATTGATCAACTCAAATTCGGGCCAACCGGGCACAAGCGCTAATATTAACATCCGGGGAATACATTCTATAACCGGAGCGTTCGCTCAACCCCTATTCGTTGTAGACGGTATTCCTCTGGCCGCCCAGGACATGCAAACTATAAACCCGAATGATTTCGAATCGATCACAATACTAAAAGATGCTTCAGCCGCCGCGCTATACGGAGCGCGTGGTGGCCTCGGGGTTATAGTCATCACAACCAAAAAGGGAAAAGCCGGCACCTCTAATTTCACCTTTCGAACCCAGTTTGGATTTACGGAGCCACCAAATTGGAACAAATTCGATATGATGAATACAAGCGAGATTTTACAATATGAAGAAAGACTGAAATTAGCGAGCACACCTGGATGGGATTATTCTAAAAACAACCCGGTGTATGCAACACTGACGGATGCTCAAAAAGCCAGAAATGATTTTTTATTGGACAGTATCGGAAAGATCAATACTGATTATAAAGATCATCTGTTCAGACAAGGCATGTCTCAATTATATGAAATCAATGCAAGTGGTGGAACTGATAAAACCAGGTTTTTTCTTTCGGCCGGAGTGTTTGACCAGGAAGGAACGGACCTTAGCTCCCGGTTAAGAAGATTCACTGGCAGGTTTAATATTGACCATACGGCTAATAAACTCTCTATTCAATTTAATACTCTTGCCGGCTATTCGATCACCAATTATTCAGAAGGAGAACTCCTGGGCAACAGCGCTAGAAATTCCTTCCAGATGGCCTGGAGGGCGAAGCCGTATGAAAATCCATACAGACCCGACGGATCCATAATATATGGCACAAATACCACCCTGGCATTAAAACAGATTGGTAATGTGCTGGAGGGTATGGAAAATTCAGTGTGGCAGCAGAATCAAATTAAGATCAATTCAGGTCTGACGTTGGCCTACAAGTTATTGCCAACACTGACTATCAGGAATACATTAGGCATCGATGTATCTGATGACAGGTGGCAACGTTTTATAAAAGCAAATTCCTATATAGGAAGTCTACAGTCTTTTGGTGGGTCGGGGATCAATTCCGAAGCGCACGAAATAAATGCTCAGCTCATCAATACATTAAGTACTGTCTATTCAAACAGCTTCGACAGGCATGAGCTGGAGGTCGGAGCTTATTTTGAAGTCATTCGCGGCTATAACAAAGGCCTTGGTTTTACTTTATATAATTTAGATCCACGTCTTGATCAAACCGGACAGGGTGCCGGAACTATTGCGGTTGGTCCGGGCCAAACAACCTATCCACAAAATGCTTCAAGCGCAAAATCAGGGTACGGAATTCGTTCTTATTTCGGAAACGCCAGGTATACATTGGATAATAAGTATACAATAAATGCCAACATCAGGCGTGATGGTACTTCAAGGATCGCGAACGAAACAAACAAAGAGATCACAACCTGGTCGGCGGGCATTGTTTGGAATGCTTTTTTGGAAAACTTTATGCAGAATCAGAATTTTATCACCGACCTGAAAGCCCGTGCTTCTTATGGTGCTGTACCCAATATTGGAAGTATCAGTACAAGTACATATAATGTGGGACAGGCGCCTGGAACTACATTCGCTACTGTAACTAATTATCTGGGTCCCCAGGTTGTTTCCTTTTCGTCTTCTTCACAGTTTCAATACGCTGGTTCTCCAGTAACTGGCCAAGGTCCAAATACAGCGGGAAATCCTGAATTGAAGATTGAGACAATCAAGAAAGCAAACATCGGTGTGGATATTGGCATGTGGACCAACCGGGCAAGAGTAACCCTGGATGTTTACAAAGAGACAACGAAAGATCTGTTTGTAAACCTGGCTCTTCCTGGCACATCAGGTTATGGTGTTGGTTTTTTAACTCCTGTTAATGCTGGTGTTATGACCAACCAGGGCCTTGAAGTGAGTGTTGCTGTTGATATTGTTAAGACAAAACAAGTTGACTGGACTGTAGGTCTTAATCATGCTATTAATAAAAATGAGATTGAAGACCTGGGACCGGTTAATGAAATTCCAACAGGCACATTTATTATAAGAGAAGGGCTTCCTTACGGGTCACATTATGCGCAACATTACCTGGGTGCAGATCCCGCGACAGGCAAACCGAGATTTGAGACAAAGGATGGTAAAGAAACCCTCGATCCGGGAGCTGCAGACTTATTTGCCAAGTACGGAACCTTCCTGCCAAAACATGTTGGTGGAATTTACACAGACTTCCGGTTTGGAAGAATAACTCTTAGCGCGTTATTTTCTTACCAGTTCGATGTATCGCGGTATAACAATATTGAAAACTGGATAACCAGGGGAATCGCCGGATTTCATTCATCTGTAAATGCATCAAAAAGACTTCTTACTCAACAATGGCAAAAGGCAGGAGATGTTGCCTACTACCAGGCGCCTGCTTATGACCGCGGCTTTAATTCATCAGATATCCAGGATGCGAAATTCCTGAGATTCCGGCATCTGAATGTTGCTTATAATATTCCGGAAATTAATGTGAAAGGAACGCGGGTAATAAAATCCGCGAGGTTTTATGTACAGTTGCTAAATATTGCTATCTGGAG
>DAINQQ010000084.1:0-22342 GCA_036742645.1 Flavitalea sp.
TTAAGAGGAACTGTAAGAGATGAAAAAGGACCACTGCAAGGAGTTAGCATACTTGAGCAATCACCATTATTCCAGGGATATAACACCCTCACCAGTGAGTTTCAAAACCGCGATCCGCGTATGTCGATGACATTCGTTGTTCCGGGAAGCGAAATATTTTTTGAAGGTGGGCTATGGCAACCGACATACCCTGGATTTACCGGAAATAATGCTACGCGTACCGGATATATGCTGCGCAAGTTTCTGGACGAAACCCTCGATGCTGCCCATTTTCAAGGTGAATATGATTTTAAAGAATTTCGTTATGCTGAAGTTTTATTGATCCTCGCTGAAGCTTTGCATGAGAAAAACGGAAGCATCTCCGATGCCGATCTTGATCGTACAATTAATTTGTTAAGAAGCCGGGCAAATATGCCTCGTCTTAGAAATGCCCACGTCACACTGAATGGCTTAAATATGCTGAACGAAATCAGAAGGGAAAGAACCGTTGAGCTGGCGTTCGAAGGTTTCCTTCGGGATGATTTAAGGAGATGGAAGACTGCGGAAACAGTTTTACCACAAGCGATCAAAGGAGTTAAATTTCTGGGAACAGAATCAACAAAGGTATCCCGCTCTTCGGGTAGGAGTAGATATTGAAGTTGACAATAATGCATTTATTATAGCCGAACCTACAACATCTCGAAGGTTTCTGGCGAAACGTTACCGCGATCCAATTTCTTTAAAAGAAATTCAATTGTCGCAGGGAAAACTTGACCAGAATACGGGCTGGTAGAATAGAGTATCAGGTTCCGAACCTGTCGAAAATTTGAAACCCGGATTTCGAACCTCGGAAAAGACTGAAACCATTGGCGAAATTAATAGAAGCTACGTTTGAATTTTATTGATGAAAGTATGACAAGGATATTTTTCCTTTGCTTTTAAAAAGCGCGAAAATGACAAAGCTCATATTGTTCTGTTGCTTGCTTACTCATATTGGGATGACCACAGTGGCGCAGCTTCAGAAAGCTCAGATCCAGGTATCAAAAGTTCCAAGACCCGAACAACATTACCAGTCGGAATATACATTTGATACTCCTGTTGATACTGTGAAATGGACAAAACAGAAGCAGGGCTTAAACGCTGCATTTGGATCAACGGATGAACTCTACCTCAGAACTGAAGTTCCGGGCTTACAAAATGAAAAAGCGTCGTGGGAAGAAACTGGCTGGAAAGGCGAACGCCTGAACGCTCAGATTTTAGTTTGGTCGCCGGATACTGTAAACCAGGTACGTTTTAAAGTAAATGATTTGATAAACAGCAAAGGGAAAGTATTGAGCAAAAAAAATATTCAATTGAATATGGTGCGCTATGTCGTGTCAAATTATCCCTATGACGCGGAGGTTTTGGATTGCGCGTCTGGTTCACCTGATACTGCTTATTTAATGCCTGATAGGTTTGAGTCATTTGAGCGATTTGATTTGCCAGGCAGAACAGTTAGGCCTGTTTGGTTATCCATTGAAATACCTGCAACAACCGAATCGGGTATTTATAATGGACGTCTTGAAGTAAGTTCTGAAAAGGGAAATGCAATTCTAAATTTGAAAATAAAGGTCCAAAACCAGGTATTACCCAAACCAAAGGATTGGAAATACAGGCTTGATTTATGGCAGAATCCATGGGTGGTTGCCTCGTATTATCAATTGGAACCATGGTCTGCGGAACACAAGGCTCTGCTTAAAAAGCATCTTAAATTGTATGCGGACGCGGGAGGAAAGTATATCACGACGTATGCAGTACACTCGCCATGGGCCGATAATTCTTACATGATTGAAGGTGGAATGATTGATTGGATTAAACGTAAAGATGGTTCATGGAAATTCGACTATACTATATTTGATGACTACGTGCAGTTAGCTGTGGAAACGGGAATTGATCAGGGCATTACAATTTATACGCCGGTTCCGTGGGGCTACCGGTTCCGCTATATGAACCAAGCTACCGGTAATTACATATATGAAGAATGGGCTCCTAATTCTGACAAGTTCAAGGCCCATTGGAATATTTTTCTGACTGATCTAAAAACACATCTCGAAGAAAAAGGATGGTTTGAAAAAACTTACTTGGGAATAAATGAAAATTCGCTTGATATTACGATGGCTGCTGCAAAAGTTATTAAGGATCATTCAAAAAAATGGCGGATCACTTATGCGGGAGACTGGCATCCCGAGCTAACAGGATTGCTGGATGATTATTCCCCGCTATTGGGAAAGGAGCCTGGTGTGAATGACGTCAAACAACGGACCGCAAAAGGATTCTCTACAACCTATTACGTGTGCTGCAATCCTGCCAGACCAAACAATTTTGTTTTTTCACCTCCTGTGGAAGGACGGTATATTAGCTGGTACGCAGCTGCGTACGGATATGATGGTTTTTTGCGTTGGGCTTATGACGCATGGCCTGAAGATCCTATGAGGGATGCGCGCCACACAATGTGGCCGGCCGGAGATTGCTTTCTCGTTTATCCTGGAGGAAACAGCAGTATACGATTCGAGAAATTAAGAGAAGGAATAGTTGATTTTGAAAAAATAAGAATTTTAAGAGGATTAGCAGCAAAGTCGACGGATTCAAAAATTAAGGCGTCATTAAAGGAGCTTGAAGAGCACCTGAGAACGTTAATAGATAATCCTGATTATAGTAAACGGGATTTTAGTTTGGATAAGATCCGTAATTCAGTTCACAAAGGGATAAAAATAATAGAGGGACTAACTGATCAATTGGCAGGAGCTCAGCCCACCGGTGTCAAACCTTTTTAAATCAGTGATACACACATACTCAACGTTAATACCTCTCCTGTAGCATGAAAAATATTTTCATTATTATGCTTTCTACATTTTTTTCTATTTCGATGTATGGCAAGTGACAGCGTTGATAAAGTGGTTTATCGGGAATATGATGATTATCTTCAACTGAATACAGATGCAACGCCGGGAAAATTGAATAATTATACTACGACTCGCGATTATTGCGATCGGATAACACTGCCGAGGGTGAATTTTTCCAATGATCGAAATATTAATGCAAACAATGCTTATTTTGACTGGCCAATACCGCATCGATGGATGGTTTAGAAAAACAATTGCGAAATATATTGCCGGAGAACCGGATCAAAGCCAGGCTGATTGACCGCTACGCTTATGCAAGCGATGCCAGTCATTTTTATTTGATACCGCGCGCTGTTGTACAGCCCATCTCTATTGAAGAAATCCAGAAGATATTTGAGTTTTCGAAACGTGAACAGATCCATCTCACTTTTCGCGCAGCAGGTACGAGTCTTTCCGGCCAGGCTGTTACCGACGGCATACTGGTAGACCTAAGCAATTACTGGCGGAAGGTTGTTCCCGAAAACGAAGGGGCAACAGTGCGTGTTGAACCAGCAGTCATCGGTGCGAATGTTAATCATGCATTAAAACAATATGGACGAAAAATTGGTCCTGATCCTGCCTCCATCAATGCTGCCATGATGGGCGGTATCTTATCCAATAATTCAAGCGGCATGTGCTGCGGGGTAGTACAAAATTCTTATCACACCTTAAAGTCTATGACTTTTGTATTGCCAAACGGCCTGGTTTTTAATTCTGAATTACCTGGAGATTACGACCGTTTTGAAAGAGAAGCGACCGATATAGCCGAAGAGCTTCGATCGTTAAGAAATGAAATATTGAATAATAGTGAACTCGTTCAACGTATACGAAAAAAATACAGACAGAAGAATACGGTGGGATATTGCATGAATGCGTTCATCGATTTCGAGCATCCACTTGATATTCTCACTCATGTGATCGTTGGTGGAGAGGGCACGTTGGCTTTTATTGCAGAAGCAGTATTGAATACAGTTCCGGATTTGCCTTATAAGATCACTGGCATGTTGTATTTCGAAGATCCAGTGATAGCCTGCAATACTATTTCTGCCCTAAAGAGTACAGGAGCCGAAGCACTGGAATTTATGGACAGGGCCTCCTTGCGTTCGGTAGAGAATATGGCCGGCGTTCCGAACCTGTTAAAAGACCTGCCTGCAAATGGATCATCTATCTTATGCGAATTCCAGGAAAGCACCCTGGAGAGTTTGCTGGGAAAATTCGAAAAAGCCAGGCCGGTAATGGAAGATTTGCCATTACTTTTTCCTCCCTATTTTACCCGCGATGCGAAAGAGCAGGCGGTCATGTGGAAGATTAGGAAGGGCATGTACCCTTCAGTTGCGGGGATGAGAGCCAGGGGTACATCTGCATTAATGGAAGATTTTACTTTCCCGGTGGAACGTTTGGGTGAAGCGGTGTTGGATGTTCAATACCTGTTTGATAAATACAATTATGAAAACGGGATCATCTTTGGGCATGCAAAAGATGGCAACCTGCATTTTGTTATCTCTCAAAGTTTTTTTTCAAAGGAAGATGTTGATCATTATCATAAGTTCAATGACGACCTTTTTGATTTAATCTTAAATAAATATGATGGCGCATTAAAAGCCGAACACAGTTCCGGGCGCGCAGTATCGGCGTTTATTGAAAAAGAATGGGGACCTGAGGCTTACCAGGTAATGAAAAGATTGAAAAATGTTGTAGACCCCGCAAACCTGCTCAATCCAGGCATTGTCATTACTGAAGATAAATTGACGCATGTTCATAATTTGAAAGTGATGCCAACAGTGGAAGAAGAAGTTGATAAATGTATTGAGTGCGGCTTTTGTGAACAGAGTTGTCCCAGCCGCGACCTAACCCTGACCCCAAGGCGCCGGATCGGTGTGCGCCGTGCAATGAAGAGGCTCGAGGAAGCAGGCGATACTGCAACCAGGAAAATTTTATTGAAGGAATTTAATTACGATGGAATAAATACCTGTGCGGTGGATGGCATGTGTGCCACGAATTGCCCGGTTGATATCAATACCGGTGACCTGATCAAACGTTTGAGAAAAGAGAACCATTCAACTTTCCAAAATAAAATGGCAACCTGGGTAGCAAGGCATTTCTACCTTTTTGAACGTAGCTCGGCATTCGCATTGAAGTCGGGGTTCTTTCTCAATCGTGTCTTCGGTCCCAATTTCATGAAGAGATTTACAAGCGGCGTGAAGGAACTTCTGCCATCTATGCCAGTTTGGTCAAATCACTTACGTAAGCCAGGAAGAAAAGTAAAAAGCCTGTTGACCGGACAGAGCAATCAAAAGGTGGTCTATTTTTCGAGCTGTATTTCCCGGATCATGGGTGATGAAAACCCCGATCTTTTTTTATCAGTTTGTCGGAAAGCGAATGTAGATGTAATCGTACCGCCAGATATTCAAGGCACTTGTTGCGGTCAAATTTTTTCCTCAAAAGGATTTACGAACGCGTTTCACTTCACGGCGAATGAAACCATCAGCAAGCTATGGCAGAGTTCAGATGCGGGGAAGATCCCGATCGTGCTGGATGTAACCAGTTGCACGCAAACTTTCAATTCATGTAGAAATTATCTGACCGAGGAAAATCGGGCGAAGTTTGAAAACATGCAGATAGTTGATGTGATCGATTTTGCTGCGCAGACGATTCTGCCGAGGCTGAATATCACTAAACCCAAAGAAGCGATCGTTTTTCATCCCGTTTGTTCGGTTTTCAAAATGGGTTCACTGGCACAGTTGCAAAGTATCGGGAAGGCATGCGCAAACCGATCGGATATTCCTTTTTTTTCCAGGTGTTGTGGTATGGCAGGGGACAGAGGTTTTTACTATCCGCAGTTAACAGCATCAGCTACAAAGATCGAGTCGAACGAAGTAAAGACGACTGCTTATGATGGTTATTATTCCAGTTCCCGAACATGTGAGATGACATTATCGGCGGCAGTTGGCCAGGAATATCATTCCATCCTCAAATTATTAGATGAAGTCTCAGACTGATAATTCTGATCTAATAAGAATGAAAACTTTCACGCTATCATTGGTTCTTTTTAAGTCATGAATGAGTAGAATTTGAATTCAATCATTGAATTGAGTTGTCGATCTGTATTCCAATATTTGCATTCCTTCACTGGCAAAAAAACAAAAAATATTCCATTATGTCATACACCTGTGCTTCCGGTAACAATCTGAATCGTCGGAGCTTTATTCAAAGCAGTGCGGTGTTGGCCGGCGGTCTGATGATTTCTCCTGTATTAAGTCAACTGAATTCATTTGAGAACAGTCAGGATAATCAAGATCTTTTTTGGTATCAGCGGCCATTGCGCATCATGCATACCGTCCTGCGTGAAACCGATGCAAGAGATTATGATGCCGCGGCTGTTGTTGACTATGTAAAGAAAATCGGTGGCAATGCCCTTTGTGTGAATGCAGGAGGGATTGTTGATTTCTTCCAAAATCCTTTACCCGCAGCCAATTTGAATATGTACATGGGAAAGCGGGATATTCTGGCGGAAATTTCTGCAGCCTGCAAGAAGGAAGGAATCCGGGTGATTGGCCGAATTGATTTTCGAGGTGTGGAAGAGCATGTCTATAAAAAGTTCCCGGACTGGTTCAAAAAAGATGCTGCCGAAAATCCGGTGCAGACAAGTTACACAAGGCCGAAACTGTATGAATCGTGTTACATGGGCCAATATCGAAATGAATATGCAAACCAGTTCGTTGCCTATGTGCTCAAAAATTATGGCATTGATGGGATATGGCACAATGCACCGGGCTTCAATGGAATTTGTTATTGTTCAAAATGTGCAGAAGCCTATAAGAATTTCTCAGGGAAGGCGTTGCCTGCGATGACAGCCAGTTCGCCAGAACTCCAGGAATATATGAACTGGAAAACCATTGCTGCTGACCAATGTATGGAACGAATCAAAAAAACGGTGAAATCGTTCGGTAACGATAAGGCCTATACAGCGGAGGTTTTTAGTATCTACGGTGTGAGCCAGCAACGCATCGACACCGGCATTGATCTGAACAATGCAAAAAAGCATTTTGACATCCTTGTGAGCGTGGCATTCCTTACTGAAAACAATGAGGATATCCATTATGAAAATTTGAACTATGGTAGTACGATCATCAAATTTTTGAAATCAATGTCTCCCGAAAGGGAAGCCGTCGTAATGTATGGTGGCAATGGCACTTCACATAGGCTCGTAATTGATCCACCTGTTGATCTGAAGGTATGGTTATGGCAAATTCTTTCAGCAGGTGGCAGGTTCTGGAATTGCTATTTTACCAACGTCCCGACAGTAACGCATGACCGACGGAATGCATTCAACGAATCTGATGCATACCACTTTGTAAAAACCAATGAAGAATTGTTAGAACAGCATGTACCGGTATCTTCAATTGGTATTTACTACTCCCGGCCTACACGTCTGTCATATCGAAACAAATCTGCGGAAGGCGATCAATTCGGTGTTGATATACGCGGAGTAGAAACAGTGCTGATGGAAAATCATATCCCCCATGATTTTCTCCTCGACGATCAATTGAGTATCGAAAAATTGCAGCGTTACAAACTTGTCATATTGCCGAATGTGAGATGTATGTCGGATAAAGAGATCGATTTATTAAAGGCGTACGTTCACCAGGGAGGTAACCTGATTGCTACGTATGCGACGAGCCTCTTTGATACAGAAGGTGAGGAGCGCAAGGATTTTGGGCTTACTGATGTTTTTGGTGTCCATTATACAGGAAGAAAGGAAAATACGAAAAAAGACAATTATCAGTTCATTCTGAATAAAAAGCACCCAATCGTTCAACCTGATAGCGACAGTACTGAGCTGCTATTTACTGCCGGCTTTACCGCACTGACGAAACCTGTATCATCATCCGAAGTTATTTGCACATGGGTCCCCACTATTCAGAATCAGCCTCCAGACAAGGCCTCTGTTCACGGCTTTCCAACGGATTATCCTACGGTAGTAGAACACTCGTATGGAAAAGGAAGAGTTATTTATTTTGCCAATCAACCGGATGTTTTGAGTTTTGATCCGGGTCATCCGGATCCTCGAAATCTTTTGAATCGAAGCATTCGTCACCTCGCCAGCGACGGTATCAACATTAGTACCAATGCACCATCGAGTGTGTACATGGGTCTTACAAGGTCGGTTAGAAAACCGGGAGAATATATTCTTTCACTAGTCAACACCACATCAGGTCCGGTTCGGCCGATCCGTGAGCTGATACCGGTTTCTGATCTTTCTGTTAAAGTCAAACTTGATGGTAAATCTTTTGCGCATCACAAGGTCTTGCGTTGCCAGGGTGAATGCATGATGAAATCAGACGGTCAATATCTCGGATTTTCTATTAGCAAATTGGAAGATTTCTGTGCAATTCATATCCAGATGCACGTGTAACGATGCTATATTCTTTACTGCCTGGGTTATACAGGCATTGCTGCACGGTATTGGGCTTTATTTGTTACCCTTGCTGCTGAACAAATCCGGCACCAACTTGCGTGAAGAAAAAAAACATCTTTTCTCTTCAAGAACATTATAATTTTAAATACTAATTAGTATGGATATGGCAACGGTAGCTTCAAAAAATTTTACAATCCGGGGAAACCTAATGGAAACTTACAGCGACGTCTACACGCCGGAAGTGCTGGAAGCCCTGGATGCACTCGCTCACTTCAACGAGGATGTAAAGGAAATGATGGCGATCCGGTTAAAGACCCGCGCTGACCGCCAGAGGCAGAAGAAAAGGGTTGGTTTCCTGGAACCTTCCGCTTATATTCTCCGTACAACAATTACCGTTCAAGAGGCACGTGAAGGAAATTTTGAAGGCGATGAAATTCCGGTTGACCTCCAACGTCAGTGGATACAAGGAACCGGACCAGCTGCAAAACCCAATGCACCGCTGCAAAGCAGCATCCGGAACGTAGCGTATGCATTGCTTTCCGGGGCGGATGGATGGATGTTCGACGGTGAAGATGCACTTGGACAGATTAGCACCATGTCTCTCGATAACCAGCGAAACCTCAAACTTGCTATTAGCAACGATGCTCAATTCATGGCCGTTGCTGAAAAAGTGGCAGAAGAAATGAACAAATGGTCAACGGGTTTTTTTGGGCGAAAAATTATTACTGACTGGAAGAAACAGCTGCAATTCACAACCAAAATATTCCGTGCGAGGGGTCTTCATTTAGATGACCGCCATATTGTTGATGCCAATAGTAAAGGGATGGCCGCATCTATCGTCGACCTGACTATGTATGTTGTAAATAATTATAAAGCCTTACGGCGTGACGGATCATCGATCGTATTGTACCTTCCGAAGATACAAACTGCGGGTGAAGCCGCTTTATGGAATGAAATGATTACTTCCCTTGAAAATGATCTCGGGCTGGCTGAGGGAATTGTCAAGGTATATGTATTAGTTGAACAGTTGGAAGCCACATATCAATTGATGGAAATCCGTGCAGCACTCGGTAAACATTTTGTCGGGTTCAACACTGGCCGATGGGATTATATCAACAGCGTATCAGATGCCATGGCCTGGGATCCCGGCTTCATTAATCCTAATATCGAATCCATTGTGATGACTTATGGCTACATGAGAAATTATGAAGATCGTGTGCGCAGGGCCGTGAACACACCAGACATTAAAGGCAGGTTCGCCCTGTGGCAAGGTGGAATGGAACCCAATATCCCGGTCGGTTCAAAGGAAGGTGTTGCACGCAGTATGGAAAAAGCAGTCGCCGGCGCTGAACGTGAACAACGTGAAGGAGCAAGCGGCAAGTGGGTAGCTCACTGGAAAATGGTAAATATCGTCAGACCGGTTTGGGAAAAGGCGGGAGAGCTCAACCAACTGGGAAGAAAATTTCCACCACTCACCTATACGCAACAAGATTCAGATGGATTGGTCCTGATCGAACCTGCCGCCACCACAGTGCAGGGAGCCAGGAACCTCGTGAGTGTTGCATTACAATATGGAAATGCTTTCGGGCAGGGAATGCAGGCGGCAGCACTAAAGGGCGCTGATTTTTTTGGCAATGATGATATTCTTTATTTAATGGAGGACATGGCGACTGGAGAAATCAGGTTAAGTATTCTCTGGGAGTGGGTTCATAAAGGAGCGGTACTCACAGAAGTTGATTCTACAACTGGCATTTCGGCCGGGGATTCGTTCACAGCAGACTTGTTTGAAAAGTTGTTGAAAGAGGAATATGAAAAATTGATGAAGGCGAATACCAAAGACGTTCACGACAATTCAAAGAACACTACACTTCCAATTTCGCGTGAGATCGCGCATACCTACGTCCTTGACAAAGTAAAAATGCCCTGGTTTATCGACCTGCTTAATATCAACCTTAATAATTACGATTTGGAGGAAGCAAAACAGAGAATTGAACTGTATCGTCAAACCTTTGAAAAAAATAACACTCGGATTACTGAGAATCTCGATTTTAAAAGCAGGATCTCTTAATCTGACATCGCCGGTATTCGCCGCTAAGCTTTGTCTGTGACATAAAGTACTCACACACCAATTGCCTTCCGGTAAGCGCTTGATGATGCGACGTCTTCCCTTTTTGGCAATCCATTCTTTTTATCGATTCTTAAAAATGCATCGAAAAGCGACCTTAAGTTTCTCTCAGACCGAATACAATTGTTGGTAGCGAATTAAACATCAAGTTGCCGATCAAATCAATATCGGAAGCACGTTGTACGTACTGCCTGGAGTGAATTTTCAATAACCCAGATACCTTTGCTATACTGCGGTAATTTTTGCTCCATCGACGGCCCTGGCAATACTCCAGAATTAGACCAATTCATAATTTTGCCACTTTTACAGTTCATCATTCCATACACCCGCTTTCCAACCCCAAAAACAAATTATATTTGAAATACCGAAACCATCCTTCCTACTTATCCTAGCAGCGACTAACCGGCCCTGAACTTTCAGTCCCTAAAACATGTAAATGTCTTTTTCGAGTTATATGCTGTTTGATGAGGCTGGACTTGAAATGTTATTTAAGGAACAATTCAAGCCGCTCTGTGCTTATTGTAAGGCAAAGTTTGGATTTGAAATGGACGAGGCCAAGGAGGCCGTTCATCTAGGGTTTATCAAACTTTGGGAAACCCGTGACAGGATTTCACCCGGCTTTTCAGCGAAGGCATATTTATATAAGATTGTGGAAAATGTAAGCCTTGATATGCTTAAGCATGAAAAAGTAAAAGAAAAATATGCAAAGTATATTTCCCAAACCAATTTCCTTAATATCACCGACACCCATTATATAGGATCTGAATTCAAACAAATGTCATCCGATATTGATAAGGCAGTATCAGACTTGCCTGAGCAAATGCGGAAAATCTTTGAATTGAGCCGGTTCGAAGGTTGTAAATATGCGGAAATCGCCACCCGGCTGAGTATTTCAGTGAAGACTGTAGAAACGCAAATGAGTCGGGCCCTGGTTAGGCTTAGGGAGAAATTGGCCCATTACCTGACCGCTATTTGATTGCAATCCTGTTGAGCCGATAATTTTTTTTTAAAACGTGTAGGGGTAAAATATCCCCTCGTCGTATAAACAATAATACATGGACGCTGAGACCCCATACGAAGACCTTATAACACGGTACTTATTGAATGAGGCGAGTTCTGTGGAACAGCAGATTATTATCGATTGGATGGAGTCTGATGAAAAGAACAGGTTAGTCGTAGAGAATCTAAGAAAAACATTGAATTTAATCGCATTTAATCAAGACCTTAATAAGATTGATATTAATAAGGAATGGGAGAAATCAAGAGCCAACATTCTTGAGATTCAGCAGCAAGTCGTAACTCTAAATCAATTTGATGAATATGAATGGCAGAGCAGCGATGAGGAAAAACGCAGGCAGAGAGGGAAAATTTATAAAATAATTATCTCTACCGCAGTAGCGGCTTCGATACTCATGATCATCGGCGTAACAAATGGATGGTTTACAAAAAATGATCGACGAGAAAATCCAATAGATCAACAAGCTCAGGGACCAAAGGAGGGATCAAAAATAGATCCTTTGATGGCAGTAGTACAGCATGAGGTGAATACCTCAGGAAAAATCAAAAAGCTCCTATCACCCGATGGTTCTGAAATTGACCTTTACGACGGATGTGAGATTACATATAAAGAGCCGGTGGGTGCTAATAGGCGCGACGTTTATCTCATCGGTAAAGCAAATTTTAGAGTAGCAAAGAATAAAGAAAAACCTTTTACTGTTTTTAGCGGAGATATTTCAACCACGGCCCTTGGAACGATATTTACCGTGACAGCAAGACAAACTGAGAAATTAATTGTTGTAAGGTTAGAAGAGGGGAAGGTAGTTGTGAAACCGTTGAAAGGCTATAGCAAGAATTGGCCAAAGGATTTCTATCTATCGCCGGGTCAGGAGCTGGTTTTTGATAAGAGTGAGCAAACAGTAAATGTAAAATCATTCGCTGGGCAGGTGGCAACTAACAGGAGAACTCAATCCGCAAAAGATAGTCCCGATATCCCGAAATATGATAACCGTTCCTGGTTCATGTTCAATAACCAACCCCTAAGTGAAATATTTGATGCGTTGGCCGTGATGTATAACGTTAGGATCGTGTATTCGAAAGAAGATGTGAAAGACAGGTATCATATCGGTACGTACGATAAATCAGATTCGCTCGAGACCATCTTAAATAAAATCGCTTTGTTAAACAAGCTGCAAATAACGAAGTTGAATAGTGGGTATAAGATCCGGAAGAAACGTTTGAAAAAATAACAGTTCCTGGTACCAGCAGCTCCGTAGTTTCTATAATACTTATCAATAGAAATAATGCCATATGCGATTAATTAATTTACTTAAACGACATTGTATTACCTGAACATTCTGCAAGACTCTTGATTGCGTTAGGACCTGATTCAACTTTATCTATTAGCATTTAATTGCTTCACTTTTATAAGTTGTTATATGAAAATTGACTTTTTCAAAGGGAATTTTATTCTCAAAATCTTCGTCTTTCTTCTTTTGGTGAATTCGGTGAATGCACAGGAAAAATCCAGCACGGTTACTGGTATTGTGCAGGACAATAGCAACGAATTACTGCCTGGTGTTACGGTGACAGCACGGAACATGAAAACCAATTTTGCGATGGGAACTGCGACTGACAGTTCAGGCCTGTTTACCTTTTCGAGGCTGCCTTCAGGAGGGCCGTATAGTTTTAAGTTTACCGCAATAGGTTATGAAGAACAAACCTTGTCGGGCTACAACATCAAAGAGGGTGCATCACTTAGCCTGGCGGTCAAATTGGCAAAGTCAAATAAAACCTTAGACCAGGTAGTAGTAATTGGTTATGGTACCCAAAAAAGAAAGGATGTAACAGGCGCTGTTGGCAGCGTGAACGGAAAAGACATAAAAGACTTGTCGGTAACTCGTATTGAACAGGCACTGTCTGGCAAAGTAGCCGGTGTACAGGTAAAGTTTTCTGATGGTCAACCTGGCAATTCTCCGCAGGTAAGAGTGAGGGGTGTGGGCAGCATTTCTGCGGGTGTTGATCCGTTGTATGTGGTTGATGGATTCCCCACCGATAACATCCAAACGATCAATCCAAATGACATTGAAAGCATGGACATCCTGAAGGATGCATCGGCGACTGCAATTTATGGTTCACGGGGATCAAACGGTGTTGTCATCATTAACACACGAAGGGGATCATCAGGGAAGCCAAAAGTTGCTTTGGATATGTACTATGGGCAACAAAAGATATCAAAACAACCAGAGTTTCTCAATGCCAATGAACAGGCTACTTACTATTACAACTCGATTCGGAATCGAAATCTTGATTTGGGAAATAATGTTTCCGGCGATCCGGCTGCCTGGGGCTTAAGAGTTCCACAAACGGTGCTGGACGTTTTATCCGGTAAGAATACCAATGATGTAAGCGCAATTGATTCGGTACTCCGTCGAGCTCCAATAAAAAGTGTTAATATTTCGGTTACTGGCGGTAGTGAAAGTTTGCGTTATGCAGTTAGCGCTGAAGCTTTTGACCAGGACGGGATTGTACTGAATAACAATTTCAAAAGATATTCTTTCCGCTCAAATTTTGACGCCCAACTGTCAAAAAAGTTTTCTATAAAGTTTAACCTGAATCCTTCTTATATCAGCCAGAATAACGTGATCGCTCAGGGTACGGGTGCGGGTGCGTCCTCAAGTATTATTGGTACAGCCACCTCGGCCCAGCCGTATTATCCTTTACATAATCCTGATGGAAGCTACTTCGTGTATAATAATATTGATGCTTCCACGGTCTTGTATAACCCCGTGGCCCTGGCCCTGGAACAGCAAGATGTTTCTACGCGTACCAGAATACTCGCTAATATCAGTGCTCAATACAACATTGCAAATAATTTCCACTTAAATGTTTTGTTCGGTGGAAATGCGAACAATACTAAAGGGCACAGTTTTACTCCTCAAATTCCGGCATTTTTTAACAATGCAGCTATTGGAACCGACAATGCTTCTTCGCAATACAATTGGCTCGCAGAATTTACAGCGAACTACAATCAAAGCTTTGGCAACCATACCGTAGGCGCACTGGTAGGTTATACCGCACAGGAAGATATTCTTGAAATAAATTCTTTAAACAGTAATAAATATCCAAATAACCTGGTGCCTTATCTGAGTGCAGTTAGCGGAATCATAACAACAGGTACAGCTTCAAGGGAGGAGTGGTCAATAGTTTCCCAGTTGGCGCGTGTAAATTACAATTTTGACAACCGCTACCTTATTACTGCCTCTATCCGGAGAGATGGATCCTCCAGGTTTGGTGAAAACAACAAATATGGTGTGTTTCCCTCTGCAGCCATAGCCTGGAGAGTATCAAACGAAGAATTTTTCCGTGGAATGCAGGAAAAGGGCAATGATCTAAAGCTAAGATTAAGCTATGGAGAAACAGGGAACAATAATATTGGCAACTATGCTTCACTCGCAAACATTAATTACCTAAGTTATCCTTCTGGTGGTGTCGCGATAGGAGGATATGCACCTGGCTCTATTTCAAATCCAAATTTAACGTGGGAGACACAACAGCAATTGAATATTGGAGCCGATGTCGGATTGTTCAACGGTAGGGTTAATCTAACAGTTGACCATTTCATCTCCAGGAATGAGAATTTGTTGTTGAATGTGAATATTCCTGCCGCGAGTGGATTCAGTACAGTGCTTCAAAATATTGGCGAAGTGAAGAATAAAGGTTGGGAGTTTGCTCTCGGTACAAACCTGGTTAATACTTCTGACTGGCGCTGGTCTGCTGATTTTAATTTCTCTACTTACAAAAATAAGGTGACTAAACTTGGCCCTTCAGGCGATGATATCATCGTAGGAAACAATATTACGAGAATTGGTGAACCCATTGGAATGTTCTATGGTTTCATTGCGGATGGAATATTTAAAAATTCAGCGGAATTAGCATCAGGCCCCATTTATAACAAAGGATTGTCCGATGCTACGCGAGTTGGAGATATCCGTTTCAGAGATGTCAACGGTCCGAATGGAAAACCTGATGGGCTCATCGATAATAGTGATCTTACAATAATAGGTAGCCCATATCCCGATTACTATTATGGTTTCACCAGCCGTTTATCGTACAAAAACTTTAATCTGAATTTCAACGTGTCAGGATCTCATGGCGCAATGATTTATAGCAATGCCATGATTATCTATCGGCTTAATCGTTCACGCAGCCGCACTCTAAGTACGGAACGCAATTTTTGGAAGTCTGAGGCAGATCCGGGAGATGGAAAAACAGTTCGACCAGTGGACGTCACAACGGGAGGATTGCGTTTACCGAGCACCCGTTACATGGATGATGCTTCTTATCTGAGGCTCAACAACATTACCCTGGGATATACAATTCCTGACCACCTGGCTCAATCAATTAAGTTAAGTAGCGTAAGAATCTATGGTAGTGCAAACAATGCCCTTATTATTACGAAAAACCACTCGTTTAACGCGGATGTTAGTAACAGTGGTAATCCATTAACTCCTGGCATTGATTTGAACAACTATCCTATACCTAAGAGTTTCGTGATAGGACTTAATGTAGTGTTCTAAGAGTTTCGAAAACAAAACTTCATCATATAGAATAATGACATATGAAAAAAAATATCACACCCGTTGTAATTGTGATACTGTTGCTTGCTTCGGCTTGCAGTAAGAGTTTCATCGATCGTCCACCAGTTTCTACCGTCACTACGAATGACGTATATAAAACCGACAAGGATTTTAGCGATGCCCTGATTGGCGTGTACAAGGGCTTTCAGGCTCAGTATTTCAACATGTGGCAATTTGGAGACTTGCGCGGGGACGACGCCTGGATCCAAATATCTAACCAGCCAAGTTCTACTGCCGTGGATTTGTTTTCCATCAACAGTAGCGATGCCTTGTTGAATACCACCTGGGCTAATTATTATGTTGTTATCAATCGCGCAAACAACGTGCTTTCCCGAATAGCCGATGCTGACCCAGCCGTTGTAAAAAATAAGGACCGTTATATTGGAGAAGCAAGATTTTTGAGAGCACTTGCGTATTTCGACCTGGTTCGCATTTTTGGCGATCTGCAAATGGTAACGGCTCCGCCTACAGGTGAGGAGATAAAAAACACACCCAGGACACCAGCGGCAAAAATTTATTCCGATGTAATTATTCCAGACCTGCAGGATGCTGCTGCAAAATTGCCTATGTCATATACCGGTACTGAAGTAGGAAGAGCAACAATTGGTGCAGCGAAAGCTTTACTAGGCAAAGTATATCTAACTACTAAGGACTTTGCTAAGGCAGAAACAGTATTAACTGAATTGACGAAAGCTCCATTTGCTTATTCTCTTCTAGGCAATTTCAATGACCTGTTTGATTATACGAAAAATGAACACCACAGCGAATATATTTTCGACATTGAATACGATGAAGGATTAGGCGGCCTCGGAAGCAATTTTACAAATCAATTCATGCCGAATGTGGCTGCCATGCTCAGTTATTATGGAATTAAAGGTGGTTTCGGCGAATCCCTTTCACCTACTATGACATTGGTGAATCTATGGCAAGCCGGCGATAAGAGAAAGGATATTACGGTTCAGTGCTGCGGTAAATGGACAAATCCAACCACTGGAGCAGTTGTGATATTCAACCCGTCTACCATCCAGTCTTACACTATGAAATATGTAACGCCCGTGAATACATTGAATGACAGTCGTGTCAATTGGAAAGTGATTCGCTATGCAGATGTAGTGTTGATGTTGGCTGAGGCGCTCAATGAAAATGGGAAAACAGTTGAAGCACTTACTTTCCTAAACCCTATTCGAAAAAGAGCTGGCGTGGCTGAATATACAGGTTTGAATCAGGCCGATACAAGAGACAAAATTGCTTTGGAAAGGCGATTTGAATTAGCCTTTGAAGGTCACAGGTGGTTCGACCTGGTTCGTACCGGAAAAGCCTTAAATGCATTGTCATCCACAGGGATGAAAGATCATATGACAATTTTCCCTGTACCACTCAGCCAGGTGCAGGTGATGAACAACAATTCATTATTCCCGCAAAATCCAGGTTACAATTAAAATCAATCGAACTATGCACAGAAGAAATTTCATAAAATATTCGGGTTTCATTGGCGGCGGAATTAGCTTAATAGGAAAGAGTGCTTTTGCCGATGTGTTAAATAATAGCGCAGACCAACCATGGTTTGATAAATCAATGCGTTGGGCGCAACTCGCCTTTGTAGAAAACGATCCCGGCCACTACGATCCTGATTTTTGGTTAGACTATTTTAAAAAGATTCATGCGGATGGAGTGTTGTTAAGTGCCGGAGGTATTGTTGCATTTTATCCAACCGAAATTCCGTTACATCACAGGAGTGCCTGGCTCGGAAACGCAGATACACTTGGGTACCTGGTAAAGGAGTGCCGCAAAATGAATATGACGGTTATTCTTCGTACCGATCCACATGCTACGAGGCAGGATATGTATGATGCTCACCCAGATTACATAGCCGTAACGGCGGATGGGAACAAGCGTCGTCATTGGGCAAATCCAGAGTTGTGGGTTACGTGCGCATTGGGGCCATACAATTTCGACTTCATGACAAAAGTGAATGCAGAAATCATGCAGCGATATGGACCGGAAGCTATTTTTTCTAATCGCTGGCAAGGTCATGGCATTTGTTATTGCGAACATTGTACGCGAAATTTTAAGGCCGCTACCGGTCTTGAATTGCCCAGGCCACAGGAAAAAAGCGCCATGATCCCTGCGGGATTTGAGGTACCCGAGAAAGCCATTGATCCAACTTATCTGAAATGGATGGAGTGGCAAACTGACCGCTTAAAGGAGCTTTGGTTTTTATGGGACGGAGAAATTAGAAAAATAAAGCCGACTGCGCGCTTTATTCCTAATGGCTTTCCGGACAAATTATTAACCGGCAAACACTCGGATTTTTTCTTTGCAGACCAACAGGGAAGAAGAGGCGTGACACCTCCATGGGCCAATGCAAAGGGCGCAAAAGAGTTAAGAGCAAGCCTTGGAATGAAACCTTTGATTGGCATTTTTAGTGTTGGTCCTGAAGAAGAATTTCGTTGGAAGGATTCAGTACAAAATGATGCCGAAATAAGAATCTGGGTAGCAGAAGGTGTTGCTAATGGCATGAAACCGTGCTTTGTAAAATTTGGTGGTTACATATATGACAAGCGTTGGATGGATGCCGTTGCGGATATGTATCAGAAGTATTTCAAAAGCGAAATATACCTGCGCAATACAACTTCCATGGCGAGAATTGGTGTGGTTTATTCTCAGCAAACTGATCAAAAATATGGTGGTAAGCCGTGGCAGGAAGGTAAACGTGATACTTCGTCAGGCATATACCAGGCATTAGTTGAAGGACGAATGCCTTTTGATATGGTGAACGATAAATTAATTGATGAAGAGCATCTGAAGAACTATAAATTACTCATTCTTCCAAACGTTGCTGCGTTATCAGACGCGCAGTGCGAACAGTTGCGTCAATTCGTGCAAAAAGGGGGAAGCATTGTGGCCTCTTTTGAAACTTCGTTGTATAATGAAGAAGGGAAAGCCCGTGCTAATTTCGGTTTGTCTGATTTGTTTGGAGTATCATATGGCAAAGCCGTGGAAGGGCCTATGAAAAACAGTTATCTCCGCTTGAAGAGCGATTCACAAACAAAACAGTTTCACCCAGTATTGAAAGATTTGGAGGATGCTTATCGAATTATCAATACTGTATACCAGGTAAATGTCAAACCCGATATTCCATTTCCCAGCCCGGTAACCCTGGTTCCAACCTATCCTGATCTTCCTATGGAAGATGTGTATCCAAGGGTTGCCGAAACGGATACCAGGGGGCTTTATTTAAGAGAGATGGGAAAAGGCAGAATAGCCTACATCCCGGGTGATATTGAACGTTCTTATTGGCAGATCATGAGCTCTGATCACTGCAAACTTCTTTGCAATACTATTCGTTGGGCTTTGAACGAAGATCCGGTAGCCGATGTTAAAGGACCTGGAGTAGTGGATGTAGCTGTATGGAGTCAAAAGAATTCGATGACAGTGCACCTGGTAAATCTTACCAATCCCATGTTGATGAGGGGATCTTTCAGAGAGTTACTTCCAACCCATGCAGACGTTAGTATCAAAATCCCGGATAACAAAAAAGTTAAAGGAGTGCATTTACTAATGTCTGGTAACAAACCTTCATTTGAAAACAAAAACGGGAGAATGCAACTGAATATTCCTCAAATATTGGATCACGAAATCGTTGCCGTGGACTTTGTGTAAATGCAAAGACCAGGAAACCAGAATAGAAAATAAGCACAAGAACGAAAAAAATACAAGAACCAAATACGAGGAAGAAAAGCAACCCCCGGGTATTTCCGAACAGACCTATCAGTTGGTTTGTAATTCATTGCTTTGAATCCTACATTTGGAAATTCTTTGCCTCTTGTTTCTTCGGTTCCGGAATTTATCACGAATGCATTAAACTGTAGGAGGATTAATATATGAATTGGAAACAAATCATTGATCCGTTTAACAATCTGACTCTATCTGCAATCGTTGCGGTGATTCCAATCCTTTTTATTTTTTGGGCGCTGATTGTAAAAAAAATGAAGGGTTATAAAGCTAGTATTGGGGCAACAATCATTGCTATAATAATCGCCATCGTTATTTACGGAATGCCAGTTAAGTTAGCCTTGCTTTCCACAGCCAATGGTGCGATGTATGGTTTATTCCCTATCTGTTGGATAGTTATCACGGCGGTATTCCTTTTTAATATAACGGTCAATAGTGGACAATTTGAAATCATTAAGCATTTCATGGCATCCATAACCTCCGACAGAAGATTACAGGCTTTATTAATTGCGTTTTCTTTTGGAGCTTTTCTAGAAGGTACTGCTGGCTTTGGTGCGCCCGTGGCAATAACTGCAGCAATGTTGGTTGGATTGGGATTTAATCCACTTTATGCAGCAGGAATTTGTTTGATCGCAAATACTGCCCCGGTGGCGTTTGGGGCAATCGGTATTCCAATAACAGTTGCTTCACAGGTATCCGGTATACCCGAAATGGCTATTTCAAAAATGGTAGGCAGAACATTACCGCTTCTATCTATTCTTCTGCCTTTGTATTTAGTAGTACTGATGTGCGGCGTGAGAAAAGCAAAACAGGTGTTACCGGCGATCCTGGTTTCTGGTTTATCCTTTGCAGTTCTCCAGTGGTTTTCTTCCAACTTTCTTGGTCCCGCTCTACCAGACGTGATTGCAGGAATCGGATCTATCGTAGCCTTGATGATTTTTCTTAAATTCTGGAAACCCAAAGATGTTTGGCGTTTTGCCAATGAACCCGCTCCTACATTACAAGTTGAAAACAAGTATTCAAATGGACAAATACTCAGAGCCTGGACGCCATTTATTTTATTGACCATTATGATTATCGCCTGGGGATTAGGGCCGATCAAAGAAATTCTGAATTCTGTTGCCCTGTATCAATTTGAGATGCCAGGTTTGCATAACGCTATCACAGATATAAACGGCGTTAAGCTTCCGCATATTTTTAAATTCAATTGGCTATCCGCATCTGGTACAGCTATTTTCATCTCTGCATTGATCTCAATTCCTTTAGTTGGGCTTAGTTATAAAGAAGGCTTCAGGATTTTTGTTGATACACTAAAGCAACTCAAGTTCCCCATCATCACGGTGGCCTCGGTTCTTGGATTTGCTTATATCGTAAATGATTCAGGGATTACACTCACAATGGCTAAAGCACTGGCGAGTACAGGTGTATTATTTCCATTCTTTGCACCAGTGCTTGGATGGTTGGGTGTATTTATCACGGGTTCTGACACATCGGCTAATGCATTGTTTGCCAAGCTGCAATCAGCAACAGCTACTTCCATTGGTGTTGATCCCGTAGTAACCGTTGCTGCAAATGTTTCAGGAGGAGTAGTCGGCAAAATGATCTCGCCCCAATCAATAGCCGTAGCAGCAGCTGCAGGCAATTTAGTCGGTAGGGAATCTGAGCTCTTCCGGTTTACAGTTAAGCACAGCTTTATCATGCTGATTTTTATATGTTCAATCGTGTTAGCCCAGGCTTATCTATTCCAGTTTTTAATTCCGAAATACCATGTTGTTGAAGGAAGCGCGGTGGCCTCTTCGTCATCGATCAATGAAGGGCTGGCTTACTTGCTATCTCTTGTTGTGATTTTGGTTGCTATGGCGCTCGTAATAATGGTATTAAACAGGAATAAAGTAACAGGGAGTGAAAATCTAAAGGCAATTTAGCAGAATAAATGGTATAAAATATGAATGAACCAATCAGAAAGTACATGAAAATAGGATTAGTCCATTTTATGGCTTATCCAACCACGATCAAGGGTGAAGGTCCTATAACAGAAACTATCAGGAAAGTAGTATTGGACGATTATTTCGAGGCGATTGAAATCACAACGATAAAGAATAATGATGAAAGGGCATCCGTAAAGAAAATGCTTGAAACATCACATATGACGGTGGCCTATGGCGGTCAGCCAAGACTGTTGACAACCGGAATGAACATTAATGATCTGAATGAAGAAGCCAGGCAGAAAGCATTGGCAAATCTAAAAGAAGGTATTGATGAAGCGTATGATTTGGGCGCGGAAGGATTTGCATTTTTGAGTGGCAAATATGAGGAAGACAAAAAGGAACAAGCTTATGAGGCACTTGTTAAATCAACAAAGGAATTGTGTGGTTATGCAAAAAGTAAGGGTGCTATGAAAGTTTCTTTGGAGGTTTTTGATTTTGATATAGACAAAAAAAGCTTGATTGGTCCTGCTGATTTGGCTCTTCGTTATGCAAAAGAAATAAGAAAGGATTTCGATTTGTTTGGGTTGATGGTTGACTTA
>DAINQQ010000085.1:0-21912 GCA_036742645.1 Flavitalea sp.
GGAGATATACTGGGTGGGAGTCATAGAAGTAAACTCCTTGAAATGATGAATAAAATGTGATTGATCTGCATAACCAGTGGAATAAGCCAGGTCGGTTAAGTTTGAAAAATTTCTTCTATGTAGTTGTTTCAGCGCATTGCTGAACCGGCAAATTTTACTGAACGTGCCTGGCGTGACGCCTACGTGCTGCAGGAACTGTCGCTCAAAAGTGCGTTCAGTAATATGTATCTGTTTTCTCAAATCCAGTAGCGAGATATTTCCGGATTCCCTTTGAATTCTATCTGTCGCGTAAGTAATCCGTCTGTCGGGTTGTTTCGTTACCGTTTGTTCTGCCCTGAGTAAATAGTGTGCAACGATTTTAATCCGTTCTTCAGTCTGATCGGTATTTATTAAATCAAGCCGCAACTTCTTATCAATGATGTCAAAGTCGATGCAGGTATCTGTAAGCTGTCTTGCGTCGATTCCAAAAAGATACTTAATCGCATAGGGCTGAAAGTAGAAAATGACACTGGAAAAATTGGTTGTATAAACGATTTCCAGCGGCTTTACTGTTTGTCCGTAGAGTAATAATTTTGACGGTTCTTTTTCATTGAAGAGTACCTTTGAATCTGATATATAAAACATCAGTCCAACAAGGCCATCGGCAAAGAACTTGTGCGACCTGGCTTCATTGTTGAAACTATATGCTTCAAACGAACGGATATCACTCACCAGGTGGCTAAGCGATAATAACTCGTGTATCAACTTTGATTCCATAGAAAGTTCATTATTGTAATCCTCGTCTTTCCTTTAGAATCACCTCTTCATCAAAAAAGGAAGTACTCCGCCCTGTTCTTCATCTCTTCAATTCTGGCCGGAACGTTATGAAGGTCTGAAGTTTCCAGGTAAAATTCATCTTTTTGTTCCCGTAAAAATTGTATAAAACCGACAGTTTAAAGGTAAAAATGATTTTTTACTCCCCGGTTGCGGGCAGGCGTGCTGTCCTCTCTGTGTTTCCTCCGTGCCATACCTGTGGGTCCTCTGTGGTTAATTTTCTTTTCTCGCGCAGGCCGTCATCAAGGCGAGTATTTTTTTAACCAGAGTACACTGAGATATGGCCCAAGGGACACAGTTAGGGATGTAATCGGCGGTAAATTTGTCACAAGGTCTAACCGGCGCACATCGGGTGCTGACAAAGCGCGTATGATACTTAAAGTTATCTTACTATTAGAATGTGTAGCTTGATGCATGCGGTTTCTCATCTCGGTTTAAGCTTCTTTTAAAGGTTCCGTCGTGGAATGGCTGTTCTGTTCTTAAAATAGCCTAACTTAAATAGAGCTTTCAAGAAAGACTCAGTGATCATCTTCAAGCCAGATTATCGATGCTCGACGACACATTCATATTGAGTGAATTTAAAAAGGCAATTCGCGCTGTCGCTGATTGCGATCTTGTCGATTTCGATAACCAGTTCACTCACAAATTTGAATTTCAGATTCAGAAACTTGAAGATGTATTCCGAAATACCGATAGAAGAATCCCACCGAATAGGTGGTCCTATTATCGAATTGCCTTTGTAAAAAAAGGATCGGCAGACTTTACTACGGGTGTATACAAATTCACAGCAGTGAAAGACTCTTTAGTGGTCGTTCCTTCCCGAGTAGTTTCATCAAGTAGGAACTGGTCGCTCGATATCGAAGGATATATTCTGCTGTTTAATATTGACTTCTTTTTACAAAACAACTTCCCCTACAAGCTTCTTGAGGACAAGAAAATTCTAAGCCCCTCCATCCACCCCCAAATTCAGCTGTCTGAGGAGCAAGGCAGCCAGGTTGCAGAGATTTTTCAAACGATACTAAAAGAGAAACATGGTAAAAAACTGCACAAAAATGAACTGATTGCTGTGAAAATTATCGAGCTCTTGATTATGAGCGAACGTTTCTTTTCACAGACACAGCCTTTTGACGAGAACCTCCCGTCAATTGATATCACAAAAAAATTTATCGACCTGATAGAGGCCCATTTTTTACATGAACGTTCTGTTGCTTTTTATGCCTCTGAATTAAATGTGCACCCGAATTATTTAAATGCCGTTATTAAAAAAACGACTGGTATTACTGCAAAGGAATCCATTCAAAACAGGCTGTTGCTGGAAACAAAATTCCTGTTGCACTCGACGAAGCTTACCATCAAGGAAATTGCAAACCAGGTTGGATTTAGTGATCCTAATTATTTTACGGTATTCTTTAAACGCAGTGAAAACGTTTCTCCCGCCAATTACAGGGCCTCAAATGTTTGAAAATAAAAGATTTTTGTTTAGTTTGTAAAGGTTAAATACTTCTTAAAGCACGAGCTTTGCATTCCCTTTGAACCGTTAAAAAGAATCGCAATCGAAGCAGTCCGGTTATTGTGATCTATCCCTGCCAAATTATAATTGAAAAACAATCAGGATGCCTGAGGATATAGATGCGAGGGATTGATAATAATAATAAATAAATCTAGCAGTAATGAACGGAACCTCGATCGACCAAAGCCGTCAGGAAATGTTTTCTCCAATGAAAAATTATCACTGCTTATTCGAACAGGCTACCGATGCCATCATGGTCACGGACTTCAATGGCGATTTTGAAGATATAAATTCGACCTTTTGCGAAATGTTTGGGTATTCCAGGGACGAACTGCTTAAGACAAATATCAGGACGCTCCTGGATGCTGAACACCTTAAAACCAAACCGTTACGATTCGATCTGCTGGCTGCAGGAGAAAGCCTATTCACTGAAAGGAAGATGGTCCATAGAAATGGAACAATTGTATATGTGGAAGCAAATGCAAAAAAATTCCTGGATGACCATGTACTTGTCATTGCGCGAGATATAACAAAACGCAAGAAGGTCGAGCAGATATTACAAAAATCTGAAGCAAACCTTCACACGATTTTTGACACAACCGATACCATTTATGTACTGACGGACACAGATCTTCGGGTACTATCCTACAATCCGCGGGCTTTTGATTTTATGGAAAAAGAGCTGGGTCGAAAGATTGAGGTAAGCGGGTATCTTCCCGATTACTTTCCAGACGAGAAGAAGGCAGAATATGAAAAGCAAATGAAATCAGTTTTAGCGGGGCAGCGTATTGGTTATGAGGCCGGTTATCCACAACCATCCGGCTCAGTGAGCTGGTATCATATGAGGATGTTTCCTATCTCAGAGAGCGGCCAGGATATTTATGGATTGGTGATGGCAATATCAGACATCACCGAAAAGAAATTGCTTGAACAGAAGTTAGTGGATCAGAAAGTACAGGAGCAGAAGAAAATCACCAGGGCAGTGCTGAAAGCGCAGGAAATTGAGAGAAATAAGATCGGACAGGAACTTCATGACAATGTTAACCAGATATTGTCAAGTATCAGGCTTTACCTCGGTATGCTTTCAACGGATACGCTAAAACGAGGCGATTTGATCGACAGGATGAAAGAGTTTCTCGATATTGCTATCTCAGAGATCAGGGTCATAAGCCGGGAACAGGTAACGCCGCAACGAAAATTCAATCTTAAAGAATTAATTGAAGAATTGATTGGAAATCTGAATGACCACACGCCCTTAGTCACAAAGTTCACTTGTAAAGTGGAAAGTGATTTGCCGATTGACGAGGATCTTAAATTGAATTTATACCGGATCGTGCAGGAGCAGATCAATAATATTTTGAAATATGCCTCTGCAAAGGAGGCAACAATATCCATTTATACGAACCAGGAAAGTGTTGTGGTTTCGATCATTGATGACGGACAGGGTTTCGATCCTCTGATGAAAAGAAAAGGAATTGGAATCTCGAATATGATCAACAGGGTAGAGTCATACGATGGTGAAGTAAGAATCGAAACAGGTTCAGGAAAGGGCTGTAAGATTTGGATCAGCATTCCTTCTCCGGGTCAAAGGACATCCATCTTTGAATAACAAAGACACAGCGTAAGGTTCAGGCCTGGTCATCTCGAACTCGACGTGTCACTGATGTCACCGAGGGCAAGAACCCCTACCTCAACGTTTGTCTTTCCGTGTATATGGTTGAAGTGCCGGTTTAGAGGGGTTTGTAGATTCGAGTCATGAGATCATGCGAATGCGGTGTTTGGTTAGGCAACAAGATTAGGTCTCTGTTTTTGCAAATCTTGCCAATCTTTAATTTGACAAATATGATTTTCATATAACATATCTCTATAACTTTATTTATTACTGAAAAATTCCTCTCACAACTGTTGTTTTTCAGTCCGCCTCTATAGAATTCGCTCAAAAAAAGTATCTCTTCTCCTGTCGGCTTTCACAAATTTTCATAGGCATTCCTTGCTAAAGAATATAATTGTTCTCTAGCTCTCGGCTTGGTTGCTCAACCCCAGGCTCCTTTTTTGAAAGGGCTAATAATTATTTTTTTCATTCCCAAACCAAAATTCATGGCCTGTCAACGTATTTACACCTCGCAGTAAACTTTTTTTCAACGGTTAGTCACTTAAAGTTCCAATCCTTTATCCCACACTTCTTCTTCACCATTAAAATTATCAATTATGCAATTGCCACTGATCAAGATCGGGCATAGCTTAAAACTGATTGCTCTAATCATGGTTTTAAGCTTCCTGAATAGTTGTAACAAGTTCGACTTATTTCCGCACCATGATAATAATAATAAGCCAGAGGAGAGCGCTGATGTACTCTATGACTGGTATAAACTGGGGGCTCGGATGCAATTATATACAATCCCGGGACCTGCTGTCCCCACTAACAACAGGGCTTTTGGTTATATAGGAGTAGGGGTCTATGAAGCAGTGCAACCGGGCATTAAAGGATCAAAAAGTTTGACTTCGGCATTGTACCAGATGGCGCCTATGCCTACACCCGAAGCGCATAAAGATTATTTATGGGGCGCCAGTGCCAATGCTGCCCTGGCCAGTATGTTTCGTCAATTCTTAGCGGGCCTCACAGATGCAAATAAAGCAAGTATCGATTCGCTTGAAAATGCTTATAACAACCGCTACAAGTTGAGTACGTCGGATGCTGTTATTAGTCGTTCACAGGCATTTGGACGTGCCGTGGCTACTGCTATTTATAATTGGTCAACCACCGATAATTTTAGTCTTTCCGCCACGGGGTATGTGCTTCCTGTTTTTCCCGGTTCCTGGGTCCCTACGCCGCCTGCCTTTGCCCCACCAGTAGGTCCGTTCCTGAAAGACTCCAGACCGTTTCTGCAGTCAAGTTTGAACTGGGAAATCCCGCCACTGCCTTTTGTTTATTCAGAACATCCTTCCTCCGAATTTTACAAAGCTAATAAGGAAGTATACGATATTGGAAGGGCTTTGACAGCCGAACAAAAAGCAATTGCTAACTTTTGGGCTGATGTGGGTGGGGTTGGTCTAGGTTTCCCTGGCCCTCACCATATTATTTCCATTATTACGGATGTTCTAAAGAGCCAAAAAGCAAAACTCGGGCAAGCTGCTCAGATATACGCCAGAACAGGGATTGCGTTTAAGGAGTCTTTTTACATAATCTGGAAGATAAAATTTCATCATAACCTTCTCCGGCCCGTAACGTACATAAATAAACTCATTAATGCTGAATGGCAGAGTTATTTACCGACGCCTCCTTATCCCGACTTTCCTTCCGGGCTTTCCGGCGTATATACTTCCAATATGCAGATATTGATTCGTGAGTTCGGCAACATTCCCGTAACGGATGCCACATATGCGGTTCCGAGGCATTATCCTTCTCTTTCCGCATTAATTGAAGAGGCGGCAATTTCGAGGCTTTACGCGGGCATCCATTATCGCGTTACTCAAAATGTTACCATTGTTATAGGCAAACAATTAGGCAATCGAATAGCTGATATCAAATTAGGGCCCTAAAAAAAGTGAATCATTACCAAGTGTAAATTGCTGACCTTTTTTTACTGCACACTTTCATTTCGTAATAACAGGAACTTTCTTGCGTAGTGAGAATCTCATGATCAGAGTACTTCTCACTACGCTTGTTTTTTTATAATACCAGGGCTGGAACAAGTATCTTTACATAACACGAGTTTTTATATGAACGTACTCCCTGAAATAAGAAAAAAATCAATCCTTTTAATATTTGCTTTATGCAGTTTGTCCACAAATGCACAATTGCTTTCTGACTCTTTCGAGATTGATAATCATCACCGAACTTTTCATTTTAAAAAACCTTCATTAGCAAGTACAAAGTCAAGCCTGGTTTTTGTCTTGCATGGATCCGGTGGATCGGGTCGGGGAATTATGAACTTAGCTGCAAAGCTCGACGCAATTGCCGAACGGGAAAACATTATCATGGTTTATCCTGATGGATATAAAAATTACTGGAATGAATGTCGCAAGAGCGCAAGTTCTATCGCAAATATTGAGAACATTGACGATAATACATTTTTTGACCGAATGATTGAGTATTTCATTTTGAAGTACCAGGTGAATCCAGAACAGGTTTTTGCTATTGGCACTTCGGGAGGCGGACATATGGCTTATAAGCTGGCGATGACATCGCCTCAAAAATTCAAAGCCATTACGGCGATCATCGCGAACCTTCCGGATACGGGGAATATGGACTGTGGTGAATCAAGAATACCGATATCCGTTATGATCATTAATGGCACAAGCGATTCTACCAATCCTTATCATGGTGGAGAAGTCAGGACATCGCAAGCCACGTTTGGAAAAGTTCGATCCACTGACAGAACTTTTGCCTATTGGGCAGCATTGAATGGCTATACGGGAAAGGCCAGGAAAGAAAAGCTGCCAGACACTGATCCCGCAGATGGAAAAACGATTGAAAGATTTACTTACAGTAAGAAAGGAAAATCTGAAGTCGTTCTTTTGAAAGTTATTAATGGAAAGCACGATTACCCGAACGATATTGATGTGTACCTGGAAGCCTGGAATTTTTTTAAGCGGCAGATACAGTAACTTGTCTATTTAGCTCTCCCCAGTCTCTCCGCGAAACTTTCGAATCCTGGCGCACTTTGCGTTAGAAATTATTATTAGTCGCAAAGAAATTATCAAACGCAAAAGTCGCGAAGAAAATAACTTTACCCGTTCCCTGGAGTTTTCTCCTAATGAACGGCGCTCACTCAAGAATACCAAAAAAGATACTCGGCATTTCAAAGGCGGGACTTCCCGCTTGGCATGAACATTTACTGACGGGAACATTGTAGTCATCAACGATCATTTTTTGTTCCAGCACTAATTCTTTAACAAGGATCCAGCAACCGGCTATCAGGATTACAACTGCAAAAAACTTTTCCAGTCGGTCTGTCTTTATTTGAAGAATTTTTGCATCGCCATGGTGGACAGTAAATATGCAAGACATAGAGGAGCTAACTTTCCAGGAGAGTCAACGGAGATGGTATTACTGCACCCTTCCGCGTTCCTCAGCTGACCCGCCCGTGCGATCCCGGGCAGCTTTTACGCTATTGCGGCCGAAATTACGCGAGTAAGTAAGGTACGCCGTGACCCTGCTAAATTGCAGGGAAGTTTTTGTGTACTCATCACCAGCAAGGCTTGAAGTCCAAACCCATTTGTAGGTCGAGAAAACATCGTGTACCGCAAGGCGTAATCGCTGGTTATAGTTCTTGAATTTCTTTTGAATCCCGATATCAAGTTGGCCGAAAGGTTCCACTTTATAGCGACCGAACATTGATGCTGTTTGATAGAATGCGATTAATTCAATCGCGTAGTTTTTTGGTAACTGAAAGTTCTGCGTGGTACGGAGGTTTACATGAGCCTGTTGAAACTTTCTAAGCGTATCTCGATACGTTGCGCTGGCTTGTTGCCACGTGCAAATCACATTGTTTTGCATATTCCACCATTTTGTGATTTCCACAGGCAAGGCCACTACGAGCGATATGGTTTGGAGGTAATCGAGATTTTCGGCGTACAAGATTTGTTTCCGTGTTTTAGGATCGATTCGGCCCTGGAACCCTGCAATAGAATTATTGTCGTAGCTATAAGACAAAGAAGTCAGTAACTTTTTGTAAATGAAATCTGCTTTGATATTTTCACTGATAGATGGCTGTAAAGCGGAATTGCCGCTAATAAAGGTATTGGGATCGAAGAAAAAAACAAATGGAGCCATATCATTGAATGTAGGACGATTTATTCGCCGGCTATAGGAAAAATTGATCGAGTAATCATCGTTGATCTTTCTCGAAATAAAAAAACTTGGAAACAAGCGTCCATAATGACGGTCAATAGTATCTTTTACCAGGTCCGTGCCGAGGTTGGAATTTGTGTACTCATAACGCAGCCCCAGCTTTATATTTGTTTTGTTGTCTGGATTGATATTATAGGCTGTATACGCAGCCAGGATGCTTTCTTTCAACTTGGCGGTTGAAGTATAATTAGGATCAATTATCCAACCATTGCTTTGTGAGCGCTCAACGCTTACGGCATTGTCGAACGTAGAGAAAGTGATTTTCGCGCCAGCTTCCATGAATACTTTCGCGCTGAACCTTTTTGTATAGTCCACTTTGCCAACTATAAATTTGATTGGTGTTTTTTTCTTCGTCCGAACATCCTCAGTAAACAGGAACTGCTGATTTCCGTTATAATAGTCGTTGTTATATTCAAAGGGCTGCTTATTGTAATAGACAAGATAGTCAGCGTCAATCGAAATTGTTTCTCCTGGTTTAATAGTATGCTGGAGGTTGATATTCCCCAGGGCATGTCTCCAATTGTTTACCTCGGTGTTTTTAATTAGTACAATTGTATCAGGTTGTGAATTTTTAAAATTTTGATTTGCGATGGTTTCATGCATCTCATATCGATTGATGTAACCCGATAATAGAATCCCTATCATCGTGTTTTTATTCAATTGATAATCCAGGCCAAGCCTCGCGTTGTGGCTATGGCGGGTAGGATGTCTATCGCTTTCTGTATATGATTCCCGTGTGATTCCTGGCTCTTCTATGCGGCGGTAATTTTTAATGGTAGGTTTGCGGCCGTCGATCGCCCCAGAGTAATCACCAAAGAGATTGATCCTGTCTTTACGATAGTTGAAGTTCAGGCTGGCAGCAGGCGCTTCCCCATTGCCATAACCCATCGTCGCTGAAAATGACCCATTGAAACCAAAATCCGGATTGTTGATCAGGACGATGTTGATATAACCCCCGTTACCCTGCGCATCAAGGTTAGAAGGCGGTGTAGTAATCAGTTCGATGCGGTCGATATTCCCGGCATTCATACCGTCAAGCATTTGCACCAGTGCGGATGTGGGCATGTAATTGATCTTGCCGTTGATCATTACCATCACACCGTCCTTGCCACTCATCGAAATGGAATTGTTTTGCCGGTTCACAATAACACCGGGTGAACGCTCGAGCACATCCAACGCCGTTGTGCCCGCGGCTGTGATGCTGTTCTTTACATTAACGATCATGCGATCTATCTTCTGTTCGAGCAGCGGCCGGCGTGCCTGGACAGTTACCTCTTGCAGCTGGCCGGACTCCTCAGCCAGGCTTATTGTTTTCAGATCGAGCCCGGGTTGGGACTGAGCGATGGTAATTGGAGGAAAATAAACGCTTGAAAACCCCACGTGTGTAGCCATCAGAAGGTAATCTCCTGCCTTTACATTTTCAAAAGTGAATGATCCGTCCTTCGCTGTACTCGATCCCTTTACCAAGGATGAATCAGCAACTTTTAATAACAAGACATTAGCCGCGACAATTGGTTTCATGTCTTTATTCGTGACTGCACCTGTTATTTTCGTTTGCGCCAGCGAAAAAAGTGGAAGGCATAAAAAGGCTATCCTCGTAGCATTGATGAATATTGTCATGCTGCTGATTAAAAAATAAATCTACTTAATGGGGTTACTTAAGCTGCAGGACAGATATTAGGAAGTTTCATTAAGGTGGGGATATCCGTATAAAGATATGTATAGTTTACGATAGGAAACGTAGTCTGTTTTTGCGAGGCTCAAAGAAATGCGTCGGGCCTTGCATTACGGTCATTTTTTTAGGAAAGTTTCGATCAGGGCTGTCACGATAGCCGGTAATTTGCTATCCTTGTCTGGTGAACAGATCTCGCCGATATAGTCTCCATGTCCGCCGGGTATGATGACAAGTTGCGCATGGGGCAGGATTCGTGATAATGCAAGTGCATGCTCAACACGTACAACTTCGGAATCGCCGTTTATGACCAGCGCGGCAGCGTTTATCTGTCTTATTTTCTCCTCACTGATATCTTTAAAGGCTACCATCCGTGCCACATCTCTGTCAAACATTGACTGGAGTCCTTTCGGATCAGGATTGATTTTTCGGTAGGCTTCTTGAAGCGGTTGAGGCATGCTTTCGAGGGTCGCTAGTTGCATTCGTTCAAAGAAGCCGGGCTGCATACCATCGCGTTTGTATGTTGTGGAAGCGAGCACCAGTTTATTCACCAGGTGCGGATGACGGATAGCGATCTGAAGACATGTAGTTCCACCGTTGCTGAAGCCAAAGAAGTCGGCTTTTTGAATCTTTAGGTGGCTGAGTAATGCAGCCACATCATCAGCGTCCTGTTCAAAGCTTAAGGGACGGTCGATATCCCGGGTATGCCCGTGGGCTTGCAATTCTATGGCGATGATGCGATGTGTTTTTGCAAGGTCTTGCAAAATGCGGCCGAACGTAGTGGTTATCGCAGATCCTCCACCGTGTAACAATACAAGGGGCTTTCCTGCGCCGTGGATTTCATAGTAGAGATTTAAGCCGTTCACTGTGGCATATTGACCTTGCTGTGCGTTCATTTGTAAATTCGTTATCACGAGAAATAAAATTGTTAGAGAGCTGCGCTGCATGATTCGCGTTTGGGAAAGCAAATTTACATTGAAAACTTATTGTCATGGGGATGTGTATGCGGTAATTTAAAGGGCGTATTGCGTCCGCTTTTTGTTCCCCTGTGTAATCTCTGAAATCTTTTGTTGCCAATGATTCAGGAGAGGTGATTCTTTCGCTGTAAAATATCACAGGCTGTTGCATGATCGATCAGCTTCGGGGATACCTGACATTGATTTTTATTTTTTGGATTTGTCTTATGTGGCGTAGGGTGTGACCATATGTGGTAATGTACACCTGATGAATATTTGGTCTACCTGGTTTAAGATAATAACTACGCAGATCTTCATTGGCGATTTTTAGCCATTCAATCGATTCATTTCTCATCTTCAGAAACCAGGCAATACTGTTTTTTCCATCATTCAAGCCTATCGGCAAAGTATATGTGAAAGGTTTCGTGTATTCTACAGAAATATGTGGTTTCTCTTCCATGATAAATCTATAAAAAATGCTGTCGGGTTTGACGGTTTTATTGAGCTCGAGTTGTGGACCGGCAGATAAAGCCTTGCTTACTTCATGAGCAAGCAATAATTCCCAGATTCCAATATGTTCAACGACTTCTTTAATAGACCAACGGCCGGGCGATTCTTTAAAGTTCCATTCTACATTGGAAAGATTCTCTGTTTCTTTCATGAGCAAGTTTCTGCTGCTGATCAAACTGTCGAGCAGGTATTTGCGATCATTCTCAGTCCACAATTTCTGAGCGTGAGCGGCAAATGAATGAAGAATGCAAAACGATGCCAGGATGACTTTTGATTTGTTCATTGCGTAGTGTTTGATGCAAGTGATTCAAGCTCCGCAAAAATATTGAGGGGACGTTTTGAGCTGTTGTAAGGATGCGACAGTCTATTGTAAAAATGCGACAAGTTGCTTTGTGAAAAGTTCGCGACTGTGCTAGTTTAACCAGAGGATTGCGCGGAGGAACAGAGAGGAAATTTTTATGCTGTGCCTCCTGGCAATTCTTTCACGGAAATACCGCCAGCATGACAATAATCAGGATTCCCTATGCTTTTTGTCATTGAAAGGAGTTGGGTCTTATGGTATTTTGCAGACGTAAGCTTGACATTAAACCTCGTAACGACAACACGATAAAAATTCTACAAATGGAATCGTCAACCTCGAGTCAACTCTTTGTGTACAGCTCACTGCGTAAGGGATTCCGCGAGAAAGCTTATCATTATCTTACCCGCTTTTTTCACTTTGAAGGCCTGGCAAGAGTAAAAGGTACCCTTACCGATTTGGAAGGCCTGCCTGTGGCCACGCCAACAACGGAAGACTCCTTCATCAAAGGTGAATTGTACAAGCTGAAAAACGAATATGATTTCTCCTATGTGTTTGCACAATTGGACGATTATGAAGGGATCATCCCGGATGTAGATGAAGAAGTTTTGTACGGTAGAGAACAAACAACAGTATACATGGAAAACGGAACAATTACCCGCGGATGGATCTATTGGTATAACGGCGATGTGGACGGACGACGAAAAATTCCTTCAGGAGATGTTCTGGAATTCCTGGAATTCAAAAGAGATCTTATGCAATAGATAAGGTGGGCTCTGGGGCGCAAAAATGAAAAATTCATTCTCCACCTTTTACCTGCATTTGCAAAGTATACACCGATTCTGATGCTGTGATGAACAGGATGTTGTTTTGCTTTCCCCCAAAACAAACATTGGCGGTCCATTTAGCAGGTACGTCAATCTGAAGTATCTTTTTTCCTGCTGCGTTATAGACTGTAACGCCTTTACCCGTAAGATAAATATTTCCCTGTTCATCGATCGACATTCCATCGGAACCCTGTTCAACAAATAGAACTCGGTTCGTTACACTTCCATCTTTGTTGATATCGTACCGATATGTTTTGCCAGCCCTGATATCTGCGACATATAAATATTTTCCATCCCTCGTTCCGATAATGCCATTGGGCTGAACGAGGTTCGAGTCCGCTACGACCGCTTCTTTTTTTCCTTTTGATAAATAGTATAATTTCTGTCCTTGTATCTCGGGCGACTTCCTTTCCCAATATGAACGTTGATAATATGGATCCGTAAAATAGATTTGTCCTTTTGGATGAACCCAGAGATCATTGGGTCCATTAAGTTTTTGTCCATTGAACTCGGTTAGCAACACAGTTACTTTTCCTTTAGAACTGATCGACCACAACTGATTCTTTTCATCAGCACACGAAATCAGGTTCCCCTTTTTGTCGAAGTAGAGTCCATTCGAACGACCGGATTTTTCAAGAAAAATGGAAAGCTTTCCATCGGTGGTATACTTCCATATCTTATCATTAGGCTGGTCAGTAAAAAAAACCTCGCCGTTCTTGTTGGCCGCTGGTCCTTCTGTGAAGCTAAATTGGCTCGATACCAGTTGTAGACTGGCTGCAGGCGCAACAATTTTTGATGAGTCGTTGGGTTTTGGGATGGTGTCAGGGTTGTGTTGATCCGCGAGTACCGAAATCTTTGGATAACCAGCGGGGTTGAAAAGATCAGAATACAACGCGTGAGTAGAAAACAAAACAAAATATAATATAGGCAATGCTGTCAGGCCAGTTTTCATCGAAAAGTTTTACACAAGAAAGTTATGATAAGTTTTTCTTGCAGTGATCTTTTACTGATGATGAATGTTTTCTACATTTCCTCAGGACAAGAAAAAAAATTTTTCATAACCACCTGCACCCGCGGTACTTATTTCTTTTAAAAGTTTAAACATTCTTTGATCGGCATTGTAACCTATCAACTAATTCGCTGATCAGGCATCGATTGTAGAGAGTTCGCTTTCTTAATCTTTAAATTTATCTTTTATAAAAAAGTTTATTTTCTGTGCCTTGGTTTTCCTGTTTAGGGATCGTTAGTTCTTATGCACAACTCCCTGAAGTTTTCAAAGAAAAAGCCACATCTGCGGCAAATCCCTCGGGTCTTATCACGCAACTTACCAATGCCATAAAACCAAACTCATTTACTGATTTGTGGGGCAGAAGGCAAACAGCGTTTCCTGGGTCAGGCACAATCAGGCTCAAGAGCAACGGTATGGCGGCAACTATTTCATTCCTCGCCGGATTCATAAAGCCATCATTGTTTACACCCGGTAACTGCTTCAACTATTGTTGGCGGCGCGGGCAAGGTGCAGACGATGGCACAGGCAGCCGGTCTATTAAAAACTTTTGAAGGAGGTTTGAAGCCGGAGACATTTGCAAGTGGTTGGAGTGGACAGCGAAGCGGCTGGTTAAGTGCTTTGAATCTTTTAAAATAAATCCAGCTATTGTGACTCTCCTTTTCGAGGTCAATGAAACGTGCATACGATTGTTCAAGGGAATTTCCGAAAGTCGAAGGATTGGGTTTTGCGCATCCGAGAATGGGATGCCGTGATAGTTAACATAATAACGCAGGTATTTTATAAAAATACAACTGACCAGGCGAAACTTTTGCACTGAGGCACCCGAAGTCGGTCCGGGTATGGATCTCCGGTTGAAGTCATCCAGAGATTCCAGTCCTTTTTCCGGTAATTAGTATTGAAATTAGCGGTGTCCAACTGTAAAACCCGGGTGCCGGAGCTGATCAGTAAATAGTTTGACAACCTCAATCAGTTCCTTACTTTGATGTATAGCCATCGTTCTGCTTCTCACCCTTTCGAGGGCAGTTTCAATTTCAAGCTTCCGGTTTTGTGCTTCAACGGCCTTTCTTTTTTGTCCGGTTCGTCAATGGTCTCTTCTAACAGAATAGCCGTTGTTCGTTTTACTTTTTCTGTCCGGTCTAACGTGAAAGCCGTAAGCTTTGTCAGCGTCTCTTAACGAACAATAGGACGCTTGCCACCACGAGCACCGGGGATCATCAGTCCAATGATGAAACTGGACAGAATGTTCGTGTCATCCTGTATCATAATAAGGTTTTAAAATGGATATTTCTGGTTGTATATCGTTAAATTATATTATACATTTAGCTTCTTCGTAGACGTTGTACGAGACGGCAAATTTTCGCTTGCGGTTAAAACTGAAACCGGTATTAATATGATGAGATTTTGTAATATAGCATTACGGTTTATACTGCTCGTTTTCGTTTCCTCAAATGTCTATTCTCAAACTTTTGATGACCTGAGGGGCAGGTGGGAGGGTGTTCATTATTATGGCGATACAACGAGACTCGTTGATGGCACACTGATCGTTCGGGCTTCGACGATCGATAGTATGAAAATGATCCTCACAATTGATGGTTTGAAACAAGGGAAATTTACAGGAAAGCTTCATGAACATTTTTATTCGAATCCGCGGGGAAGTTATTTCAAAGCAGATGTGCGTGGGTTTATTAAGGACGAGAAAATTCATTTTGACACTATAAGGATCACTGAACGCAACATGCCTCCGGGTAACAGGTGGTGTGCTCCCAAGGCGATGGGAACAATGGTAAAAAGTAAAGACATTTTTTTGTTACAGATGTGGTTTGAAAGCAGTTTAACCTGCACAATCGGGCCAGCAATTTTAGAAAGAAAGGCCTGGCTACCGGAACCGCCGCCGCAGCCACCGAAGGATACGGTCAAAGTTCAAGCACCTCTTTCTCTTCCGGGTAACAAGGATTCGATTTCAATTACGCAAAAGTTTAAAACGAGGCAACAGACCGTTAATACGACAATCAACGTACAATCTGACTCAATAAAAATTAACTTCCTCGATAATAGCGTGGTAGACGGTGATTCAATATCTGTTTTCATCAATGGACAATTACAGGTTGCACACGTTCGCCTCACGGCGAAACCTTTTACGATGACAGTGTATTTTGAAAAGGGTGTGAATGAGATTGAAGTGTCGATGTTTGCTGAAAATCTTGGTACGCTGCCCCCCAACACAGCCCTGATGCAAATTATCGACGGCGACAAGATCCATCGTGCTTTCTTGAGTAGCGATAATAGGTCAAACGCCGTTATACGATTGAAAAGGGTTAAATAAACATCTCTGTGCCTTCCGTGGCATACCTCCCTGCGCCTCTGTGGTTAAATGATGACGAAAAATTGAGCCTGTCCGCAGGAGTCATTTAACCACAGAGAGGTACCCGGAGGTATGTCACAGAGGGCACAGAGAAGGTTAAGACATAATTCAATACCGGAAGACCTCTTTGATCTTCATCAAAAACTGATCTTTCTTTCTCCGGCTTACCTCTATCTCGGCATTGTTCGTCATAATCACTGTGCCACCTTCGCCGCGGTAGTATTCTTTTACATGATGAAGATTGATGAGAAAAGATTTGTGGATCCGCAGAAAGGATGTATCGGTTAATATCTGGTCGTATTCAAGAAGAGGCTTTGAAACAGTCACCGTCCTGTTTCCCTCAAGATGAAATACGGTATAGCTTCGCTCAGCTTCGCAATAGATAATGTCCTCGAGCTTCAATACAATAAAGCCTTTCAGTGTTGGTAAACACAGCCGCATCTCGGATGGGCTACCGGTTTTTGTAAGGTTATGCAGCAAGGCGCTTCGATGGTCAGCTTTTTTGCCAGCTTCCAGTCTCGTTTTTACTCTTTGCACGGCTTCTATAAGCCTGTCTTCATCAACTGGCTTTAACAAATAATCCGCAGCGCTGTATTGAAGGGCCTGTAGCATGTATTCGTTATGCGCCGTAACGAATATTACCTCAAATTCTTTTGCCGCAAGTTCCGTTAGCAGATCGAGGCCGCTTTCACCAGGCATTTGTATATCAAGAAATACAACGTCCGGATCCGTTTGCAGAATATGTTGCTTTGCAGTTAGTGCATTGGAACATGTGGCCGTTACCTGAACTTCTGGGCAATGGAGCTCGAGAAGCTTCTGTAATGTGCGAATGCCATCCGGCTCATCATCGACTAAAATCGCTTTCATTAAATCTATTTTTATGTTTTAAACTTAAGATACAATCAGACATTAATCAGGTTAAACTGCAGGATTACTCTTGTCCCGCTGCTTCTCTTATCTATTTTTTTCAGGTCGGTTATTACCAGGCTGCAATTCATATCATACTTTTCGTTCATGATCTTCACCCGGTTTTGCAGATTTTCAAGGCCAACTGAACGATGCGGCGAGTTCGTCTTTTCTTTTAATTTTTGCGCTCTATTGATGCCAATGCCATTGTCTTCAACAGTGCAGGTAATGGTATTATCATCCTGGGTAAAGCGGATTAAAACTTTTTTCTCTGCTTCAGCGTGTGTTAACCCATGCCAGATAGCATTTTCTACCAGGGGTTGAATCATCATCGAAGGGATAGCTGTTTCTGCCGTATCAATATTGTTACCAACGTATACATCGTAGGTAAAAGAATCATCAAAACGCAGCTGTTCCATTTCAAGGTAAGTCTTGAGATACTTAATATTTTCATCCAGTGTAACAAATACTTCTTTTGAATGGTCCAACGTCATGCGGATCATTGAAGCGAATTTGCTCAGATATCGAGATGCTTTCTCGTTGTTTCCATCAAGGATCATCCATTTTATGCTGTTCAAAGCATTGAAAACGAAATGTGGGTTCATCTGCGACTGAAGTGCGGACAGACGGGCTTCAGCTAACTGCACGTTAATATTGGCTAATTCTTTGCGCTTGTCATCAAGCGATTGTTCTGATTCAATTTGTTTGATCTTATTGCCGGTCAAAGTAGCTATCGTCGTGAGTATCTTAATATCACGCTCACTGTAATAGTTCGGCAGGTGATGTTCTGAATCTATGATGCCTAATAGTTCACCATTGTGAATAATTGGAACACAAACCTCGCTTAGTCGAAACGTGTCATCTACCCGGTAACGAGGATCTTTACGAGTATCTCCAACTAAGACAGGTTGCCGCGTAACAATTGCATGGCCCACAATTCCCTGTCCGGGCATGACTTCAAAAACCTGCGATGAAATAAATTCTGGTTTGCCCTTGGGTCCATATGCTGCTTTTTGAACCATCTTGGTTTTTTCTTCATTCCACATATAGATGATGCAGTCTTCATAATTCATCCGGCCGATGAGATTTTGGGCAACGTCCCATAGAACGTCTTCTTCCCTTTTCTTACCTGTTAGGGATGACGAGAAGTAATTGCTGATCTGCTCCAGTTCAAACTGGTTTTTGTAGTGATCGGCCTTCAGTTTTTGAAGATGGGTCTTTTCCATTTCCTGTTTTCTCACGACCCATATCCGCCACTTAATGAGTAAATACAAGAACAACAACACCAGAGCAAGCATAGAAATAATGAACCAGTTTTTTCTCCATAGGGGCGGTAGAACTTTGATACTCATCTCATGGATTTGTTCGGGCCACCTATTGTTTGGTGAGTATGCTTTTATCTGTATGCGGTGGATACCGGGCGAGAGATTGGAAATATTGAATACCGGCTGATTTCCTGTTGACATCCATTCGCTCTTATTATTTCTCATGATCCGGTAAGCAAAACGCTGGCTATTTCCATCCGAAAAATTGATAGTACCAATGGTTACCCTTATCTCGCTATCCTTCCATGAAGTAGTGATTTGGTTACCGGGAAGAAAAACATTTGTATGACCATTGACCAGAAGATTTTCTACGAATACCTGTGGAGGCGATTTTGCGCGAAGTATTTCATATGGATTGAATCGGGCAAAAGCCGTGGTAAACCCGATGTACAAGTGCTGTAAATTTCTGTCATAAAAAAACCTTGCCCCTCGTACTACCGGCATGTCCGGAAACCCATCTTCTTTGCCGAAGCTTACAATGCGAAATGTTGTAAGATCCAGGCAGGCCATTCCTGAAAGGCACGCCAGCCAAAGCTTGTTGCCGACAATAATTTGGGAAGAAATGTTATTGTCGGGCAATCCATCACTACGCGTAAAGTGCCGAAAGGTTCCTGTTGCGATATCATAAGCCGCTAACCCGTTATTATTAGAATTGAACCACACTCTGTTCTTATGATCTATTACAATCGAATTGATCTGTTTATCGGGCATTTTGATGTATGGAAATGAATCCAGCACGAGGTCGAAACTATCAAGCCTGGTATTATATCTGGCCAAAGCGTGTCCAGCCATCCATATATTTCCTGCCGTATCTTCGTCGATGGCAAAAGGAACACTCAGTAATCGGGGATGATTCGGAAAAACTTTGAAGTTCTTTGACCGCGGGTCATATTTGTAAATGTAATTGGCACTAATCCAGGTATTGCCCTTGCGATCCTTATATGTATCATTTGTCCAGTCGCCACCATAATCCCATTTGGGAGGAATAAGTTCTTTTAATGTTTCATATTTCCTGTTGAATAACAATAAGGGGCCGTTTGTTCCTAGCAGTAAGGTTGAACTATCCCATGGTGTAATCGCGCGAACGTGATTGGCGCCAGCATTTTTGTGGTGAAGAATCTGTTTTTCCGGTTGCAGTGTTTTCTTGTTGAACACGAACAGTCCTCCACCTCCACGGATGCCGGCATAGATTTTATCCTCGGTTACAAAAATATCATCCACTTTGGTATCGGGATACTCAGCTTCCATTTCTACAGGCAGGTCTGCCAGTTGCACCTGTGATCGCTGAATGTTTTGTCTGAACGCTCCTCTTGTTGTTGTTACCCAGAGATTATCGTCTTTATCCTTTAACAATGAAGTGCAGAGGTATGAATCGAAATACCTTTGAGGATAAAATTTGATAATACCGGATGACGGGTAGAAGCGGAGTTTGAAAAATCCAGACTGATGACTTGTTAGATAAAATAATGTATCGCTAATCCTTATCAGTCTCGTACGCCAGTGTATTTCAGTAGCAGATGGCGTGAACGGCATTGTTGAAACCACTCTTTTGTTATCAATTGTATTGAAGTGGATGAGGGTGTCAGTACCAAACTTGTGAACAATAAAGTTTCCCGGATTTGGCTGAAAAAATGAATAATGCATTCCGCCATCTGGAAGAAGTTCAGCCATCAAAGGACAATCTTCAGCCGTCATTTTTTTTATCTTCCGTCTTTTCTTGTCATAGATATATAAGCCATCGATGGAAGTCATGAGTAATCGTGATCCGTCCAGTTGGAAGAGTTCCCGTCCCCAATGAAAATGCTCGACAGGTACTTGTGCTTCACTAAAGTAATCAAACCTGGAAAGCAACTTATAATCCTTATCGTAGTGATAGAACCCCGACCTTGAAAGAACATACAGTTGCCCGTTCTCATCACCGAGTACACGTTCTATCATGTTAAACTTAAACTGGTACCGCACGTTATGATACGGAATAAAAAGATTGTGTGTTTTCCCTGTTCTTGTGTCAATAATATGAAGGCCGCTTGTTAAAACAGCCAGACGGTACTTATCCAGCCATGCCAGGCTTGAAATGACTTCCGCAGGTAGTGAAAGACTATCATCATTGCTGTGGAATTGCACAAAGCGACTTCCATTGAATCTGTTCAATCCGCCTGCTGTAGCAAGCCAGATATACCCCCGTGCATCCTGCGCGATACCGCTTATGGTGTTGTTCGAAAGGCCCGATATAATGCTGTAATGATCAAAATCCCTCGGCGCAAGAGATTGGCCGCCCACATGAAAAGCCGGAAACAGCAATACAATGATCAAGAAATGTAACCGGGTCATCTAAAGAGTTTAATTTTTTCCTTATTAAAGGTAGAAAAGTTGGTGCTTACATTTTCGCTCAGAACAAAGCAAGCGAAGTCTCCAACCGTTCGAAAACCAAAAGCCTCCATTCAAGCCGGGATTTACGCTGATCGAAAAAGCGCACCAGCGAAATATTTTTTTAAGGCGTTTCCGAAAGGAAGAAAAGGTTTGCCGTTTGGAAGAACAGGGTTGTGAAGGGCAGTTTCTACCTCTAAATTGCGACCCGTTTCAAATATGCAGAACATTTATGACCTGCGTGTGAGAAAAAAACAAATCACGTAATCACCATTAAACCTTTTAAAAAATGCAAACAAAAGAAGTACAAGGTAAACTCTGGAGCTCTGCTCCATTAGACTGGGCAAAATACCTCGAGCCCACATTTATTCCGCTGTATCGTGCGGTATTAAGGCTACTGTATCTGAATGAAGAGAAAATGCTACTCGATGCCGGTTGTGGATCCGGTTTATTTTTAAGCATGGTCCTTCCCACCGGAGCTGCGGTTCATGGAATTGATGCTGCACCCGGCCTCCTGGACATCAGCAAAAAAAGACTGCCTGGTGTTACATTAATGCTTGAAGACCTCGAAGCCATTCCGTTCAGCAATGAAACATTTGACTATGTTACCGGCTTCAATTCATTCCAATACGCGGGTAGTTTTCAAAATGCGCTCGCTGAAGCCAGGCGCGTCTCGAAGAGAACGGGCAAGGTTGTAATTGGTATCTGGGGTAAGGAAGAAAACTGTGAAGCGGGAGCAGTGCTTAAAGCCGTTGGTTCGCTACTACCGCCACCTCCACCAGGAACGCCTGGTCCATTCGCCCTAAGCGAAGATGGCAAAGTAGAAGCCATCTGTGAATCTGTTGGTCTGAAAGTAATCGAAAAACAAACCGTGTCTTGTCCCTGGCATTTCGTCGGTGTAGAAGAGCTTCACAAAGGCTTTATGTGTACCGGTCCTTGTGTGAAAGCTGCGCAGCTTGTTGGTGAAGAGAAGGTATTATCAGCAATCACGAAAAGTGCCGAGCCATTCAGCCTGGCAGATGGTATCTACCAGATGCGCAATGAATTTACTTTTTTCATTACCGAACGGATTTAATTCCATAACCAGCGAAATACATTTGTATGAAACTAAATCCTGTAATAAGTATCGTGTTAATAACCGCTGTGATGGTGACAATCGCCACAGGCTGTAAAAAGGAAGATGGACCTGTTGCAAATTCACCGCTCTCTCATATTGCGATGAGCGAAAAACTCGAGATACCTGCTGCTATTGATCTGCCGGTGAAATTTCCCGGTAATTATAAAAGAGTAGCTACGTATTATGCGGAAGGAGTTCAGAAATATAAGGCGCAGCAAAAAGCTGGTAGTGATCCCGGAACTTACGAGTGGGTCTTTATTGCACCGCAGGCAGATCTTTATGATGCGTCGAATCGGACCATTGGAACACACTCCGCTGGTCCTACCTGGCAATTGTTCGGAGGCAAGGATTCAATTCACGCACAGCAGTTTAGTCCTCCGCGGACA
>DAINQQ010000086.1:0-21814 GCA_036742645.1 Flavitalea sp.
CAGGAACAGATAGAAGACATTCTTGCGATTTCTGACCTTTTCCTACTGACGTCGGATTATGAAAGTTTTGGTCTTGCGGCACTGGAGGCGATGGCTGCAGGAGTGCCTGTAATATCAACAAATGCAGGAGGATTACCGGAAATTAATGTCGAAGGCAAGACCGGTTATCTGGGTAATGTAGGAGACATTAAGACGATGAGCGATCACGCCATTCGTTTATTATCTGATGATGTATTATTGAAACAATTTAAATCAAATGCAGCTGCACAGGCAAGGAACTTCGATATACAGAGTATTGTGCCGAAATATGAAGCTCTCTATAACCGCTTTCTATAGCTGAAGAAAGATTCAAAGTAATAGAACTCGAAACTCAGAACTTAGAACTGTTACCGTCTTCTTATCCATAATGCCGGATCGAGCTTACGGTTTTCCTCCATCAGCAAAAATTCGATTTCACCATTTCCATCTTCGTTAGAGCTAGCGCGTCCCACCACCTGGCCAGTCTTTACTTTTTGGCCTTTTGATACGGAAGTTGAAGAGAGTCTGCCATAAGTCGTGAAGTACTTACCGTGCCTGATGATAACATTTGATTCGCCATCCACATCGAACACAGAGATTACATCTCCATCGAATATTGCTTTCACGGAAGAGCCTTCCTCTGTTTCCAGGGTAAGTCCTGGATTGTTCCCTTTTAATTTTGTCTCAGGTATAGAGTAAGTACCGTAACCAATTTTTATATGACCCTTGTCCACAGGCCATGGTAATTTACCACGATTTTTTTCGAAATTGTCTGATATAATTTCTCCACCAGGAACGTCGTCGAATACACTTCTTTTCTTAGCGACATCCTCCTTCCTGACTGTTGCGGCGGGTCTCGTTACTTCTGGACTTGCTGCTTTCTTGCGGTTTTCTTCTTCGAGTGCTTTTTGCCTTGCCAGCCTTATCTCGCGGTCGATAGCCGCTTTGATGGATGCTCTTAATTTATTGTCTGCTTTTTGCTTCGAAGATAATTCCTTCGATAGCTCCTTTTCCCTGGACTTTAACTTTGAAACGACAACATCTTTTTCTTTTTTCTCCTCAACCAAAACCATCTTTTCTTTTTGTTGCTTCGAGAGAACTTCGTTTTGTTCTCTCCTGGTTAATTCGAGCGTGCTGATCTTATTTTGCAATAACGCCTGCGTATTTTTTATATTCGTTGACTGCTGTTCCCGGTACGAACGATAAGATTTTAGATATTCAACTCTTTTTAAAGCGTCGTTGAAGCTGGCAGCTGAAAAAATGAAATTTAAAAAGTCGTAATTGCTGCGGTTCTTATACGCATATACTACGCTTTTTTCGTACTGAACCTTCAGCGTATCCAGTTCTCTTTTAAGGCGTGATATTTCATTTCTTGATTGGTTGATATTTCCCTGGATAACATTAATCTGCTGATTAATATTGTTAATTGCCGCCTCACGTAACCGAAGCTTCTTTTGTAACAGAGCCAGCTGCCCGAGAGACTCTTTCCTGTTTTTCTTTGTCTGACTTAATGAACGCTTCACATCTTCAATCTCACGTTGTATTTCGGAACGTTGTTTTTCCAATTCACTACGGTTTTGAGCGGTTGATACCCCCGCCAGCATAATGGTAAAAACAAGGACCAGCAATACACGCATGTTGACAAGTTTATTAATGAAGTGGTGGAATTCTGTGATATTGGACAGTACCTCTAATATAACGCTTATTGCGATTTATAATTTTTCGGGATACTAAAAGGAAAGTTTAATTCTTCGTTAAAATCAAACTGCTTGAAATGCATTTCAATGTCGAGCTTGGATTTTTCTAACACTGTAATTTTACGAAAAGTTGAGAATACCACCCCATTTTTGGTTTGATAATCTCCATAACTTATATCGCAGGTTCTGGCCCTGATATTGTCTACATCATCGAGTTTACTATGTTGAAGACGGAAATCATTCTTACTGACCGTTAGGAAATGTTTGAACAGGTCGCCAATACTAAGCAGTGAAATGGAGCTTTCTTCATTCTTGTAGGAAACAATATTGCTGTCCAGATAAGGAGCATTCCCGACAATTAGATCCTGCAATTCCGCAAAGCTTAAAGGTATCTTCGCCACATCCTGCAGATAGCTAACAGATCTCAGTTGAACAATTTTATCCAGTTTATTCAGTACTCTCACACTGTCCGGGGTAATCATAACGCGAAAAGCTTCTATGCCTAGCGCTGCATTGATCGATATCCACAATACACTATCTTTTTTCAACCGGATAAAAGCATTGAAATCGCTTTTCTTTCCATCATTTCCTTCAAAATTTACTTTGACTTTGGCAGAGAAAGAGTTGAAATCAATTTTATTCGTCTGTACTGTATTGTACACCTGATTAATAAACCGCATTGAATCGGCCCTTGAATCGCTATTCCTGGTGACAGTGATCTGTGATGTATCTTTTTTCGAAATGGCGGTTTGAATTCTTTTTGTAGAGCGACAGCTGCCCATCAATCCTACGACTGTGATAACCACTATCAACCTGATACAATTCTGCATGCTTATATTTTTCCGGTATGACCAAAGCCGCCTTCGTTGCGTTTAGTGGCCTTAATTTTTTTAACAGACTTCCATTTCACCTGCTCCACGCTGTTCACGATGATCTGTGCAATTCTGTCGCCATGGTGGATAGTTTGTTCTTCTTGTGATAAATTAATCAATATGACTCTCACCTCACCTCTGTAATCAGAATCGATCGTACCGGGTGAGTTCAGGCAGGTGACACCTTGCTTAATTGCCAGGCCACTTCTCGGCCGAATTTGTGCTTCATAACCCGACGGTAATTCAATGAACAAGCCGGTTGGAACAAGAAATCTTTCCATGGATCGAAGTACAATTGCCTTTTCGAGGTTCGCACGTATGTCCATTCCTGCCGCTCCATCAGTCGTATACTCGGGTAAAGGATTGCGTGATTGATTAATGACCTTAACCTTGATTTTCGCCATGTAGTATTCGCGTATAAAAGCGCAAAGGTAAGGCTTGAGGAGTTAGTTTATGGTTTGTAGTTTCTGGTTTGCAGTTTGTGGTTGGTGTTTCAAGAAGGAAACCACAAAGCTACAAACATCAAACTACTCTTTCCAACAGCACCGTTGCATACGCTACCAGACCTTCTTCCCTTCCGACAAAGCCCATTTTTTCTGTAGTAGTGGCCTTGATTGAAATATCATCAACAGACAATTCGAGTATTGAAGCGATTATCGTTCGCATTTCGTCCGAGTGCTTCCGAATTTTCGGAGCTTCAAGACAGATAGAAGAATCAACGTTTACAACGCGGTAATTTTTTTGTTTGATGAGCTCATATGTTTTTCCCAACAAGATTTTGCTGTCAATATTTTTATAGGATTGATCGGTGTCGGGAAAGTGCATTCCAATATCACCCATTGCCAATGCGCCCAGCAAGGCATCACATATCGAGTGAAGTAACACGTCTGCATCACTGTGGCCTAACGAGCCTTTGACATGAGGAATTTTGACGCCGCCAATCCACAAATCTCTGCCCTCAATTAACTGATGAAAATCGATTCCAAAACCAATCCTGTAAGACATTACTATCGGTGTTAATTCGGGATAATGGTGTACTCCAATTCGGATCAACAAAAAAAAGCGCCTGCTTGAGGCGCTTCAAATATATTTTTTTTTGATAAACTGGTAGTAATTATTGGTCTGATCCATTGTCATCATTCAGGTCAAGTACCAGACCGAAACGAAGAGTATTTGAAAGTGGATTTCTACTTATACCTGATCCTGAAGGAACCAGGTAAGAGAAGTTTATTCCAAATACATTGTACTTAATTCCCAGGCCCAAGGTGAAATATTTACGGTTACCCTTCGTCTTGTCTTCGTAGAAATATCCAGCTCTTGCAAAAAATTGATCATTGTATGAGTATTCAGCACCCACCGAAATTTGAACTTCTCTCATTTCTTCTTCAAAACCACCAGGAGCATCTGCAAAAGAAGTAAACCAACTATTCACGACGCCCTTACCCCGATAATCAGCGTTGATGATCTCGTTCAGGCTGTCTGAATCCGGATTGCTGTTATCAATATATTTCGGTGGAGTGGGAACCATAAGTTTATTAAAATCCAACCCAAATAAAATTTTATTGTTTTCATCAAATACCTTGGTATATGAGGCGCCCAGTCCAATATTCGCCGGAATAAAGTCTTTTTCGGTAGCATCTTTTGTGTACCCAATTTTCGATCCCAGGTTAGTCAGTGCAAGCCCGAAATTCCAACCCTGGCCATTTTCATTAAGTCCGGTATAGAATAGTGATATATCTCCGGCAACAGCGTTTCCAGCCTGGTAAGTTGTGTTTTGATCGGCAAGATTTCCGACCAGGTTAGAATGGATGTAGCGCAAAGCGATACCGATGCCCAACTGGTCAGACAATTTTCTGGAGTATCCTATGTCGACACCCAGCTCCCGTGGGCGGCCTTCACCAAAATCGTTTCCGGCACCATCGGTAAATTGGATATTTCCCAGGCTAAAGTATCTAACAGAAGCTGAGAAAGCCTGCAGTTCGTTAATCTGGTAATAACCAGCCATCGAAAGTAAGTAAACGTCATTCAAGCCGAGGTCCTTCAGCCACGGCGTATATGTTAATCCCACACCATATTTGTTCTTTGCAAAAGGAGTTTTGGCCAGATTCCAAAACGAAGAATTCGCATCAGGCGAGGTAGCGACACCGAGATCACCCATACCCCCAGCTCTTGCATCAGGCGAAATCCTTAAAAAAGGAACCGCAGATGTTACGACGTTGATCGTATCCGTTTGTGCCTTTAGGGAGTTCAGGGCCGCAAAAATTAACAGAATGGCAGTCAGTTTCAAGGTCTTTCGTTTCATAAGAATATTCTATTTAGAAAATCAGTGCTCAACAATTTTTCAGAAAAGCGACGTGCTGTACTGTTATAGCAGTAAGTTGTTGAGGTGTGGTCAAATGTTTTAGAGTAGAGTTTTGTCGATAGAACGGCTAAAATAAGGGTTTTCAATAAATTCGAACACCGCGCTGAAATTTTTTAGAACTTTCGGGTCTATGTATGCCTATCTAAAAATCGAAACTGCCCCTCCCGGCTTCATTTATTTCACATCTCACGAACGGTTTAGTTCCCGCATTATTGCATCTTTTACGTTTTACTTGTGGGTTCCTACGTAGAATAGACGTCTTTTGCATTTTTGCGATAACAGGTATTCTCTTTTTTTATATTTTATCCCTACATCTTTGAATTTATCTGCGTATTAGCCAACACTTAATGTGGACGCCTCGTATAATAATTTCGGGCCTCTGAATCAAACTCTAAATTGTTCTTTTAAAATCATTGATTTTTAAGGGAAAGGCTGAGATCGATGGCACGTAATTTTATGGAATCGGTATATATTCGCTGTCTCTTTTTTGAAAGAAAACAAGCCCTTTTTGTACAATATTTGGTTATAAATGCCGTTTAAACACATTCACTCAAGGCAAAAGCTCTAAAAATGAATCTGAAAAACCTAGTCATCCTGTTATCCTGCGCCGCAGCCGTTTCTTCTTGTAAAAACGGAAAGCTGTTTGGCAAAAAGAAAGAACAATCCGACGTAACGGGTTGGAATTACAACGATAAGAACATGGGCGGCTATCAAGTAGCTCGTGAGAAAGAGCAACGTACAGGTCCCGGACTTGTATTTGTTCAGGGTGGCACTTTTACGATGGGAGGTGCTGAAGAAGACGTTATGGGAGATTGGAACAATATTCCGACGAGAAAAACTGTCAACTCCTTCTACATTGACCGCACGGAAGTAGCAAATATTCATTACCGCGAATACCTTTATTGGATCAATAATGTGTTCGATGGAGACGAATACGCGGCGGTTCGTAACGGCGCTTTACCCGACACTTTGGTATGGCGTAGTGAACTGGCTTATAACGAGCCTCTCGTTGAGTACTATTTCCGACATCCTTCATATAATTATTATCCTGTAGTGGGTGTTTCCTGGAGGCAGGCCCATGACTTTTGTTTATGGAGATCGGACCGTGTTAATGAAAAAGCATTGATCGATAAGCAGTTTATCAACAAGAATTCTTTGAAAAATATATCTGGACAAGGATCAGAGAGCTTCAACACAAAGGCTTATCTGCTTGGATTAACGTCTCCTACTCCTGGTCCTGGTGTTCGTTCTAAAAAGAATCCTCTTAAGAATCCTAACGGCACTCCAAGATCTCAGGTGACTTTCGAAGATGGTATCTTATTACCAGCTTACCGTCTGCCAACAGAAGCTGAGTGGGAATATGCAGCCCTGGCCCTTGTCGGTCAAAATCCACAGGTTAGCCGAAAAGAAGGTAAGCGTGGGGAAGAATTGATCACTAACAAACAAGTGTACTCCTGGAGCCAAAATGTAAATGGCCTGCGTGATAGCCGTCGCGGAAGCTGGCAGGGTACTTTCCTTGCAAACTTCAAACGCGGAAGCGGTGATAACATGGGGGTTGCCGGAGGATTGAATGACCGTGCTGTATATACTGCTCCGGTAAATTCATTTTATCCCAATTCTTTTGGACTTTATAACATGTCAGGAAACGTGAACGAGTGGGTTGGAGACGTTTATCGTCCTTTATCTCCTGTTGACGTAGACGATGTATCTCCTTATCGTGGCAACCGTTATGAGAAAGACTTTAAGACGGCCGAGGGTGAATTTGAAAAGGATAGTCTTGGTAGAATCAAAAGACAATATGTCACTGACGAGGAAAGCAAAAGACGCAGAAATTATCAAAAAGGCAATGTTATCAACTATCTTGATGGGGACTCTTTAAGTCTCGGAGTTAGTTATGATTCCACCAACGGCCGGGGTTATGGTATTACCACTCTCATTAGTGATAAGTCACGCGTTATCAAAGGTGGTAGCTGGAACGATCGCGCATATTGGTTATCGCCTGGTACGCGCCGGTTCATGGAAGAAGATCAGGCAAGCAGCACTGTGGGTTTCCGTTGCGCTATGGACCGCTTGGGAAGTCCTGAAGGAAACGGGAGAAAAACAGGTATAAATTATAAAGCAAGAAGACAAAATACAAGGAAAAGGTCTTAAACTTAGACTTCAAAAATATAAGAAGCCGTCCCTGAATAAAGGGGCGGCTTTTTGTTTTAGCTAATCTCCTCGTTACTTTTGTCACATGACCATCGAAGAACTTTACGGGATATACCTGAAGTATCCGTCTGTTCAAACGGATACCCGAAAATTATCAGCAGGTGATCTGTATTTCGCATTGAAGGGTCCGAGCTTCAATGGAAACAATTTTGCAAAGCAGGCATTGGAGAAAGGAGCAGTGTATGCGATCATAGATGAGAAAGAATACGCAACCGACGACAGAATGATTGTTGTTCGCAATACACTGGAAACGCTGCAGCAACTTGCCAGGCATCATCGCGAGCAATTCAACGTGCCTGTAATTGCCATCACAGGATCAAACGGCAAAACAACCACGAAAGAGTTAATTCATGCGGTATTATCCTCCACATACAAAACGTATACAACGAAAGGCAATCTCAATAACCATATTGGAATTCCAATCACGCTGCTCAGTATAAAAGATGATGTGGAAATGGCCGTAATTGAAATGGGTGCAAATCACCAGAAGGAGATTGAAAACTATTGTAAATATGCACTGCCTACTCATGGCCTTATTACTAATTGCGGCAAGGCCCATTTGGAAGGATTCGGCGGAATAGAAGGTGTACGAAAAGCAAAAGGTGAATTATTTGATTTTTTGCGTGAGAATAAGGGAACAGCTTTTATAATGAATGATTATGACTATTTGAGAAGAATGAGTAACAGCATCTCAACTGTGATCACGTATGGGACAAATGAAGCCGACGTTGTCGGACGGCTTTCCGAAATGGAACCGTTTCTATCAATATTCATTGAAAAAGGGGCTGATATCGATCTGCTCAAAACTCATTTGGTCGGAGATTATAATCTTCCGAATATCCTTGCAGCCATAACGATAGGAAAGTTCTTCAGGGTAAAAGAGGAAAATATAAAAATGGCCATTGAAACTTATCATCCGTCAAACAGTCGTTCTCAGCTGATCGAAAGAAACGGAAGTAAATTCGTTCTCGACGCCTACAATGCAAATCCGAGCAGCATGAAAGTGGCAATCGAAAATTTTGCTAGAATGCATTCGGATAATAAGATCCTGATGTTAGGTGGTATGGCGGAGCTTGGAGAATCGAGCCTGGAGGAACATGAAGAACTTATCCAGCTTATCAATCAATATGAATGGAAAGATGTTATTCTTGTCGGGGGAGATTTTTTAAAAACAAAGAATCAATTCAAAAAATTCGAAAACTCAGCTGACGCCGCTCAATGGTTCAGGGAGCAAAAGTTTGAAGATGTGTCAATCCTGATTAAAGGATCAAGAAGTATGCAAATGGAGAAGGTGATGGAATGATCAACGATCAAAATCTGAAATCAGGTTTAGCTCGTGGAGTTGTGCGATAAGTTTTTTCATTTCCGCATTTTTTTCTTGCTGAAGAATTTCCTGTATGATTTGAATTGTGGCGGTTTCATTTCGCGACGGTTTCAAATCAAGCCCGTATTTCAAGAAAGCAAGCGCTTCGCAGCGATCACAATAATCTCCAAGCTGGGTCGATATGTTCTCCAGTCTTTCTTCATTTTCCCAGGCAACTATCGGGAAAGGTATATGCCAATCATGCTCGAAAATTCGAATGGAGTACAGGATATCCTTAATATGCTTTCTAATACTATGTATGTCATCATCATCGCTTAACCCAAGTAATAGTATTTGTATTGTTGCAACTTTTCGATGAACAAATTCGCGTATGGTGTATTCTTCCAGATCAGTGGTTATTGCATCGATGATTTGATGTTCATGTTTTTTAAATGAGCTTTCCTCTATTTTGGCACGAAGCCCTTTTTTTGCATCCGATAGATCTTCCTCCAATTTGGTAAAGTATGAGCTTGCTTGTACATTATTTCTCGCAAAGGCATCTGTCAGAAAAGGAATGTTTACCTGGAGATCTCTTACCGTTCCCGCAACATGATAGAGTGATAGGAGTGAAGCAGGAACACCCAATTCCCTGGAATGGATGACAGCAGGATTAATTAGTCGGAGTAACGCTCTAAGCTTTTTAAAAGCTACTCTGAATTGATGAATGTCTTCAGGACAAAAAGAACCAGGTATTTTTTTTAAGAAGCGATGTTGATGCTGGCAAAATTTCTTAGCAACAATTTGTAATTCGACACTTTTCATATGATTTGCCCATAGATTGATAATGCAAATTTGGAGGTGAGATTGTGTCGGTTAGCATAATCTAAATTACATCATTTTATCGGGGAGATGTGACGACTGCCGGATGCCGCATTATAAGCATCTACCTTAATAAATTATTTGTACACATTATCCGTGGTCAGAGTTCCCTGACTTTTGCCTGAATCGAAATATTTTCATTCTCAAGGGGAAGGGAAATAATAAAAGTGGCTCCCTCATTGATTTTGCTTCTGGCGGAGATATAGCCGTGATGCTTCTCAACGATTTTTTTACACAGTGCCAGTCCGATGCCGGTTCCTTCAAACTCTGTGTTTAGATGCAGGCGTTTAAACATCCCGAAAATCTGTTCAGAATATTTCTGGTCAAAGCCAATGCCATTATCTGCAATAAATATTCTACAATATTTGCTATAGATTTCCAGAGCTCCATTTCCATTCAGCGCCGGGCTTTCTTCGGAATGTATATTAATTATAGGTTCCACATTTTTTTTGCTGTACTTTAAAGCGTTGCTGATAAGATTATGGAATAAAGGCCGGATGAGACCAGGGTTGACATACATCGAAGGAAGTTGTTCAATTGAGATCTTTGCATTCTTCTCCTTTATTTCATCTTCCATATCTCCAAGAACCTCACCGATCAAGTTGTTCAGATCGCTTTGTACAAACATTCCATCCTCGACTGATAACTTTGAGAATGTCAATATATCATTTATCAATAACTGCATTCGTTCACTCGCCTTCTGTATTCGTGTGATACTTGTTTTTCCCTCCTGATCCAACACATCTTTGTATTTGAAGTATAACCGGTCACTGAAGGTTCTGATTTTTCTTAAAGGTTCCTGAAGATCATGCGAAGCCATGAAGGCGAAGCGGTCCAGATCTTTATTGGCAACTTCGAGCAGGGAAATATTCTCAAGCAATTGCCTGTTCAATTCCTTTGCATGTTGCTCGGAGGCTTTCCTTTCACTGATCTCATTCTCCAGATTTTTGTTAATAGCAACCAGTTTTTGTTCTTGCGCGATCAGCCGGTGATTTTTTCTGTACAGGTCTACAAATACAGATACTTTAGCTCGAAGAAGATCGGGATTGACAGGCTTGTAAATATAATCTACCGCTCCTGCACGGTAACCTTTAAAAATATTCTCTTCACCGTAATTATTGGCGGTAATAAATATGATAGGAATATGCTTCAGCTTCTCCCGCTCATAAATCAATGCGGCCGTTTCGAAGCCATTCATATTTGGCATCTTAACATCCATCAATATCAGAGCGAAATCGAATTCTTTCAATAGTATCTTGAGTGCATCTCGTCCCGAATTCGCCTTGCTGAATTTATACCCGTCAGGTTCGAGAATCGTTTCAATCGAAAGAAGATTATCCTCTCTGTCGTCAACCAACAATATTTTGGGATGCATTAGCATATTGATCATTTATAAAACCATACCCTCATCAATGAAAGTAATTGATCGATTTTTAATGGTTTTGTGATATAATCCGATGCCCCCGCTTCTATACATTTCTTCCTGTCGCCTTTCATTGCCTTGGCTGTTACGGCAATAATCGGCAAACTGCTGTTTTTATGTTCGCGCCTGATCTTCTGTGTTGTCTCATAGCCATCCATCTCAGGCATCATAATATCCATCAGCACCATGTCAATTTTTGAATTTTCATTCAGAATAGTGATGGCTTCCTTTCCACTCTCTGCCGTGATCACATTGATATTATAACGTTCAAAAACAGTGGTCAAAGCAAACAGGTTACGAACGTCATCATCCACAACCAGAATATTTTTACCTGTTAATATATCCTCTTTCAATCTTATATTCTCGATAATCTTTCTCTTCTCCGGTGCCAGTTCCTTGTGATTAATATGCAACTGCAATACCGTTTCCTCCAATAAATTTTCCAACGAGTTTACACCTTTTAACAATACCGAATTCGCATTCCTGTTTAATTGCTTCAATTCGATACTGTTAAAATCCTTCGCTGAGTACACTACTACCGGCGTCAACTTATTCTTTAGCGAACCGACTTTGTTTACCAGGTCATTACCCGGTATATCAGGCAACGTGTAATCCAAAATAATACAATCAAAATCCTTTGAGTTGATAAAATGAAGAGCCTGTTCTCCTGTCGATGCGATCGTCACCTCAACACTCTCGCTGTGTAAAATTTTTGCAATTTGCGATGATTCAATTTCATTGTCTTCAACTACCAGAACATTTTTTATTTCCTTTTTGCTGTATGAAACAATATCATCGAAGAGCTCATTTAATGATTCATTCTCCAAAGGTTTTAGTAGGAAGCCCCTGGCGCCACGTTTCAATGCAAGTTGCCTGTTCTCCTCACCGGAAATCAGGTGAATCGGGATATGACGATAATTCAGATCGTTCCTAAGAAGATCAAGTACTTTCCATCCGCTTGTATCCGGCAATTTCACATCCAGCGTGATCGCTACTGGGGAGAACCGGTTTACAAGATCAAAAACTTCAATATAGTTAGTGGCCACGACTGCTTTCATACCTTCATGATGCGCCTTTTCTATTATGATACGGCCAAACCGAAGGTCATCTTCAACAACAAGCACTACTTTGTCATTAGGCTGTATATTAGCTCTATCGTCACCTGTGTCGTTAATCATTTCACTAATGATCTCGAGGCTCTTCGTTTCTCCATCGGTGGTAAGCCTGAATGAGTCCAACAGGTTATCAATATCGCCGCTTTGTGCGCTCAATTGCAATTGCTGAATTGCTTTCATATTATCAGACGCCTCTCGTGATGTTGTCAGTCCCGTTACATTCTCTATTGGAAGATATAGAGTGAAGGTGCTACCAAAGCCGGGACTACTGTCCAGCTCAATCGTTCCGCCAAGCAGTTCGGCAAGGCCACGACTGATCGACAATCCAAGTCCTGTACCTCCATATTTTCGGCTTGTGGATCCTTCTGCCTGCTGGAATGCTTCGAATATGATATTTTGTTTTTCCAGTGGGATACCAATACCCGTGTCGCCAATTGCAAATGCAACAACTGTCTTCGCATTATCAAGATTTGCGTTTCCTGGTTTCCAGGTATTTTTTGCTCCGAAGATTTTCAAACTGACTTCTCCTTTTTCAGTAAACTTAAATGAGTTGGAAAGCAGGTTTTTAAGTATCTGGTTCAAACGCTGAAGGTCCGTTTCCATTACATCTGGCAGATTGGAATCTGTTTCAATATGGAACCTCAAATGACGGGCTTCTGAAATCGGTTTAAACGTAGTTTCCACGAATGAAGCAATTTCCGAAAAACGAACCGGCGAGAAATTCGCCGATATAAATCCTGATTCGATTTTTGACAGATCAAGAATGTCATTGATCAGTTGAATGAGGTCATCACCGCAGGAGTGAATCGTTTTCGCATAACGGATTTGTTTATCATTTAGATTGCCCTCGGCGTTTTCGTACAACTGCTGAGCAAGAATTAACAAGCTATTCAGCGGCGTACGCAGCTCATGTGACATATTCGCAAGGAACTCGGACTTATACTTTGACGTCAGGGTTAACTGCTCAGCTTTTTCTTCGAGCGATTTCCTGGCTTCTTCTACCTCCTTATTCTTCGCCTCAACCTCATTCTTCTGTTTTACAAGAAGCAGTGCCTTATCCTGCAATTCATCGTTTGTTCTTCTTAACTCCTCCTGCTGGATTTTTAATTCACTCGCGAGCGACTGGGACTGCGCAAGCAATTCTTCCGTTCTGGTGTTGGTTTCAATAGTATTTAATACAATACCTATACTTTCTGTCAACTGGCTTAAGAAGTCGAGATGTGTTTCACTGAAATCATCCAGCGAAGCGAGTTCAATAACGGCTTTTACTTTGTTCTCGAACAATACCGGCAGTACGATCAGGTTTGATGGTTTTGCCTGGCCCAAACCGGAACTGATTTTTATATATCCGCTCGGCACATTCGTGAGCATGATTCTTTCCTTCTCGAAGGCGCACTGCCCTACTAATCCTTCGCCGATAGCAAACTCTTTCGGAATATTTTTTTCTGTTTTGTAAGCATATGCTGCAAACAGCTGCAGCTTCACATTGGATGTTTCTTCATCCTGTTTTAAAATATAGAATGCACCATAGTGTGCTGTTACCACTTGTGCTAACTCAGAAAGAATTCGTTTTGTTACTGTGTTGAGATCTTTCTGACCTTGCAGCATCTGGGTAAACTTAGCAAGGTTCGATTTGAGCCAGTCCTGTTCCTGGTTACGAAGAGTGGTCTCACGCAGGTTGGTGATCATCTGGTTGATCGTATCTTTCAATGCTTCCACCTCGCCTTTTGCGTCAACGCGGATATTACGGGTAAGGTCACCCTTTGTCACCGCTGACGCCACCTCAGATATTGAACGTACCTGAGTGGTAAGATTTTGCGCAAGCTGGTTTACGTTCTCCGTAAGATTTTTCCATATACCTGATGCGCCCGGTACACTGGCCTGACCACCCAATCTTCCTTCAACACCCACTTCGCGCGCAACCGTTGTTACCTGGTCACCAAATACCGCTAATGTATCGATCATCTCATTGATGGTATCCGTTAATTGCGCAACTTCACCTCGTGATACGATTGATAATTTCTGTTTGAGGTTTCCTGTTGCCACCGCAGTTACGACCTTCGCAATACCGCGTACCTGGTTTGTAAGATTAGATGCCATCATGTTTACGCTGTCTGTAAGATCCTTCCATGTTCCGGCCACACCTTTTACTTCGGCCTGGCCTCCCAGTTTACCTTCTGTTCCTACTTCACGTGCCACACGCGTTACCTCAAACGCAAATGAGTTCAATTGCTCCACCATCGTGTTTATGGTGTTTTTCAAATCGAGAATTTCTCCTTTTACGTCGATCTGTACTGTCTTAGAAAGGTCGCCACTCGCCACGGCTTTCGTTACCTCGGCGATATTACGTACCTGGGCGGTAAGGTTACCGGTCATCTGGTTTACTGAATCCGTCAAATCCTTCCACGTTCCAGCCACGCCTGGCACAAAGGCCTGGCCGCCAAGTTTACCATCGGTACCCACCTCACGAGCCACCCGCGTTACTTCAGATGCGAAGGCACGCAACTGATCCACCATTGTATTCAAGGTTTCCTTCAACTGGAGAATCTCACCCCGAACGTCAACCGTGATTTTCTTAGACATGTCCCCATTCGCCACCGCGATCGCCACCTCGGCAATATTACGTACCTGAGCCGTTAGGTTACCAGCCATCTGGTTTACAGAATCCGTCAAGTCTTTCCATGTTCCGGCGACACCGGGCACGTTTGCCTGGCCCCCGAGTTTTCCTTCTGTACCAACCTCCCTGGCAACACGAGTCACTTCAGAAGCAAATCCCCTGAGCTGATCCACCATCGTATTGATCGTGTTTTTTAACTCGAGAATCTCTCCCTGAACATTCACCGTGATTTTTCTTGACAAGTCACCGTTAGCCACAGCCGTAGTTACCTCAGCAATGTTTCGAACCTGTGAAGTCAGGTTACTTGCCATTTTATTTACACTATCCGTTAAGTCTTTCCATGTTCCAGCTACGCCAGGTACATCCGCCTGCCCACCCAATTTACCTTCCGATCCAACTTCACGGGCCACACGTGTTACTTCAGATCCGAATGAGTTGAGCTGGTCCACCATCGTGTTGATGGTATTTTTCAATTCAAGAATTTCACCCCTTACATCCACAGTAATCTTTCTTGATAGGTCTCCCTTGGCAACAGCTGTCGTTACTTCAGCAATGTTACGTACCTGGCCAGTAAGGTTACTCGCCATCTGATTTACTGAATCCGTAAGGTCTTTCCATACACCACCGACTCCTTCCACGGTCGCTTGTCCCCCAAGTTTTCCTTCCGATCCTACTTCACGCGCAACACGGGTCACCTCTGAGGCAAAAGAGTTCAGCTGATCCACCATTGTGTTGATGGTGTTCTTTAATTCGAGGATTTCACCTTTCACATCCACAGTAATCTTTCTTGATAGGTCACCATTTGCCACAGCAGTGGTGACCTCGGCGATGTTGCGCACCTGCCATGTCAGGTTACTACCCATTTTGTTTACACTATCTGTTAAGTCTTTCCATGTTCCACCCACACCCGGTACGTCCGCCTGTACACCCAGTTTTCCTTCTGATCCCACCTCACGGGCAACACGCGTAACTTCCGATGCAAAAGAATTCAGCTGATCCACCATTGTGTTAATTGTATTCTTTAACTCAAGAATCTCTCCCTTTACATCCACAGTAATCTTTCGAGACAGGTCACCTTTCGCCACCGCCGTAGTAACCTCTGCGATGTTACGAACCTGACCTGTAAGGTTACTCGCCATCTGGTTTACAGAGTCGGTTAAATCTTTCCACACACCTCCAACTCCCTTCACCGTAGCCTGGCCTCCCAATTTGCCTTCTGAACCAACTTCACGAGCCACGCGGGTAACCTCCGATCCAAAGGAGTTTAGCTGATCCACCATCGTATTGATGGTGTTCTTTAACTCAAGGATTTCTCCCTTTACGTCCACTGTGATCTTGCGCGATAAGTCGCCCTTGGCGACCGCCGTTGTCACTTCCGCAATATTCCGAACCTGTGCCGTTAGATTGCTACCCATCTGGTTTACCGAATCGGTAAGGTCTTTCCATACACCTCCTACTCCTTTCACTTTTGCCTGACCGCCCAGTTTTCCTTCCGACCCTACCTCACGGGCGACACGGGTTACTTCGGCAGAAAAAGAGTTGAGTTGATCCACCATTGTGTTAATCGTGTTTTTCAACTCGAGAATTTCTCCTTTTACGTCTACCGTGATTTGTCTTGATAAATCTCCTTTTGCCACTGCGGTCGTTACCTCGGCTATATTACGTACCTGGCCAGTGAGATTACTGGCCATTTGATTAACTGAATCCGTCAGATCTTTCCAGGTACCAGCTACTCCTTTTACCTGGGCCTGTCCGCCGAGTTTACCTTCTGTACCCACTTCCAGCGCCACACGTGTAACCTCTGAAGAAAAAGAATTCAGTTGATCCACCATCGTATTGATGGTATTTTTTAACTCCAGGATTTCGCCTTTTACGTCAACCGTAATTTTTTTCGAAAGATCTCCTTTTGCCACGGCGGTAGTCACTTCGGCTATATTCCGCACCTGTGCTGTCAGGTTGCTACCCATCTGGTTCACTGAGTCCGTCAAATCTTTCCACACCCCTGCCACACCTTTTACCTTTGCCTGCCCTCCTAATTTTCCTTCCGATCCCACTTCACGGGCAACACGAGTTACTTCCATGGAAAACAAGTTGAGCTGTTTCACCATGTCGTTTACTTCTTTCGCAATACGGGCAAATTCACCCTGTAATGCATGATCACCTATTTCCAAAGACATCTCCTGAGACAAATTACCCTTGGCCACTGAGCTAATTACGTGCGCTATTTCGATGGTGGGATGAACGAGATCGGAAATGAGTACATTCAGCGAATCAATACCAGTAGCCCATGATCCACGGGCGGCTGAGAGTTCGATACGCTGTGTCAATCTACCCTGTTTACCGATAGTGTTGCCGGCACGGGTAAATTCGTTCATCATCTTCTCATTTATGGAAATGATTTCATTGAGAGTGTCGCAGATCTTTCCGCTTAATCCTATTTCGTCGATGGGCATGCGAACACTGAAGTTTCCGTTTTTAACCTCTGTAAGAACCCTGAGCAGCTCACGACTATCGACTAAACCGATTAGCCTGTCCATCTCAGCAGCCTGTAATTCACCAGTGGCAAGAGAACTTTTCGACTTACCGGCGGATTTTTTTTTGGAAAGCAAGTTTAAGTTTCGATCCACAGGAATAGACGCTCCATTGGGGGAACCATTAGAATTCTTTTTCTTAGTGCCCATAGCATAGTAGTATTTAGGGATGATGTTTGGACTGGATAGAGGTTTTTTTTCTACATTTTGAGCAAAAATTTCCATACTCACCCTTTTGAAAACCTTTTGATCTTTTTGGTTTTCAATGAATAAGACGGGAATCGTAGACAAATAGCGGGTTTAGTTTACGATTGCTCAATCTGCCACTGTAATATATATTAAAAGGTGTACCAAATTTCGCGAACGATGTCCCCTGTGGGCTAATTCTTTAAACAAAACGTCTTTGGCGAAAATTGTTGAGAAAGGCTTCATCACTTCCTGAAGTAAGTGAACAGTAAAAGGGTCTTATTCTCGAGAGTAGAACGTCTGAACGAAATTGAAAACACCTGGCGAAAGGCTATCCTTTTTTTGCTTCAAGCCTTTTGAAAAAAGCGTCGTGGTAAGTAACACCAATAGGAATGATACGATCGCCGATGTAAATTTCCTGGCGCTCTATTGAATTGATTTTGTCGAGCGACACGATGTACGACTTGTGTACTCGCAAGAAGCGGTTCGATGGCAAAATTTCTTCGAGTTGTTTCATCACCTGGAGCGTAACTATCTTTTTGGTTTTAGTTTGAATGGAAACATAATTCTTAAGTCCCTCAATAAAAAGGATATCATCCAATTCGACCCGTACCATCTTGGTTTCGACCTTAATGAAAATATAACCGCCCGTGGCGGGAAACATCTCCGGCACTCTTTCCAATTTTTGTGCTGGATGTTTCAGGTTATATGCTTTTTCCACCGCTCTGAAAAACCGCTCAAAAGAGATCGGCTTAAGCAAATAATCCACCACGTTGTGTTCGAAGCCCTCTATCGCATACTCTTCATAGGCGGAACTAATGATGACCTGTGCACGGTTTTGCAGAAGCTTCATAAACTGAACACCGTTCAGTTGCGGCATTTGTATATCCAGGAAAATTAGGTCAACAGGATTCGTGTTAATGCTGATCAGCGCCTCCAAAGGATTTCTAAATGTGCTGGTCAGTTCCAGGAAAGGAACCTTGCTTATATGATTTTCGAGTAACTGAATGGCCAGATGCTCATCATCAATTACCATACATTTCAGCATAGCACGCCTATTTGTTCATCATAAAGGTAAACGTAAGTTTACATAAAACCTTTCATCGGTTTTATTGATGTCAACGGAGTAATTCGTTCCATACAACAAATCAAGCCGTTTTTGAACATTAGGAATGCCGATGCCGCCGGCGCGGTCTTTCAGATAATCGTTATTGAAATTGCCGATCGAAAAATTCAGATGATGATCGTCCACTTTCAGCTGAATCTCAACCGGTTTTTCCGGATCATTCAGCAGACCATGCTTGCAGGCATTTTCAATTAAGGGAAAGAGTAAAAGCGGGGCCATGGTTTTGCCTTGCGTTTCTCCCTCAATCGAAAAATTAATGTAGATATCTTCCTGGTGCCGTAGCTTTTCGAGGTCGATATAACTGTTGAGATGACGTATCTCCTTATCCAGGCTCACCCTATTATTAGCATCTTCTTTTTCATATAACATATAACGCATAAGCTCCGAAAGCTTCAAAATGCTGTTACCAGTCCTTCTGCTGTTTTCCAGAACGGCCAATGAATAAATGTTATTCAATGCATTAAAAAGGAAGTGAGGGTTGACCTGCATTTTTAGAAATGATAACTCGGCCTGCAATTTCTCATTTCGCAACTCCCTGCTGATCTTTTGCTGCCGAGACCAGCCTAATAAAAGCCGGTACGTGAAAGCGAAAATCACAATAGAAACATTGATTAATATATTGGTTTGAAAATAGGTTCTGAAACGATAACTGAAAGGACCAAGACCTTCAAATGACGGCCTCCTGGACCATCTACTCAATAAAGGGTCTGTATCCCATTTATACTGCGACCAGTACATCTCAAGCCGGAATTTTGCAAAAGTGAAAACGATGGCAAGCAATAAAGAAACAATCAGGACCCAGAACCAGGTTTTCGCCAGCGTGGCCTTACTTGGCATGATGTAAAAAGCTACGATATAAAACAAAATGAGGTTAATGCTGACGAGGACGATATGTGTAAAAAGAAAGGTGTCCCAAGCCACTATTTTCATATTGACCAGTGTTGGGAAAAAGGTGATAAAATGCAATAAAAGCCAGGCCAACCAATGGACAAGAAAAATGAACAAAGGGTTGCCTTTAAAGAAAGGCGGAAGTAAAAGCTCGGTATTGACGTTTAATCCTTTCACTGCTTCAATTCGTATAGATCATGCGACAAATTTTACAAAATTGTTGAGTTCTTCCGCGTCCATGTGACCAATTAATTTTTTTTATGGACGAATTCGATTTTCCCCTTGACAAAAATTTGATCAGCCGGTTTCTGAAATTGGTCAGAAGAAAGTAGATCTTTGTGTAATCTTCACTTTAAGCAGCAACAAATCGAATTACTTTGATACCCTGAATCTTTCTGATCGGGTACGAAGAATAGAGACAATAAATGACTTCGAGTTCCGGCAGGTATTTTCAACAACCAAGGTTCATAAGGATTGATCAAATTTCCTTTTCCCTAGAAACCCAATGCCGATCCATTCTCCGGACGAAAACATCATTAAGCTAAATAAACGCATACAATATTTCATGAAATATTTACTTCTTTGCCTTGCCGCAACAAGCGCTTTTTCTCTCTGCCTGACGTCAAATGCTTTTGCCGGCAACACCTTTTTCTTTCAGTCAGCCGGGAAAGACACTGTACCCGCCCGGCTAATTGATCGGGTGAACGTCACCGTAAAGGATCTCATGGATGGAGAGGGGTTGGATAGCGTATATGTAACCGTCGGAGCCAAAAGGGGTTACACTAATGGCAGCGGATCCGTTTCTTTTGATAGCGTGCGGGCGGGTGCTGTCATTACTGCTAGCAAGAATGGATACCTGGTACAGTCAAAGAAGGCGAAGACGGATGTCGTAATCCGTCTCGGGAAAAGGGAAACATCATCATCTTCAAAAGATTTCAACAATGGCCTCTATCAGCGGCCTTTTGAACATTTTTCGGGTGCAAATACTGTTGTTACCGGCGCGGAGTTGAGAAAGATCAATCCATTGAATTTCATTGAAGCATTGAAATATTATGCGCCATCTTTGATAGTAACGAGAGATATCCAATCCGGAGACGATCCGAATGTTCCTGCTTCCATCAACGTTCGTGGGTCATCCAATTTTCCTGCATCTGCTACCATCGCGCGCCAATCGGGAATCACCAATACCAATGTGCAATTGAATCCTTCTGTGGGTGACTTTATCGCTGATAATGTGGCGAATCCTGATCAACCTGTTGTTTTACTAAATGGAATACAGGTAGCACTTCAAACGGCATTGGACATTGACATCAACCGCATTGAAAAAATAACCATCCTAAAAGATGCCGCCGCTACATCGGAATATGGTGTAAGGGGAGGGAACGGCGTATTACTGATACAGACGAAAAAGCCACAGCCGGGAAATTTGAACGTCGCTTATTCGGGACAGTTACAGGTTACTTCGGCCGACCTGTCTTCCTACCAATTATTAAATGCTGCGAAAAAATTACAGTTGGAAAATTCCGCGGGTTTGTTTGCTAATAATCCTGCTTTATATCAAAGCCGCCTGGCCGAGGTCAGCAAAGGCATTAATACTGATTGGCTGGCACTTCCTACAAGAGTCGGTATTGGCAGCAAACATTCTTTGTCATTAGACGGCGCTAATGAAGATATCAGCTACGGTTTGGATTTTTCATATAACGATGTGCAGGGAGTGATGAAGGGTTCGAAAAGGCAAATCGCCAATTTTGGTGGATTTATCAGTACCCGCATCAAGAACGCCGTGATTAGCAACTACCTGGTCCTGACGAACACGCAATCTGCTAATTCGCCTTATGGAAGTTTTGCAGAATACGCTTTACAAAATCGCTACTGGAATCCTTATGATCCTGAAACCGGCCAAATGAAAAAAGTGCTTGAAGAATACACGTACCAGGGCAATGCGGTACGTTTTTACAATCCTGCTTATAATGCGACCTTATCCACTTCAAATAAAAGGGCTTACAGCCGGATAGCCAACCTAACTTCCCTCGACTGGAATATTGGCTACGGCTTCCGCCTGAACGGACGTCTCGCTATCAGCAAACAGTCAGATGAAGAGAATATCTTTTTGCCGCCCGGTCATAGCGCTTTTGCATCTTATTCGCCAAACGAATTTTTCAAAAGAGGACAGTATAAGCAAACTACGAGCGATTTTGCAAGCATGGAGGGTGCGCTTAATCTTCACTATGCAAAAAAAGCGGGCTTGCATATGTTCTATGGCTCGGCGGGCGTATCAGCGATGGAAACAAGAAGCAATTCTGTAGGATTGGAGATGATCGGTTTTTCCAGTGATAAACTGTCAGACCTTTCTTTCGGAAATGCCTATTCTAACAATCGCCCGGCTACCGGCAAGATCATCACGCGCCTGGCCTCAGGTTACGGCAACTTCACCTATAGCTATCATGATCTTTACCAGTTGGAAATTGCCGGCAATGCCGATGAGTCTTCCCAGTTTGGAAAGAACAATATCGTTGCGCCACATTGGTCGGTTGGCGCAAGTTGGAACCTTCACCAGGAGGCGTTCTTCAGCCCGAATAACATATT
>DAINQQ010000087.1:0-21774 GCA_036742645.1 Flavitalea sp.
AGTGGCCAAAGACACCAACGCACAAAGAGTAGCACGATTAGATCGGATGTGCATAATTAAAAAATTGCCATTATTTTCGTGGCCATTTTAGAACAACCAACAACAACTAACTGATCATGCCTAATCAATCCTTCAATATTGATCTTACCGATTCTTTTGAGCGTATCCCGGTTAAAATTTTTCCTGATTTACAGGAAGGCTCTGTTCATATTGCTCATCAGATTGCAAAGATCATAAGAGAAAAACAGGCAGCTAATGAAAAATGTGTTCTTGGCCTTGCCACTGGTTCTTCGCCCAAACTGGTATACTCTGAGTTGGTCAGGCTACACAACCAAGAAGGACTCAGTTTTAAAAATGTCATCAGCTTTAATCTCGATGAATATTACCCGATTGACAACGATGCTTTGCAGAGTTACAATCGGTATATGAAGGCTCAGTTATTCAATCATGTCGACATCGATCCTGCCAATATCCATATCCCGGACGGAGAAATTGAAAAGGAAAATATAAAGCAACATTGTATTGAATATGAGAATAAAATTGAAGAAGCAGGTGGCATAGATCTGCAAGTATTGGGTATTGGTCATAATGGACATATCGGATTCAATGAACCTGGTTCAAGCATCCATTCACGTACAAGGCTTATATCACTTGATAACTCGACACGCATCGCTAATTCTTTCGAGTTCGCAAATATCTCCCAGGTGCCACGCCTTGCAATTACAATGGGTATCAGTACCATCCTGCAGGCGAAGCGTATTATTTTAATGGGATGGGGACAAGGTAAAGTATCGGTAGTACAAAAAGCGGTCGAAGGTCATGTTACCGAACATATTCCTGCGTCCCTTCTGCAACAACACAACGATTGCACATTTGTTCTCGACGAACCCGCCGCTGCGGAACTCACACGGTTTAAATCGCCCTGGCTCACGGGCGAGTGTGAGTGGACACCGAAGATGATCAAAAAAGCTGTGGTAAATACGGCATTGAAATTAGGAAAGCCGGTTTTGAGTCTAACCAATGGTGATTACAAGGACAATGGTCTTGGAGACTTGCTGGTTGAAAAAGGTGATTCGTATGAGATCAATCTGCAGGTATATTATATGTTACGGGACAGTATCACAGGCTGGCCAGGAGGAAAGCCTGCCGTCAATCTTCCGAATCATCCGGAACGTTCAGTTCCTTATCCAAAACGGAGTATAATTTTTTCGCCGCATCCCGATGATGATATCATTTCGATGGGGGGAACTTTTCAGCGCCTGCACGACCAGGGACATGAAGTGCATGTTGCATATCAAACTTCTGGAAACATTGCTGTAACCGATGAATTTGTAACACGTTTTCTTGACTTTGCTGTTGGCTTTGAAGAAATGTTTCGCATAGATGGCGACAAATCGAAACAGATCCTTGCTGAAGCAAGCAGGTATCTTGAAAAAAAGAAATCAAACCAGGTTGATACGCCTGAGATCAGGGCGGTGAAAGGATTGATACGCCGTTGTGAGGCAAAAGCGACGTGTCGCTATGTTGGCATTGGCGATCCGCGGGCACATTTTCTAAACCTGCCTTTTTATGAAACAGGGACTATTGAAAAAAATCCCATGGGTGAGAAAGATATCGAAATTACTATTGAGTTGCTACAAAAAATAAAACCTCACCAGGTCTTTTGTGCCGGAGACCTTGCAGATCCGCATGGCACGCATAAGGTCTGTCTCGATATAGTTTTTGAAGCCTTAAAGCGCATCAAAGACAGGGGCGAGCCGTGGGTGGAAGATTGCTGGATGTGGTTATACAAAGGAGCGTGGCAGGAATGGGATATCAGTGAAATTGAAATGGCCATCCCGATGAGCCCGGACCAGGTCATGAAAAAAAGGTATGGCATTTTCATTCACCAATCCCAAAAAGATATGGTTCCGTTCCAGGGATCAGACACCAGAGAATTCTGGCAGCGCGCCGAAGAACGCAATGCTACTACCGCTAATCTATACGGCAAGCTGGGCCTCACACAATTTGCAGCCATGGAGGCATTTGTGAGGTGGCATTATTGAATGAACTCCCACGTCAGACGTGGACGTCAGACGGGAACACCATAATCTAACTTGATTTTGGATGGTTAACCTGTTTGCTTTATTTTTGCTCCCCTGTAAGATGAAAAATGGTGATAAAATCAATCAACATCTTATATACAACATCGTAGCTGTCAGCGGCCCCGTAGCTCAATTGAATAGAGCATTTGACTACGGATCAAAAGGTTTCAGGTTTGAATCCTGACGGGGTCACGTTGATTATTTCTGGAAGCCGCTCTGGTAGCGGCTTTCAGTATTTTTAGGGGGTGGGGAGAGTCCAAAGGAGAGTCCAAAAGACCTTTAGAAAATTGACACAGATTCACTTCGTTCGAGTTTGCACAAAGAGAAAAACGATTGCTCCGCATACCAGAAAATTTAGACTTAATGTTAAGGAATCTATATCTCTATAAAGGTCCCTGAACTTAATATTTCCGTTTGGTAACTGTATTCCATTTATAAAAAGATATACAAGGAAACCAATCAACCAAAGCATTATCAATGAAAAAGCAATGTAGTGTGGTTCGTTTGCCTGCTTCATTGAAGCTTTACCGGTACTGCTAAGATAACTTGCAATGGCAACGGAGATTTGCACAGAAAATATGCCGATAACCTTTTTGACAATAAGCATGAACTCATTCGGAGCTTCTTCAGTTTCAAAGTCAATCAGGTTCGTTTTGTACAAAGTAAATAATATTATGATGGCGAATAATAATGTTGTTAATAATGAAATGAAAACGATTAGTTTTAAGCTGCGAACTGTCATTATTTACTGAATTTATTATCTCCAGGATTTATACGTTCCGCTTTAAATTGCCTTCTTCTATCAGTCAGGTTATCAAACCTGGTTCGATGCAGGCCGACTCTAAGCTGCAACCAGCATGTGTTTTCAGGCCGTTTGCGCGACTGCATATCGCATATCGATTGATCGGATTATCAATGAAATTATAGGTCTGGTCGTGTATGGTGATTGGCCCAGAAGACGAAAGGGCTTATCTGGTGGTTCAGTAGAGACTCTACATAGGGTTGATTTTCTCCAAATCAATTGTAACAATCATCCGTAAATAAAGTGAGACATTACATCTCAGGAGGTGGTATTGAATTAAACAATTGTACTTTTATTGCAGTACTAATATAATCTTCGACCATATAAAAATTCAGGGCAACCGCTGACGAAATACGTTTTCTAACTATGTCTGTATATTTTTCACGAAGCGAAACCTCGGCCTTTTGTATGGATGCACTTTCCTTCCAAAGTTTCTCGGCTGCTGCGGTGTCGCGCTTTTCGTACGCAGTTGCATATTGCTGAAGCAATTTTATTCTTCTGTCTCCGATGGCCGAACGGCTTGTTTCGTATTCATTGTAAATGGGCCAAAATTTTGCCGCTTCTGCATCTTTTAATCTCATGAACGATGCAACCTGTTCCTTTTTTTCGTGTTTAAAAGCACTTCGTATTAATTCGGTTTCTGTGTCCTGTGCATTCAGCCCGGTATGGACAAATAAGAATGCAGCGAGTGTGATAATGGCATTTTTCATTGCGATACTTTTTATACGTTTTACAATACGCGGAATTTGCAGTTGTAGTTATTTCATAACGGAACAGGGATAATGTGACTCGTTAGCAATGGCGAGAAACCCGATGGTGCAAAGTGGCCCTTTTCCTACAAGGACGACTGATCAACATATTAAATTAGGCATCAACAGATATTGCATGTGCGACTTCGCATTTGTTTGCAAACTATGGCCGTGCGACATAATATTGAAGAAAAAAGGAAATAAACTTGCCTGCTTTTATAAATCGAGGCAATGTTTCTGCCCTCGCTCTGCCGAAAATAAAAAGAGAAAAGCTTTTAGTAATTTGTTTTTCATTTTAGAAACTATTAAAGGCCTACTCCTGGCGAGGTTACGGGTACTTGAAAGGTCTTGAGGTGCAGCGGTTTTTCAGTCTCTTTATTTCTGGTTATCTGCAATACCAACAGGAATTCTTTCACCAAAAACAATATTCGAAGAGATGTCGATTTATCCAACCTCAGAATTTACTTCAATATTTACTGCGTTTACTTAAATTTTATATGCAAAGATATAATGTTAGCATTCATGTCTATATTTTTCCGATAATGCCCGTATCTGATTTCCATAGCATTTAAATGTTGAATATTGAATACTCCGGAGGGTGGTGCCATCCTAAATCCAGCACCAAAAAAATGACTGTCGAATTTCGACAGGTCGTAATTGCTGGTGTAATATTTATCAGTGGCTGTATGAATAGCGTAAGGAGCAAAGGGCTCGGCAGCCGTTTGTTGATAGAATCGGTAAAACGGTGTTACTGATAAAAACGGACTGAGCTTGATAGACGTTTCTAATTGCAAAGTGTTTGAGCTGATATTCCAATCATCTTTATAGAACCTATACCAGCCTCGGAGAATAATCTTATCGCCGAGAAAATAATTTGCTCTTAGTCCTATTGGAACTTTTATTCGGGAGGAAGGGAGCTGTTCTATATGCACAGAATTATCCATGAAATAAACGCGGTGAAATGGAAGTCCCAGCCAACCTTCCTGGTAAACGACCTCCCCTTCGAGCATCAACTGCAAATTCTTGTTGATTATTTGAGACCATGACAAAGTTCCGCTATATGTATTTCGTGACATGTCAGGATTGGAACCGGCAAGAGAGTTTCTTAATTCAATAGGATAAACGGCAGTGAGATGATCATCGTAAAACTGCAGCTTCGCTGAAAACTCGCCGTTACGGTTTTTTGTTTTTTTAGAAAAACTGACATGGCCTCCAAAAGACTGATAATCGTATTCGCTGGAATAATATAATCCTGCCCCGAATGTGGTGCGTTTCCCCTCATTTTCCATTGTCCAGCCAATAGAGGGATAAAACCTGTTATCAGCATACGATGCGGAAGAAAGTGTGGATGGATCTATATTATCCGAAGACGCTGATGTGTAATGATCAATTCCCAGTTCTAGTGATAAGTTGTGTTTTCTGTCACGCTTATCATATTTCACCAACTTAAGATCAATCGTTGTTGAAATATCGGTAAGTTTTTGCGACCCTATCCCACCTGTAACTGCTGCATTGTTTCCATCCTGCGCGTAATAGCTGGAGACAATATTCGCTTCTTCAAACTTTAGCTTGCGGCTTCTATAAGTAGAATCGACTTTTTGTGTGTTCTGTGAAAAAGCAGCAAGGATGCCGAAATACATTCCCAGAACCGCGAGGCTCAATTTTTTCATGCTGTATTCGTCTTGTATTAATTACAACCGCAACCGCCACCGACTTTCCCACCGTTTGCGCCAGAGGAACCCTCCCTGTAAGATTGGAAGTTCAGTTCGGTTTTTTCTATCTTCCTCGTTGATAAAGACATCTCGGTATCGTTCAATTTATTTTTCTGGTATTCCTTTACAGTAGTACATCCTGTCATAATTAAGACACCGAAAAAAAGAAAAAAACAATTATGAGTATTGTTGCGTTTTTTTATTGTCATGAAAGCTGAATGTTTGTTGATGTATGTATAGTGTCATGATCATCTATAATAATACATGCGATGCCCTTTATCTGGTTCACCATATCCAACCCTACGCTCACTCCCATGATCATTACGGGAGTAGCCATTGCATCGGCGATTTCCGCGTTAGGGCAAATGATCGTCACACTTTTAATACCTGATACCGGCATACCCGTTCGCGGATCAATTGTGTGAGAGTACTTCGTTCCATTGATCATAACATACTTTTCATAATTACCGGATGTAGCAATCGAGGTATTGGTTATATCAAGATATGAGAACGGCGTTCTGTGAGCGTCAGGAGCTGCGATTCCGATAGTCCAGGGTTTCCCATCCGGCTGATATCCCCACGTAGTGAGATCTCCCGCTGCATTCACAATCCCACCCTCCACTCCTTTCTCCTGCAAAACCTGTTTTGCTCTTTCTGCCGCGTATCCCTTACCGATTCCACCAAACCCAATCCGCATTCCTTTCTCTTTAAGAAAAACCGTGCCCTCTTCATCATTTGTAATAACATTCCGGTAATTGATCAGGCGAACCAATCTTCTGGCAGTTCTCGCGTCAGGCAATGATGACATTGAATGATCAAAATTCCATAGCCTCTTGTCGATTGAACCGTATGTGATATCAAACGCGCCCTGTGTAATCGCGGATATTTTCTTTGACCTTTCGATTAGGTCCAGTACCTCCCTATCAACTTTAACGGGTTGTATGCCCGCGTTCTTATTAATCTGGTTAACCTGGCTTGACTCATCGTAAGTAGTGAAGAGCTTTTCAATCCGCCGGATTTCATTGATTGCGTCATCGATCCGTTCTTCGGCCCACTGTTTATCATCCGCAACCACGCTGATCTCAAAGCGATTGCCCATCAATTTTTGAACTTTCCTGAACAAACCAGGCGAAACCAAATAGGCTTCAGTTCCGGGCATGGGTTAGATTTTGAATTTGCAGTGTGAATTGATCAGCTGATAACTCAGGCTTTCCCTCCCATGAATACAAGGATCGGCCTTCTGCGTCCAGAAGAACGGTTAGAGGAAAAACACCTTTTTTATTATAAGTCTCTGCTAAGTTGTCGTTCTTTTTTTGTTGCTCTCTCGACAGTGCATGTTTTTTTAGCCGCGGAAAGTCTGCATTGACCAAAACAAGATGTTCTTTTGCAAATTGCGCAAAAATCTCATTGTCAAATATTTCTTTATGCAATTGAATGCATGGGCCACACCAATCGGACCCGGAAAAGTTTAATAATATATACTTATGATCGTTTTCGGCGACTTGCTTTGCTTTTTCAAAATCGAGCAACCAATCTGACGAAGAATTAATTGACCCGAGAGCAAGCAGAGCAATAAGAAATAACTTCATAGTCGTTGCAACGATTTATTCAGCGTTTTATTTAGGATCATGGCGGACATTAACGAGTCCTTAACTTACTACGTAACTCGTTCGAAAGTAGCTGCCTGCCAGAATAAAAAAATAAAGTTCCTTAGGCAGCACATATCTTATAGTCATCTCGTTGAGCATCACTTTTTATATTTCGATATTGGAGGTTTTGCAGTCCACTCATGAAAATCCTTCGCTCAAACGAAAATAAAGACTGATGATGATCACAAAAATAAGAATAGAATATATGTGCTAGTTATAATGGGCCAACCATCCGGCAGATGAATAGCCAATTGTGGTTGGACAAGCTAGAATACTCTTCGCGTAATGATTGTTACAGGGTTTTTTTGCGAATGGGTAGGATCAAAACTCGATCAGGATCAGGCTTTTCAAAGTTTACCATAAAATGAATTTTCCAGATTTTATAACACAACACATGCCGTTAAATTTATTGTACTGAATTAAGTATGTGATTTTTGAGAGTTCGGATATTAAAGTCGTATTGAACTGATATATGTCCAGGTAATAAATAAAATCTGTAATGGAACTCTAAACCATAAATATTCTAAACCGGCTCCATTTAATGTTGCTTTTTCAATATCAATATGTTTAATAGCCGCATAAATATTCGCGGGAAGCAAAAGAATAAAGAAAACTATCAGCAACCAGGCAGTCGGCACCCTCCAAGCGGGTATTAACAAGGCTATTGCGGCGGCGATTTCAATTACACCTGTTATGTAAATAATGCCAATCCGTGACGGCACGAAATCAGGAATCATCATCGACATTCCCTTTGTGAATGCAAAGTGGCCAATAGCAGTAAATAGTAACATAACAGACATTGCAATCCTTCCTGATAAAGCGAAGTCAAATTTTCCGCGGACTAGCTTTAAGGCGAAAACGGAAACAATAAAAACAACAAATAAAACAATTAACGGTTTCATTTCTTTTTTCTACAAAGTTCGCTCAGCAGATGGCCTGAAACAATGAACCTTGGTTAAGAAATTCGTCCCCGGATCCTGCTTAGTGCTTGGGGAGTTATTCCTATATAGGACGCGATATATTTAAGTGGAATTTCTTTTATCAACTGAGGTTGCTCGGTAAATAGATTGAGGTATCTCTGTTCCGCCGTGTCATTCAAAAGAGAAAGTTCTCTTTTGGATTTTTTCAGAAAAAGGTCTTCGCCTGCCTGACGTCCGATTAAGTTTCCAACTTCTGTTTCCCGATAGATTTCTTGCAAATCATTATAGCTGACCCTCCATAGCGTGCAATCTGTCAATGTTTCCACATGATAAGTCACCGGCGTTTGCAACAGGAAGGAATCGTAGGCGCTTACAAAGCTATTGTCAAAAGCAAAACTAAATGTGAGATCATTTTCTTCGCGCGGTACATAAAAGCGAATTATGCCTTCCTGAATAAATGATAGGTATCGCTCTATTTGCCCGGTCTTTAGAACCACCATTCTTTTCGGAAATTGCTGTCTTGAAAGTTTAGAGGAAAATATGTCCCAATCCGTATCTGACTGTTTAGCAAACTTTTCAAAGTATTTCCTAATCTTATCCATTGATGAAGAGTTACAAAACCATCGAAGTCGATCGCGAAATTTAGTTCATCTTTGCTGCTCTCACCGAGGATTTACGGATTACAAGTTCGCCACTCAGTACTACGTGCTCGCTTCTTTTTTTCGTTTTTATACCATTTAGCAGAATGTTTACGGCAGACTCTCCCATCGACTGCAAAGGTTGCTTAATATATGTGAGAGGAGAATAAAAAAAGTCGAACGACTCAGTTTCATCAAAACCAACTAAAGCAAGATCTTCAGGCACTTTTAACGGAAGAGCATTAATATATTTCAACGCGGATATCGCGAGTCGGTTCGTCAAAAATAACAACGCATCAACCGGCGCTGACAGAAGATCCGCGACTGCAAGTTCGATCTCTTCCTGGTTATTGCTTATATGCACTTCTCTTACCAGGTTTGCAGAAAAATCTGTCCTACCATTCGCGATGCCGTCAAAATAACCTCTTTTGCGTTCCAGCAAATGAAACAGGGAGGTGTCATACGTGATCATACCTATATTGTTACAGCCATTAGCTGAAAGATGTCGCACCGCTTCATATGTCACTGTGTAATTATCAAGGCTGACCCAATTTGTATCGATGTCTGGATAATACCGATCAACCAAAACGAAGGGAATTTCCTGGGTTTTGAGTTGATCGATCTGCGATTCAACGTCTGCGGGTGGAGAAATGATCAGGCCGTCTACCTGTCTGTTTAATAAAGTCTCAATCAGTTTTTCCGACTTCTGTGGATTCTCATCCGAACTACCAAAAATGACTGTGTATCCATGCCTGTCCGCTTCGTCCTCAATGATCCGGGCCATACTTGCCGAAAAAGGATTGGAAATATCCGCAACGATGAGCCCGATTGTCTGCGTTCTTTTTGTCTTCAGGCTCCTGGCGATCTGATTCGGCCGGTATTGCAACATAGAAGCGGTGTCGCGGATTTTTTGCGCAATTTCTTTACTGATTCTGCCTTGCTTTTGGTTATTCAACACGTAAGAGACCAGGGCGGTGGATACACCTACCATCCTTGCAATGTCCTTAAGGGAGGTTCTTTTCAGCATAACAATAGGCCGCTGAATCAGCATACTTTAAGTTCAAACTCGTTCGACCCAACTATAAGCAGCTCACTCTTAATGTTCTATCTTTATTAACGATGTGTTGTTTAATCGTTTAAACAAATCTACGTATTTTTGTCTCTATTCTTAATGAAACTAAAATTATGCAAACAAAAAAATATGCGGGTCTGATAGAATGTGGTGATTCAATAACAGCCAGCTGGAATGAAAGCCCGAGCCTCTTTGACGGGTTCGAATTAAAAAAGATTTTATTCAGGCAAAATAAAGGAAAACATAATCAAGACTATTATCCAAAGGCGGAGACGGTTCAGGATACTTATTCAATTTTGAACGACAACTCGATAGAGTTGATCATTCTTTCAGCTCCCGGCGAGAATGATCTAAACCTGGTGGCCCAAGCCATTGAAGCCGGCAAACAGGTAAGAGTTTTGTAACAGACAATGAAATCTTAAAATGATGGTCTCGTTACCATCATCAACAACAAAAATTTATGGACGATAGCCTGCCTCATGGCAGGCTTTTGTTTTGACCTTATCCTTAAAAAATTAAGTATGAATAATGTAAAGAAGATAGAAAGAATAGCAGTAGTCGTTGATGACGATAAAAGAACAAGTCTAATTGAGTGGTCGTATTTCAACAGACACACTTTGAGCCAATATGGGATTATCGCAGATGAATCAACAGCAGAGCTGCTTAAAGGAACATTGAATGTTCCGGTTACAGCATTAGCGTCGGACTCAGCGGGTGGATATTGGGAAGTTGCGAAGTTGGTCCAAAAGAATGAAATTGATATCTTGATTTATTTCGGAAGCCTGTCCAAGGACGATGTACCTCAATCGGGGACCAAGGATTTGCTAGCTTTAGCCCACAGTCAGAACATTGTTACAGCCAACAATCCTGCCACTGCAAATTTGGTAATACAAGCGTTACAAGCGGACATTTACGTTCCGGAACAAACCGGCCCATATATCCCGAGGGACAATACCCAGCAATTTGACGGCGATAAGTATTACAGTTTGGAGTATAGAGAGGGAATTTTCTCGCAGGCGCTCAAGTGCTCATTCATCCGCGACTGATGAAATAATATGGTTGCAAAGGATGTCATCCTTTCCCGGAGACAAATCTTCATGACGCAAGGGATGACATCCTTTCACAATGGTTTAAAAAGAATCATTTCTTCGGCGGAGCCAGATCTTTGTAGCCGATCAATTGTATGCCTTTTTGCTTAATCAATGCCTTGACTTTTTCATTGGTGAAAAGATCTGTTACGCCTTGCCTGTCGGCAGCTACCTCTTCATAACCGATATGATGGACAGCCCGTAACTCTTCACCGTTGAGGCCAGGATGATCAACGAAAAGATAAGTTTTCTCTGCTTCTAACTTTTCGAGCATGGCAATGAAGCTTTGTATCTTTTCTTCCGAAGTTTTGCGCGGCCCCTCGTAGCTTATGCTAATGATTTCTCCGGGTTCAGGATCGACTGGTATTTTGTATTCTTTAGCAAGTTTTTTTGTCAATGCTTTTACATCAGCGTTCAGGTTTGTGCAACCCATGTGGGCAGAAAAGTGGCTGACCCATGGAATATGTTTCAAAGCCATCTCGATCTGCGCACGAAGCTCCTTCTCAACATCTCCTATTCTCCAATGATTTTCGAGGATTGCCTGCCTGGGATAATTCTTATTGGGATAAACCATCGGATAAAAATACCCATTACTATCAGTGATGCTTGGGCAATCGGTCAGCGGTCGCCACTTAATATTGTCCCACTCACTGGTAAGAGCGAGGTGGACTCCAACATCCACAGCTGGATTTTGCTTTAGCATTTTCACTGCTTCGGGAAACCATGGCGAAGGAACAATGATTTCGATGGAAGTTTGGATCCCTTCTTTATAGCATTTGATAAGGGCCTCATTTCCAGAATGAGAGTATCCCATGTCGTCCCCGCGAACAATTAAGCGAGGAGCCTTCGACTGAGCATAACAGGCAATAATGATTACCTGGAACAAGACCAAACACAGACTTCTGATCATAGCAAATCGATTTTAACAATCGGCTTTAAAAATATAGACCTCCAACCAGGGTGATAAAGGTGATGATTATTTAAGCTTATAAAACTGCCTTTTTAGAAACCATCGTTGTGTATCTTAATTGATAATAAACAATAACAAACCCTCCATAAAAATAGAGGGTTTTAACGATTGCTTGCCATATGAAAAAAGGAGCTATCTAATTAGAATGATTCCTGCCTTAGTTAGTGGTGATGGGTTATCGATAAAGTTCATTCGCCATTCCTCGTTGCATTTCTGATGAAGTTGCCCTGAATGGTTAATCGCTAGATACAAACACACGATCAGGATTCCAAGTAACAGGCCGATATGAAAACTTCTTTTCATTATAGTTGTTATTTATAGGGAGCAAGATAGTTGTTGCAGAGTCCGAAGTAAAGTCAGACATGGATGAATTGCTGAAAACGATCAATGAGTTGTCAACCGATGTACGATTTAAGATGTGTGATGACAAGTGTGAAAGACGATGAAATATATAATGTGTCGTACAACCTTTCGAAGTGCCCTTGGACGAAATATGCGACAAGAATTAAGAGTATGTAAAAATCAGGCATTACATACCTATGATAAAGAAGGCCCAGTTTTTCCGAAAAGAAAGCCTGTTGCCTTGACTAATCTCCTATTTAGCATTTCCCACTTGATTTACATCTTACATCAGCCAACAACATCCCACTTCGTACATCTTACCTCGTACGGCCAACCTATTTTTTTATTTGTTCCAATAACCAGTTGTTTAATTTTTCAGTTTGTTCTGGATATGTCCAGTGGCCGGTTTCAAGTGCGAGGTATAGTGATTTAGGAGCAGTAATTACATTGTAGGCAGCATACATAGAGGTGGGCGGACAGGTTTCGTCGTTGAATCCCCAACTATACATGCCCGGTATCTTTAGAAGTCTTGCAAAGTTGACGACGTCGTAATAACCGGCCGTTTCAATTTTCTCCTTCTTGTTATTGAACGCCAGGTTATTTTTATCGAATAGATGCGGCCACCCGCCGGCACGCCCTTTCAGGTAACCTGTGAGATCACTAAGGGCAGGATAGTATGCCGCTAAAAATTTAACCCTCGGATCGAGCGCAGCAGTGATTATTGAAAGAGCACCCCCCTGGCTGCCGCCGGTAACACCAAGATTCTTTCCATCAAATTGCGGAAGACTTACCAAGAAATCATTTGCCCTAATGCAACCGAGATAAACTCTTTTATAGTAATAACGGTCACGATCATCCAGGTTTATATTGGGATATCCATAGAGTCCGCCCGCAGAAAGGTTATTATAAACTTCGGGTTCAAAAGTTACCGGAATTCCATGTATGCCTATTTCCAAAGTGATGACGCCCTTTTCTGCAGTTGCCACATCGCCGAAATATGGCCTAATGCCTGCGCCAGGAACTTTTAATATTGCAGGATATTTTCCTTCCTTTTTAGGAACACACAATATACCGTAGAGTCTTGCGCCGATACGATGGTTTTGCAAATTGACCTGGTACACGTTTACTGTTTCAGTACATCTTTCCGGCAACAAAATCAATTTCGCATCTATTGGTATGCGTGCTAAGTCAGTCTTCGCCTGGTCCCAGAACTTCATAAAATCAGCAGGATTGTCTATCGCCGGCTTGATTGCCTCCGGATCAAAGGCTGCCGTTGCGAGCGCACGGTATCTTTTCCCGTCGATTTCGGCTGTAACAATACAGCGCAAAAAGCCAGCAGTATTCATTGTGCCGCCTTCGATCACGAATTTGCCATCTGGTAAATTCATAGAATCCTTTTTTACCGGTTCCATTTTCTCTGGGCCAACTTCATAATACACCCTCGCGTTTTTTATGGGATGACCGTACTGCAAAACAGTTCCGGAGAACATAACCTTCTCTCTGGTGTGATAGGTCCAGTTGTTGTGGTCCGGCGAAATAACAATTTTTACAATTTGTCCAGCTGGTTGAGTAAAACCGGATTCGATGGACGATACAATTACCAAAACAAAGCAAGTGATCTTGAACTTATTTATAAATGCCATGGTTAACTGGAGTTTTGTAATTGTTTTATGGATAGTTGAAAAAAAAGTCAGTAGCGTATTCGAAAAAACAGAGATCAATATAATGCATATTTTCTTTGATTGTAGACTGCTTCTCTGATAAGCTTTTTCAGAACTTAGAAATGTGAACGCATACCGCGATTGCGGCGCAAGGTTTTATGGGAGAGAGTGCATACAACAGCGCCCAACAGATATTAGCGACTTACCGGCTGATGAAGCATGAGGTTATTAATGACAGCGGTTATTTCTCGAACTGGCAATTTGTCCTTGATATAAGTATGTCCTTTGCCATCGTAATCCCAACCGTTACTCCCGTCGTCTTTGCCAATAATCTTTCCCTGGACGCCGTCGTAATATTTTTCATACCCTCTAACTGCTATAAGAACAGCAGTCTGATCCCAACTCATGCGACCGTTCTTGTCCTGCGGATCCTTCGGTATGCTGATTTGATATACTTCCTTCACAGGTGAATTTTGTATCGAACTATTATTAATGAGTGACAGGCCAGAGAAGACCTTGACGCCAATTTCAAACCCTGAAAAAATTATTGGCGTATTCCATTCATTGAACACGATTTTTGAAGAAGCTGCATCTTTTACTACGTTAAATTCTTTGAACTTTCCCATTTCATAGTCAAACCTGCCGGCCATACAAACCAGTTTCTTTACTTTCTTTTGGATCAGGCTTTTTCCATCAAGCGGCGAATGACTATCTGCTTTAGAACGCAACAGGTCGGCCATATTTGTTAGAAAACCGACGGTGACGATGGTCACGCTCTGATCCGGTTCAGCCGAAAGAATTTTTCTATATAGGGATACGGCATTTTCAGCTTCTTCATTTGATTGAATACGATGTGAGTATTTCGCCACAACAACAGAATCCCAGTTCTGAACTGATCCCACAGCGACGCCTCCCTGCCTTACTATACCAATCGGCATATCGGGCCGGTTGAAATATGTATTGAAAAGATTTAGAACAGGGGCAATTCTCGCATACCTGTTGCTGGCGATGGTCGCGAGTATTTTACATTCGTTGCTATCGGCCATCGCATGCAAGATCGTAATGGCGCCAACATCGTCATAATCCGGGCCGATATCGGTATCAAATATGATTGAGACAGGCTTGTTTGCGGGATTACCTGGTTGTGATTGACTGGTTACTACTTGTGAAAAAAATATGGCGATTAGATAAACAACTTTCCAGGACATACTCTTTATAATTGCGGGTTTGCGTTACTTCATAAAGATAGCGTTCCTTCGCATGCGTAGGCTGTGTTTTTGTAGCCCTTTTTGCCTCCATCAAGGCGCCACGGAAACACGAAGGCACCAAAGGAAGCTCATTGCAAAGTGAATTGTTTCTGGCTTTAACTCCACCTGAAGTGTTGACTAACCTTTGACTGCTCACGACTCATTACTCACAATTCACTACTCCAGCCAAATCAATGGATTTCTCACAGGCAGATTTCTTATTACTTCATCTACTGTCGGATCCTGTTCGAGACGCTTCCAGGTATTTAAGTATTGCTTATTCTCATAAGCAATTGCTCCGAAAACAAGGAATGGTTGTGCTACCGGCCACTCGTCCCAATACATTACGTCTTTTGGCAACGTCCACTTTGTTTTGTCTTGCACGAAAGGATATAGAAACTCGATTCCTTTACGCATAGATCTTCCATCATCAAGCATATAATTCCAGAGATCATTTTCTTTAGTCGACAGAATCTGGCAAATAGTTGCCATCGCATCGAGATTAAATATTGAATACCCATACGGCTTTGTACGTCTGGTTTCCCTGGGAAAGCTACCGTCTTTAGCCATTTGATTTGGTAATAAAACTTTTTTATAACGATCGCTACAGAAATTTAGCATTTTTGTATTGCCGGTAAATTTTGCAAATGCAGCCACCTGCATTACCCAACAGGTGCCGTGATTATTTTCAGCATTCATTTCGTCCTTACCATATTTATGCGTAATAAGCCACTCAATGTATTTATCAAACCAGTCTTTAATGGCGATAAGAGATTGACTATCCATCGCAGTTGATTTCTGCATCACCATCAAACCCTGTACAACTTCAATTAACTGAATCGTATCGATGATCCCGATTCCTCTTCCCGTAAATCTTCCTTTGATAGCCTGTGCGTATAACAGGTGCGGATTCATGCGTGTCGACGCCTCAACAAACCACGCATTGCAGTGCTTTAGAGCATGAATCACATATTTTGACTCTCCAGTTAGTTTGTAAGCCGATGCCAAGGCTCCCAGAATTCGACTTAACCTGATCATAGAAAGGCGGTGTGCTACGAAATTATCGGGGTTGGTCATGCCATCTTTTTGTATGTACGGACTATCGACACTCATGGGGTTAGGCCACCAGTAATCGCCTTCACTAAAAAAATCATGTTTCCCTCCGGTGCTCCGCGCAGAAAAATGCGCTGTGACTGTAACGGGTTCCTGTTTTATAGCCCATTCAGCCTGTTTGAGAATTTGATCCCGTAATGTTTTTGCAACTTCATTATACAGTGAGGAACCCTGCTGCAGATTCTTATGACTCGAGCAGCCCATGATTATCCAGGAAGTGACAAGTAGAAAATTTTTCATTGTTTTATTGGGTCATGAATTTCCATGTAATATTTCAACCGGCCAGGTTTTTCTTTATAACAAATCAACAAATTCCCGGGCAGATTATAGTGGAAAAGTTCGCAAAGGCATCAGCTTAACAGGCCGACGGCTTAACCTGTAATGATTATAATGGAAGGCTGGCAGAAGATTCCCGTTTGCCAGAAAGCATCATGTTTTATCAGATTTGCTTTCCCGGATGATCTTGTCTGCTTTTTCAACCGCCTTCGCAAATGATGGAACTACATTGGCTTTTCCGATTGCAAACAATAACCTTGCATTTTTCAATGCTTCTAATACTGTCTCACTTGTGACCTCGGACAGAATCAATTTAGCTCCTTTATGCTTTACCTGTTTGTGAACTTCTTCTAATGTTCTGATACCTGTGGCATCAATGATCGGCACCTTGCCCATTCGAATGATAAAAACTTTCGGCGTTTTTTCGATTAGCTTGATAGCATCTTTAAATTTGTAAGCAGCACCAAAAAAGAATGGACCTGTGATCTCAAATACTTCAACTTCTTTAGAAAGCCCGTTCGAGAAAAGTGGAGACTGTGAATCAACGTTTTCATCGGCTGCTTTTGACAGAAGGCTCACGTCAGTAAATCGTATCATTTTATGCATAAATAGAAACGTTGCCAAGACCATCCCGATCTCAATGGCAACGGTCAGATCAACAAGTACCGTTAAAATAAAAGTGATAACAAGAACGGCCGCGTCACTTCTCGGTCCTTTTGCTATTGATAAGAAACTTTCCCATTCGCTCATATTGTAGGCCACCATAATCAGTATTCCCCCCAGTGTTGCCATTGGTATCAGTGCAGCCCATCGCCCTACGAAAAGCATGATCAATAATAATGTAAGGGCATGTATGATGCCCGCGACTGGTGTTCTTCCACCGTTTTTTATATTGGTGGCGGTTCTTGCAATGGCGCCGGTTGCGGGAATGCCACCGAAGACCGACGAGAATATATTCGCTGTTCCCTGCGCAACCAATTCCATATTTGATTTGTGATTCCCTCCAATCATTCCATCCGCCACTACCGCAGATAGTAAAGATTCGATGGCACACAACAGGGCTATGGTGAACGCGGGCTGAATTAAATTCTTTACAGTTTGAAAATCTAATTCAGGCACACTCAGAGTCGGAAATGCTGAAGGAATATTTCCAAACCGGCTTCCGATTGTCTCAACAGGAAAATGGAAAAGATGTGCTACTGCAGTTGTCAGCAATATTGCTATGAGGGAGCCTGGAATTTTCCTGGTAACCATTGGCCAGACAATGATAATAAGAATTGTACCCAGGGCCATCGCGAGAGCATACAAATTGATTGACGAAACATTTGCTGCGTAGCTTTTCCACTTTTCAATAAAGTCAACGGGAACAGTTCCCATATTCAGACCAAAAAAATCTTTGATCTGCGACGAAAAGATGATTAAAGCGATGCCGCTTGTGAAGCCTACAATGAGAGGATGCGGTATGAATTTGATGATTGTACCTAACCTTGCAAAACCCATAATGATAAGCATCATTCCTGCAATGAATGTGGCAATGATTAAACCATTGATGCCATGGGTCTGCACAATTCCATATACAATAACAATAAACGCTCCGGTCGGACCGCCAATTTGCACGCGGCTCCCTCCCAACGCGGAAATAATAAACCCGGCAATTATTGCTGTATATAGTCCCTTTTCAGGCGAAACTCCCGATGCAATTGCGAACGCTATCGCCAGAGGCAAAGCGACAATACCTACGATTAAGCCTGCAAGAAGATCTCTTGCAAATTGGTCTTTACTATATGCGGGTAAAATATCAAACAGCTTCGGTTTAAACATGGGTCAGCGCTAAGAGTTATTACAGTAAAGGGATCGTCCGTGATCACGTCTGCGGCAGGGTCGTCGTGCGGAATATTGGTATGCCATGCCTGTTCTTGCGTGTTTTGATGTTTCAAGTTTACGCGATGGCATACCTGACTCGGAACACGATCGCAAAGGTAAGCTATAAGACTATCCTTCAAGAGTTGTAACAGCTAAATGAGCCATCAAAAAATGGAAATCTAAAGAAAGTATGTATGATGCCCGGTCAGATCTTGCCAATTTCTTGCAGAAAACTATAAGAGCAGCTCATACAAGCGCGCTTGAAAAATAGACAGATCCTCTCTTATTTATGAACAATTGGATCGGCTGAACCATCCGGATCATTTATCGCGAATTGCGAGCTTGTAAGTTTATTACCGTTGAGTAATAAAAGTCCGGCTACATGCGGAGCGGCCATCGAAGTGCCACTCATGATTGCATAACGCCCATTTAAGAAACACGAAGCGATCCTTACGCCGGGAGCTGCATAGTCGATCACATCATTTCCAAAATTGGAGAAGCTCGCAAACCGGTTTAAACTGTCAACTGCCGATACCGTAAAAATGTTTAGTCCATTTGCGCGTGCAGGAGAAAAGTTAACCGCGGCTTTGGAATCATTGCCTGCAGCGATACTAAATAAAATTCCACGATTGGCCATCCGAATCACCCGCTGATCTAAATAATCGGAGATTCCTTCAAGCCCCAAACTTATATTCACAACGTCGCCCGGACTTGCATTTTGCTCGATATAACCGAGCGCCGCCTGGATAGCTGAAAGAGTTCCTTCTCCTTCGTTGTCTAAAACCTTTAATGCCACAATCGAAGCTTCCGATGCGATACCCAACATTCCTACATTATTATTCTTTGCACCGATAATACCAGCCACGTGAGTTCCATGTCCATTGTTGTCTTCGGCGGAAGTTTGATTATTTAGAAATGAACGGCTTCGTGAAACGTCAACATTCAAATCCGGATGGTCGAGATCAACTCCTGAATCAATGACCCATGCGGTTTTTCCTCTGCCATCGCCATATCCGGTCTTTTGAACGTTCCAGGTTATTAATCGCGGATTCACAACCGTAAAACAAGTGCTGAGTGCAACAATGCGGTCCTGCTCTACTGATTCTATATTCAGGTCTGCCTGTAATAGCAGGAGTTGATCCGCATTGGCTTTTACAACCATTCCCGGATTGCTGCCCTGGATAAACTGAACCAGATCAGCTTCTGCCAACCGATATTTTTGTAAAATTTGCAATGCATCTCCCCGACTTCTTGCAGAGATCAGCGAACCGGCTTGATTTTGTCTGTATGCTACGATAAATTGCCCCGGGATGATGTTGCCATGATTAATCCCATTGGCTGTAATACAATCATTGCCCTGCATCGCAGAAGCCGAATCTTTTTTTTGACAGCTGTTTGCAACTATCATCATCAACACTGAAAGCATCACCAACAATCGGATTTGCATAGAGCTTGTTTTGATCAATAACGCAAGAGCCACCGATTGATGCAACCGGAAAAGTCATTTAACGTTTCTTTGGGAATGAGCAAGACATCTCACTCAATTGGAATGAGTTTCAGTTTACACAAATCAAAAAACAAGAAGTATGTTTTTGACTTCTAAACTACCCAGCAAGATTGTTCCTGATACATGACGGAGAAAACAAGCAATAGGAAAATTGAGAGCTATTCGCATCTCTTTCGCTGCATCCATTCTCTCTCATTTTTTGTGGAGACAAATAAGATATCAGCGACTCCCTCCAGTTCTTCAGGATTGGCTATTTTTTCTATCCTGATAATGTTGTTGATGCCATTCACAGCGCCGCGTTTCCACACGTCCTTGTTGAATAATATTTTTCCTGTCACGACTACGTTACCCGCGACGCCGATGGAATCTATAAGTTCCTGCCGCGTTTCAATTGTCGCTTTTTGAGACGGCTGGCTAACCAATATGATCCTTACCACCTTACCGTTTAATATTCCATTGTCGTAGTAAAAAAATATTGAGCCGCCAACAACTGTGCCTGGCAAGAACTTTTTCTTATAAAGATCCGATTTGCTGAGCCTGTCTGTTTCAAGAACGTCTGCCAGTTTTTGTCCGAACGACTTGATGTATGCTTCAATTGCATCAGCAAAAACCCGTGTATTCTGTAACACCTTTTTTGCTTCGGCAACGCCAATATTCGCGGCATATCCTGTCACTGCAAAATTAATATTGTTCACCTGGTCCATCTTGCATATAGAAAGATTACTGGATTCGGGTCGCCCGCTTGATTCGTTGATTGTGAAAGATACCTGCCTGCTATCAGCACCGATATAAATCCCGTCTTTCTCTTTTTTGTAAATGATACAGCTTTGAGACAACGAGACCACAGAAGGGCCTGACCACAACGAAAGAATAAAAAAAATCCGCGCTAACATTTATCTAAATTTGGCCGCTTAAGTTACACAAAAAACGAGGCATATGACGCTTAGCGAAGAGCAATATTCACATAGCATCTTAATGCTGTTCATCAGGCTGACTGTGTGTAACACAGGTTAGAATAAGGTGAGCAGAATCTAACAAACAATCAAATGCACGGGGAGCAATATAAGAAATTGATCATACGCGATATTGTCGATGAAACGAATGAGGTTAGATTGTTTTATTTTGAGGAATCGTCCACTCACAACATTCTTTATAAGGCCGGACAATACCTTACCTTTCTTTTCGAACAGGGCGGAAAAGAATCCCGGAGATCTTACTCGCTTGCATCATCACCGGTCATTAACGAGCCATTGTACATTGGAATCAAAAGAATCCCCAATGGCAGTTTTTCGAGAAAATTGTTTGACCAGGCAAAACCGGGTGATGTATTACTTACAGCGGGAGTTGGTGGGGTTTTTATACTGCCAGATGATGTTCAAAGGTATCGTCAATTTTTTTTCTTTGCGGCAGGTAGTGGAATTATCCCGATTTATTCGCTGATAAAAACGCTGTTGTATTTACATACATTTATCAGTATTGTGTTGGTATATAGTAATAGGTCCCAAGCAAAGGCTGTTTTCTATGATGAATTAGATAATCTGCAAGCGAGCTATCCGGAGCGACTACATATCGAATTTCTTTTTAGCAATACAGAAGATTTATTCAGGGCACGTTTGCATGCTGACCTTGTTGCCCTATATCTGGATACGCTTGCAATCGACAAATTAGATAACTGCCTTTACTACACCTGCGGCCCGGAAGCATACATGCGATTCTGCATGATTGTTTTGCAGGGATATAATATTCCGCCGCAAAATATAAAAAAAGAAATCTTTCATACCTCCAGACCGGTCGTGAGAATTGAACCTCCTGACCAGGCTGCCTATAATGTTTTCATCATGAAAGGGCAGGTTGAGTATGAGGTAAAAGTTCAATATCCTACAACGATCCTCCAGGCTGCTAAAACGCAGGAAATCGACATGCCATATAGTTGCGAAGTAGGCAAATGCGGCAACTGTATGGCGATATGTATGCAGGGCAAGGTGTGGATGTCTTACAACGAAGTGCTGACTGAAAGAGAACTGGCAAAAGGCTTTGTACTAACTTGCACAGGCTTTCCTGTTGGAGGTGATGTCCGCATT
>DAINQQ010000088.1:0-21647 GCA_036742645.1 Flavitalea sp.
GACCGTTGGCTGATGATAAGGCGACCGGTTATTAAATGGTTTTTTATGTTTGGATTGCGTATCTCATACAACGTTCTACATCGCATATCACTCATCGTACATTATTACGTGTAACATCATACATATTTACGAAAGCAATTCTTTAACGATTGTACTGATCGTTTTTCCATCTGCCTGGCCTGCCAGTTGTTTTGAGGCGGTGCCCATTACCTTTCCAAAATCCGCGGGCGTTGACGCACCTGTTTCGTGAATTATTTTTTGGATCTTTTCTTTAAGTTGATCAGTAGTTAGTTGCCTGGGCAAGAACTTTTTGATCACCTGCAGTTCTTCACGTTCTTTTTCAGCGAGATCTTCACGGTTCTGCTGTATAAAAATTTCCAGGGAATCGTTTCGCTGCTTCACCATTTTCTGCAATAACTTGTTTTCATCCTCTTCCGTTACCTGGCCGCCCGCGCCTTCCGACGTTTTTGCATTTATGATAGCCGCTTTGATTGCCCTCAGGCTTCTGACCGACTTTTCATCTTTTGAAAGCATGGCTGTTTTCAGTTCCGCCATGATTTTTTGTTCAAGTGACATAAATATGATTTTACAGCTATAATTTATTTTCCTTTTGTTGCGTCGCCTGGAACTTTGCATAAAAATCCTTTGCGAAGGTTTTCATATCCTCAACTAATTCGTGCTGGTGCGTTGCCCTGTCGTAAGTATCGGCCATGGTCATGATAGTCTGGTAAAAAAAATCAGCCATTTCATCTACCATCATTTCCTTCGTCCAAAGGTCTACCCGTAACGCTGTTTTATCGGTGCCATCCCAGAAAGAGAGCATCATACCTTTGACGGCCTGTGTGTTTCCGGCGATATTATCAGTTGCGTTCCAATGAATTGCCTCGGGCACCCTGTTCTCATCCAAGGTTACTTCTATACTTATTGTTGATCGCATCTTTCTAATCTGGTTTTTTAATAAACCAGCAAAAATACAGGATTAGATATTGCTGATTGCAGTTTTACAGCGACTTGAATAAAGTGACAAGGTTTAACTACGGAAAATACGATCGGCGAAATCAGGTACTAACACTTTGCTTTGACTTTCGGTCTTGAGTAACTTTGATAGAGTTGCTAGAAATCCGATTCCTTTAATCCAAAATCTGTATCTATGAAAAATTATCTACACACCCTTCCATATTTTTTATTGTTCCTGGCACTGGCTTACATACCGCCTGAAACTCATGGCCAGTGTACCTGTAGCGGTGGCGATCCGGCAACTGCACTTACCTATTATGTTCGTCTCGACACCACTGATGCGCCAGCATCAACGATAAGCTTTCCGAAGTTCAATCCGTCGCTGGGCATCTTAGCCTGCGTAAATTTCAAGGATACGTTATCACTTATTTCCACTTCAGAAGTTATAAATACAGCGTCTGTACCTGTAAGCTATCGATTTTTATTGAGCGTTACCAATGATGTCGCGGGTCCTTTCATTGGGTTAAATGAATCAGCTACCCGGAATTACGGCCCTACGTTATTAGGCCAGGCAGGTGATCCTACGGATCGAACAGTATACGGTCCCGATACACTTTTTAAATATAGCACCCATTCCACTAGTCCCTCGGGTGTAGCGAGTTACATGGGTTCAACGGGTACGGTGGACTTCGCGTACACAGTGAACGGTGGATTGATCTCTACACAAGGTGGAATCAACTATTTATACCAGATTGTAAGTAAGTACTGGGGAGGTTTTAGATTAACCTACTATTGGTGTCCGAATCTGGTACTTGCAACAAACATTAAAAACTTCTCAGCATACAAAAAAGATAACGCGGTTTTACTCAAATGGATAACTGATAACAATACACCCGGCACGAACTATAAAGTCGAATTCAGTACTGATGGAAACAATTTTGTCAGTGTTGGACAACTGGATCCTAATGATTTGACTGTCACCTCTACTCAACACGAGTTTCAATACACGCCGGGAAATTCGACATCCGGGAAAATATATTTTCGGATAAAACAAATAGATGCGCAGGGCAAAATAACGTATTCACCTATCCGTGTGGTAAATCTTAATGATAGTGAAGCAGGGGGTTTTGTCATTTATCCAAATCCGATTGACCGAAAAGTGTCTATGCAATTCGATCGAACCTTAAACGGGAACTATTTGATTGAAGTCACAAATCTTTCAGGCCAGATTGTGTATAACAGGAACATGAAACTGGCTAATGCTAGTAACGTACAATTTGATATGAGTAATCCGCCTCCTTCGGGAATGTATTATCTCAAGATCACAGATACTAAAACAAGGCTCAGTTACAGCAATAAACTGATTATTCGGCGCTAATCTATGGGATAGAATGAAGGAGAGGCTGCCTCTTTTGAGACAGCCTCCCTTTTTTCTATATGCTTACGGAAGGCTTCCGTTTTATTGTCATCATAGGCGCCAATTCGATTATCGATTAAGGAGAATGCAGGAGCTTTTGTATAAACTCACGTCATTCTTTAGGCTCTGTGATAACCCAGGGCTTTAAAAACCCGTTCATATAACCGAATACCGGAGAATATTTCAACCTATAATAATCATGTTTTTTTAGTAGGCTCTTAATACGATCTCATTATAACTCGGTTTCGTTTCCTGATCATCGCCAGGGTACAAATCAGACAAAATAGAACTCAAATTATCCGGGAGGACACCGTCGGCTGAATTCAGGGTAACATCGCTAGAGGACTGAATTTTTACGTTATTAATTGGGTGAATCTATCGAATATCCGGTCATTTATTTTCTTTCTAAACTTAGTTTCCTACATTTGTTTTATGCCGAATCTTGATGACATGGAATACAACACGACCAGAAATTATTTGATCATGCGAGAATATGGAAGACATATTCAGAAAATGATCGAATACCTATTAACAATTGAGGATAAAGAAACTAGGCAACGAAACGCCTATGCCGTTATTGAATTAATGGGTTTTCTGAATCCTCATCTTAAAAATGTAGAGGACTTCCGACATAAACTATGGGATCACCTTTTTTTGATCTCCGATTTTAAACTTGATGTGGAATCACCATACCCGATTCCGACACGCGAAACCCTCAAGGCAAAGCCCAAGCCGCTGCCTTACCCGAAGCGTTATCCAAGATTTTCCCATCTTGGAAAGAATCTCGAGTTGGTAATCAATAAAGCATTGAAAGAGGAGAATCCTGAGAAACGTCAGGGTTTTGCGAACTCGATCGCCTATTACATGAAGCTTGCGTATACTAACTGGCACAAAGAAACGGTTCATGATGATGCTATTCAAAGCGAATTGTCAACTATCACCGAGGGCCAGCTTGAATTTACGAATACGCCGTATGTTCGTAGTCACCGGCCAAACGAAAACCGCAGCGACAGAAACGAACGAGGCTTTGGAGATTACAGGAACAAACGTAATCAGAAATTTCAATCACGCGGGAGAAACGACCGCAACGATAGAAACGACAGAAGCGATAGAAATGACCGTGGGGCCGGCAAATTCAATAAAAAGCGATTTAAGTAGTGAATTGTGAATGGTGAATTATGAGTGGTGAGTTTATGTTTACAACTGACCCTCACCACTGGCTACTCATCACTTACTACTCACCACTCACAACATTGAACCCTGACAGATGGTTACTGTTAGGGTTTTATTTTAGTATAGATTCTTATTCAATCCATCATCATGCATTCTTTTGAAGTAAGAGGAGGCCGCAAACTAAAAGGAGAGATAATCCCTCAGGGCGCAAAGAATGAAGCATTACAAATTATCAGCGCGGTATTGCTTACTCCGGAAAAAGTTACGATTACCAATATTCCCGATATCATTGATGTTAATCTCCTTATTGAACTCCTTGGCGACATGGGCGTAAAAATCGACAGGTGTGAAAGAGATACCTGTAGTTTTCAGGCCGATGATGTGGATATGGATTTCTTACAAAGCGAAGCATTCCGTAATAAAAGCGGCCGCTTGCGGGGAAGTGTGATGACAGCAGGACCGATGCTGGCACGGTATAAAAAAGCTTTTATTCCCAAGCCGGGCGGCGATAAAATAGGCCGTAGAAGGCTTGATACCCATATTGTAGGCTTTGAGAAGTTAGGAGCTGTGTTCACCTATCATTCAGAGGACGGATTCTTCCACCTCGAGGCCTCACGGTTAAATGGAACCGATCTTTTACTGGATGAACCTTCCGTAACAGGCACCGCAAATATTGTCATGGCGGCCGTGATGGCGAAAGGGGTAACTACAATTTATAACGCAGCATGTGAACCATACCTTCAGCAATTGTGCAAGATGCTTAACAGGATGGGTGCAAAAATAACTGGTGTTGGAAGCAATTTGCTGACAATTGAGGGTGTAGATTATTTGGGCGGAACCGAGCATCGCCTGTTGCCTGATATGATTGAAGTAGGTTCGTTTATCGGTCTTGCGGCCATGACGCAAAGTGATATTACTATCAAGAACGCCGGAATTGGCAACCTGGGAATTATTCCCGACAAATTCAGGCAACTTGGAATTCAGATGAACTTTGTCGGAGATGACATTCATGTTCCCGGGCAAGACATCTACGAAGTGCAAAATTTTTTAGATGGTTCAGTTCTTACGATATATGATAATCCATGGCCGGGGTTTACGCCGGATCTCTTAAGCATTATTTTGGTTGTTGCTACGCAAGCCAGGGGAAGCGTTCTGGTACACCAAAAAATGTTTGAAAGCCGTTTGTTTTTCGTTGATAAGCTGATCGACATGGGCGCACAGATCATTTTATGTGATCCTCATCGTGCTGCAGTGATAGGATTGGCCAGGCAGCAGCATCTACGCGGTATAACAATGAGTAGCCCGGATATACGTGCTGGCGTTGCATTGCTGATAGCCGCATTAAGTGCCGAGGGTAAGAGCACTATTCAAAACATCGAGCAGATCGATCGGGGATACCAGCGTATTGATGACCGATTGAAAAGTCTCGGAGCAGATATAAAACGAATTTGATTTAGTGTTAGCCGTGTGTCTTATAACTCCACCAACATGAGGACCTCGTTAAATCGCATTAATTAAATTGTAGCAGGAACCAGAAACAATTTTTAATGACTCAAACTAACCAGAAGATCATCATCATCACAGCGCCATCAGGTGCGGGTAAAACATCTATTACCCGCTATCTTTTAGATAAGTTTCCCCAGCTTGCTTTTTCTGTTTCCGCCGCTACACGGTCGCCACGTAATGACGAACAATACGGCAAAGATTATTACTTTATGTCCGAAGAAGAATTCCAGCAGAAAATTCAGCATGACGAGTTCGTTGAATGGGAAATGGTGTACGAAGGAAAATATTATGGTACGCTTAAATCAGAGCTTGTAAGAATTTGGAATAAAGGTTTAATTCCTGTTCTGGATATAGATGTAAAAGGTGCGATCCATGTGCAGCAGCAATTTCCTAAAACTACGCTATCAATCTTCATAGAACCACCCTCAATAATAGAACTGAAGCGACGGCTCAATATCAGGGGTACTGAAACCGGCCACTCGCTTGAGGCGCGAATCAATAAAGCTGCCTATGAGCTTTCATTTAAGCATTCCTTCAGCAAAACACTTCTTAATGAGAATCTCACAGATGCACGGCATCAGGCTGAAGCCATTATCCGGGAATTCATCGATTCATAAATAAGAGGCCGGGGCTTTACCTCAAATCCATCTTTATTTTTTTAAATTCGCGGTTCTATGAGTGTGGTCATATCAATTTGCATCGGAATAGCAATACTGTTTATTGCTTTTTTTGCAGGCATCGAGGTGGCTTTTGCAAATGCTAACCGGTTAAGTATTGAATTGAAAAAGAAACAGGGTTCATCGAGCGGTATACTTCTTTCTAAGTTATTAGATGAACCGTCTCGTTTTATTGGAACAGTACTCGTAGGCTTTAACTTCTTTCTTGTAGTATTCGTTCTACTTGTAAGTATTTTCTGGAATATTCTGTTGAACCGATGGGAGGTAACCAGTTCTGCTATTGTACCGATACGACTTCTTCTGGAGATACTGGCTTCGATGATCGTTGTGATCATTTTTTGTGACTTCATTCCAAAGGCGATCTTTCGTGCGAAGAGTGATTCACTATTGTCCTTCTCGGCCCGTAGCGGTTTACTAGGAATGTTTCACGATTTGTTTTATCCCGTTGCATCAGCGTTCGTGAAAATTTCTGCCTGGATCCTGAATATCATTTTCGATATGCGTATCGACAAAAAAAAGGAGCCCTTTGCCAGGGCCGACCTTGAGCATTTTTTTCAGCAAACCAGGGAATATCATGATGAAAACCAGGACGTCAATACAGAATTGTTCGAAGCCGCGTTGTCATTGCATAAAGTGAAGGTGCGCGAGTGCCTGGTTCCAAGGAAAGAAATTGAAGCCATTGATCTGAACAGCTCTATAGAGGAAGCGAGGAGAAAATTCGTGGATACCCGCCTTAGTAAACTTGTGATTTACGATGGGAACATTGATCATATCGTGGGCTATATCCACCAGTTGGATCTTTTTAAAAAACCGCCTTTTATAAAAAATATTCTCCTTCCAATTCCAGCTATCCCGGAAAGCATGAGTGCTACAGACCTTATCAGCAAATTCACGAGAGAACAAAAAAGCATCGCCTGGGTAGTTGATGAATTTGGTGGCACTTCGGGTATTGTAACGATGGAGGATATTCTCGAAGAAATTTTCGGTGAGATTAAAGATGAATACGATGTGGAGGAATTTGAAGAAAAAAAGATCTCTGATGATGAGTACATCTTATCGGGAAGGCTGGAATTGGACTACCTGCGTGAGAAATACGGATTCGAGTTTGACGAAAACAGCTCAGAAACACTATCAGGATTTATTATCAATCATTACGAGAAGATACCCAAATTGAAAGAGCGCATTATTATAGACGACTACGAATTTGATATTCTCCATGTAACCGAAACCCGTATAGAAATGGTAAGGGTCAAAATATTAAAATAGACTGCGCGCTGAGGTCTATAGTGAATGGAAATACTTATAATAACTTACTTTTTACTCGTATGATCTCGACGGTTCTCCATAATTCAGCAGCCGCCCTGCACGTTTGATGGCAATCCAATAGGGAATACCCTTAAATTTGCCCCTCCAAAGAAAAACAATGCACCGGTAATGGCTTTATCCTTTTTTAACAAGCGCGGACAAGACAGGGAAATGACGTTTATTGATCATCTGGAGGAGCTCCGATGGCATATTCTGCGATCTTTGCTAGCGATTCTCGCTGCTGCAATACTCATCTTTGTTTATATAGATTGGATATATGATCACGTGATTACAGGCCCACTTCAGAAAAATTTCATTAGCTATATAGCTTTGTGCAGGTTCAGTCATTGGTCTGGCATGGGTGATAGTTTGTGTTTGCCGCCGGCAAAAGTTGAGCTACAGGCCATCACTTTTGGTGCGCAATTTATGTCCAGTATCAGCATTGCCTTTATGGGAGGGTTTATTGCTGCTTTTCCATATGTCTTTTGGGAGTTTTGGAAGTTTGTGAAGCCTGCCCTGACACCTAAAGAACTTAAGAGCACACGAGGCGCTATTTTCTGGGTTTCTTTTTTCTTTTTTACAGGTGCCGCTTTCGGATATTTCTTGCTTGCGCCCTTTACGTTTAGTTTCCTGGCCAATTTTCAGTTGGGACAAGCAGGTATTCTTGTTACCAAGCCTACGCTGACAGATTATATCGAAAATCTGGTCAACCTGACTCTCGGCGCAGCGATTTCGTTTCAATTGCCGGTAGTGGCTTATGTCTTGACAAGGATCGGTCTTATCACGCCGTCATTTTTAAAGACATATCGTAAGTATGCGTATGTGGCGATTTTAGTTGTTGCTGCTATCATAACTCCCTCCCCGGATTGGATGAGCCAGCTGATTGTATGCGTGCCCTTGGTTCTATTGTATGAATTAAGTATTGTCATCTCCAAGCGAGTGTATAAGGAAATGGAGAGGAGAGAGAGGGAATGGTCTTAATAACACGAATATGCGCTAAGGGGAACGAATGAACGCGAATAATTTAGGCTAAGAGAAAGGGAATGGAAAGACAGGCTTTGGTGTTTTGACAGCTTCGCCCCAACATGGTAGTAATTACCCATAACTCTTTTTCTCTTTAAATCCATTCGAAGATTACATCTTAAAAAAACCTCTTTATCTCTTAGCCTTAGATGGCCGAAGTAAACTGCCTCAAAAATCTTACATCGTTTTCGCTAAACAACCGGATATCAGTAATGCCATATTTTAACATCGCTGGTCTTTCAATACCCATTCCGAATGCATAGCCGCTATATTTTTCCGGGTTGATGTTGCAATTCGCAAGCACATTTGGATGTACCATTCCGCAGCCCAAAATTTCCAGCCAGCCAGTGTATTTGCAAACCGTACAACCGGCTCCTTTACAAAGCTGGCAACTAATATCCATTTCGGCACTCGGTTCTGTAAATGGAAAATAGCTGGGTCGGAAGCGCACTTTAATTTCCGTTCCATACATTTCCTGGACAAAATAGTAAAGCGTTTGCTTCAGATCGGCGAAAGAAACATTTTCATCGATATATAAGCCTTCCACCTGGTGAAAAAAGCAGTGTGATCTTGCGCTGATCGTTTCATTGCGATACACTCGCCCGGGACATATTATGCGGATTGGCAAAATGCCTTTTTCCATTTCACGGATCTGGACATTACTGGTGTGCGTACGCAATAGCCAATCAGGATTTTGGCTGATATAAAAAGTATCCTGCATATCCCGCGCAGGATGGTCTTCAAGAATATTTAATGCTGTAAAGTTGTGCCAGTCGTCCTCTATTTCAGGACCTTCAGCGACGGCAAATCCGAGCCGGTTAAATACTTCTATAATACGGTTACGCATAAGGCTGATCGGGTGACGGCTTCCTAAGGGCAACGGATCGGCCGGAAGGGTGAGGTCTTTGGCATCGACCGCACCGGATGACTTATTTTGAAGTTCCTGTTTCCAGTTTTCATACCTGCTTTCTGCAAGCTGTTTGAATTCATTGAGGATCTGGCCAAATTCCTTCTTTTTATCAGCCGGAACATTTTTCATTTCTGTAAACAGGCCTTTCACAATACCTTTTGTTCCCAGGAACCGTATTCGAAAAGCTTCAAGTGATTCAGCCCCGTTTGGAGCTAATTTTTCGATTTCCTGTTTGTAATTCTCTATCTGTTCCAGCAAATTTTCCATGCGGCAAAGATAGGAAGAAGAGTTTCATCAATATAGTGGATGAGAAATCTGAAAATTTGAAAATTTGAAGATTTAAAAATGAAAGGGGGCAGCAGATTTTCACATTTCGGATGGGGTTCAGTCTTCTTACTTCCGAATTTCGGATTCTGGATTCTCTTTTCTTTCTTCTAAATTGCGACCATGTCAGATACACTTAGAATCGCAGATTTTTTGGAGCCGCTGAATATGTCAGAGTTGGTTGGAGATCATGAATTCAAAGACGGCCAGATAGGTAAGATGGTTTTGGTTTATGAACATTCATTTCCGGACCTTAAGAATGCGGATATTGTAATTGTCGGTTGTGGTGAAGAGCGGGGGAATAATTTGGTCATGGAAGCAACATCGGCACCGAACAATATCAGGGAGCAGTTTTACTTCTTGTATCACTGGCACGTAGATGTGCAACTTGCAGATATTGGAAATATCAGGTCGGGTGCCACTTTAACGGACACTTATGCAGCTTTAAAAACGGTTGTGGGTGAACTGACGGCAATGGGAAAAACTGTTCTGATACTTGGCGGCGGCCACGACCTTACGCTGGCTCAATATCATTCATATCGTGATGCTAAACAGATTATCGAAGGGACCTGTATCGATGCGTTGGTCAATATAGATATTGACTCGATGTTCCGTTCCGAAAGCTTTTTGATGGAAGTCTTGACAGGCGAGCCGAACTTTATGAGTCATTACAATCACATCGGTTTCCAAAGCTATTTTGTACACCCGCGAATGCTTGAAACGATGGATAAGCTACGGTTCGATTGCTATCGAGTTGGAAAAGTAAAAGAGAACATTGAAGAAATGGAACCGGTAATCCGCAATTCAGCCATGGTCAGCTTTGATATAGCTGCTATGGCCTATTCATTTGCGCCTTCCAATTCAATATCACCAAATGGACTTACGGGCGAAGAGGCCTGTGCGTTGATGCGTTTCGCGGGACTAAGTGACACAACTAACTCAATCGGGATATACGGTTATGACCCGGCAAAAGACATGGACTCAATGACTGCCAGGCAGATCAGTCAAATGATCTGGTATGTGATAGAGGGAAAAAGCCGTGGAAAAAAAGAAGCAAGCATAGAAGACAGAAATTCCTTCAACGAGTTTCATGTTTCATTCGCAGAAGTGAGCACTACTTTTTTGCAGAGTAAAAAAACGGGACGCTGGTGGATGCAATTGCCAGATAAACGATTCATCGCTTGTTCGCATAAGGATTATTTGCTAGCAGGCAGTAATGAAATCCCCGAACGCTGGCTCAGGATACAGGAACGGAATTAAATACATCATTAAATTTCGAGTTAATGAATACAAACAAAAGTCGGTTTCTTACTGGATCTTTCCTGTGCATTCTCTTTTCGCTTGTTTCCTGCTCTACTCAACGACAAATCGGTAAAACGGCTAAAACCGATTTGATCAACGATTCCAGTCTCCTCCATGCTCATATTGGGATCTCGATTTTTGATCCATTATCAAACAAATTTTTATATAACTATCAAAGCGAAAAATATTTTGTTCCAGCATCTAACACAAAAATATTTTCCTGTTACGCTGGAATGAAATACCTGGGAGATAGCATTGCCGGGATCAAATATCTCGAAGATGATACGGCGATCTATCTCTTGCCAACAGCAGATCCTACATTGCTTCATAAAGATTACTCCAGGCATCCTGTTATTGATTTTTTGAAGCGAACACCGAAGTCTGTGCATCTGACAAACCAGTTTTGGAAATCGGAACCATTTGGCAACGGCTGGGCATGGAATGATTATAATGAATCGTACATGGTTGAACGCAGTTCATTACCGGTTTATGGAAATCTAATCAGGTGGATACAGGAAAGAACCGCTGATGAAAATAAAGATTCGATGGCATTCGATCAGTCGCTTTCCATTTATTCGTTACCCGAAGTAAACTGGAAAGTCCGTTTCAGCGTAGATCCGTCGAAAAAAAGCTTTTTTGTGCAACGGGGAAAAAATGAGAATACATATGAGATCACGGAAGGTATCGAAAAGAAAAAAGAACTCGAGCTGCCTTTCGTAACAAACGGGATACATTCGGCAGTTGAATTATTGAAAGACACCATCTTCAAAGAAATTATCGTAGACGAGCTTCCGGGAACGCATAACAATGTGCAGGAGAAAAAGTATAAGATCGTCTTTTCACAACCAACCGACTCAGTATTAAAACCGATGATGCACCGAAGCGATAACTTTTTCGCTGAACAGGTACTCCTCATGGCTGCTAACAACAAATTGGGCGTGATGGACGACGACTCAATGATTGCCAATCTCCTTAAAACCGATCTTGCTGATTTACCCGATATGCCCAGGTGGGTAGATGGCAGTGGCCTGAGCCGGTACAATATTTTCACACCACGCAGCTTTGTAGCGATACTCAACAAAATGAAAAATGAATTCCCATTTGAACGTATAAAAACAATTTTTCCAACAGCCGGTGAAGGCACGATAAGCAGTTTTGCTAAAACAGATAGTGGGTTCATTTACGCAAAAACAGGAACCCTATCTGGCGTGGCAGCTCTAAGCGGATTTCTCTACACGCGCAAAAACAGGCTATTGATTTTTTCCATTTTAATCAATAACTATAGAGCGTCCGCCCCGGAAGTAAGAACAAAAATTCAGAAGTTTCTATCTTTTATGAGGAATACCTACTAGGACTGCCCAACAAGGCGTCCGCCCTTGTTAAAATTTACCCAACTCTTTCAGCCCCATCTGCGTATACAATGCGTTAATCACCCTGTGCAGAACAATTGTGATTTTCAATGAGAAAGGATAGAATTCAGTGGTTAGACAATGGTGCTTCCGAAGGCGTAAATCCGGCTAGGATTCATGCAAAGGAAGAATTTTGGACAAGGCAGATGTATACGCGTTTTTAAGGGGCGACATAATACTATAAATTACGTCATAATTGGCAAATGCCCCTGCTGATATCAAGCTGATAGACGGTTGCATCAATAACAACCGTGCGGCCCAGGAACAGTTATATAAACAGTTTTACGGGCCGATGACTTCCATATGTCTACGCTATACGAAAAACGAGGAAGATGCCATTGAGGTACTGCACAACGGCTTTTTGAAGGTGTTTAAAAAAATCCATACTTACGATGGATCAAAAGCTTCGCTTTACACCTGGATTCGGACAATCATTGTTCATTCTGCGATAGATTTTATCCGCCAACGCGGACGGTTTCATTCGCAGGTTGAGTTGGAAAAGGCTGAGGAAGCTTCCATTGATGCCGATGCCGTCCAGAAGATTTCAACAAGGGAATTATTAAAGCTTGTGCAGCAATTACCCCATGGCGCTCAAACAGTCTTTAACCTCTACATCATTGAAGGTTACAATCATAAAGAAATAGCTCATCTTTTGGGCATTAGCGAGGGGACAAGCAAATGGCACCTGAGCGAAGCCCGAAAGAAATTGCAACATTTATTACAAAAACTTGCAAGCGTATAGCAATGAACGAGCAACAACGATACGAAAAACACCTGGCGGAGAAGTTCCAGCAACTTCCGGTGCCAGATGTGGAACCTAACTGGCAGCAGATGAAATCGCTGCTCGACAAAGAGATGCCACGTGGGGGAGGCTATTGGAGGTGGATAACCGGAGCAGGCATCCTTCTTCTCATGTTAGGAGGCACCTGGCTTATCAGCCGACAAGATACCGGTTCTATCGCCGGAACCAAACCTGGTAAACAAACCGAAGCTGCAAAAAAAGACGTCTCCGAGGAATCGCCTCTTGCAAGGTCTTCAGATAAGACCGTTCCAAACAAAGAGAAAACAGTCGCAGACTTCGAATCGGCAACAGATAAAAATTCAGTAGTAGATAAGAATACCAATCAACTCTCCAACGAAACAAAAACGCAGAATATAGAAGAAACTTTACGCAGTAATGATAGAAGCAAAACAAGCAATACGGGATCGCGGTTAACTGACAAGACAAAATCAGGAACTAAAGATTTGTACTTGAGTAAAGATGCTGCGCAGCGTCAAAAAAGCAATCCAGGTTCGCGAGATGACAGGCGCCATAATGTAAGATCTGGCTCCAACGAAATAGCGGTATCGTCTGAATCTTCTAAAGGAAGTGGTGTAATAGCTGGCCAGTCTGCTAATCTGACCAAGGATCTTTCATTGAAAAATTCAGTACCGCGATACGAACTACAGAATACTCCTTCTGAATTCGAAGTAAACAAACTGGCCGGCGAAACAATCAAACAAAATTATTCTGACCTGCTTGCGAAAAAAAATGCAGAAAACCTGAAAGAGCAAAAGAGTACATCAAAAACAAAAACAGTAAAGTCTAAGGCATTAGCTGCGGTTGAAAATAGAACCGTCGCTATCGGGCTTTCATTGCCACTGGGATTTCCGTTGGGAGATCAGAAACCGGGCCCATATAACATCAATGCCAAACCAAATACTGTTTCGGATTTCTTACCGGTTCCTCATTTGCAGTATCATCTGAACAATAAAGTGTACCTGCAAACAGAATTGCAGATAGCGAATCCCCAATTTATTCAGCCCGTGCTCTTATTTCAAAATCGGACTCTATATCCAACTACGAATACGGAGCATTCTAGTTCAGTATATGCGAAGAAATTGTATTATTTCAACATACCCGTTGGAATTCACTATAGCCCATTCGAACATTTTTATTTAGGAACTGGATTGCAGTTCTCATCGTTGTTAAGTGGAGTAGCTATGCAGGAAGAAACCAGTTCTGTAATCGGCTCGGGAACAACTAATATGTTAAGTCAGCAGTATACGAAGTTCAAAAACGATTCTATTTCTAACATGATTGACAATTCAGAATTTCGGCTGATGCTTGACGCCAATTATTACTGGAAACAGTTTACAGTCGGTCTTCGGTACAACCAGGCACTCAGTAACTATGTTAGCTTCAAACTTAACAATGCAACCCCATACTTCCAGGACAAAAACAAATCGCTTCAATTCTATCTCCGGTATAACTTGTGGGAGACATACAAGAAGCGATGAGGCGGCTAATCATCACATCGGCTCATCAGACTTTGGAGTTATTTGCCAAAGAGTTTCTCGACATATTCCTTTCTGAATTCTATAAATGTGGGATTACCGGAGGCTGTGGTGTTTGGATGCATACAATCAAATAGGTCTGTGGCTAGTGTTTTCATTTCCTTCTCTGTAAGGGAGTTGCCAGGTTTGATGGCATGTTGCCACGCTAATGATCGAATTAATCTTTCGCGTTTTGAGAATTTTACGTCGCTGCTGAAGTGTTTATACTGTTCAAGCAGTTTTTCCATTACGGCCTTTTCATTTCCGGCATAAACATCAGCGGGTGTTCCCTGCACAACAAACGCATCCTTACCGAAGGGCTCAATCTGGTAACCCAGTTGCTGAAGATCCGGTAACAATTCCTCTAAAAGCACCGCGTCCGGTGCTGTAAGATTTAGCGTCGAAGGAAAAAGGCTCCGTTGAGTTGCAACCGCCGTTCCCTGCATCGCCTGATTGTATCGTTCGTATAAAATTCTTTCATGCGCCAGTTGTTGATGAATCAAAATAAATCCACGGTTTGTAGAAGCAATGATATACGTGTTCATCAGCTGTGTGAAAGACGACTCATCAAGAACCTGAAGCGGTAAACTCGCATGTTGAATGTTGAACGTTGTCTGTTGTGTGTTTTCCGTTTCCCGGTTGTGCGTTACCGCTGACTGTTCGTAAAAATCTTTCCAGTGACGCAAATCACTTTTCTGAGATGGTTCAACAAAATGCGCCTGGTGCTTCTGAGTAAATGTTTGGTAGATGTTTGATGAGGCAGTGGCCTGTTTTTTTTCGTCCGTAAAAGGTTTACTTACTGCATCGAGTTGTTGTATTCCCGGATCTAGATCGAAATCAAGTGTAGGTGTGATGCTGAATTGTGCAAGAGCATGTTTCACTGCGGCCTGTACAAATGCATAAACTATTTTTTCATCCTCGAATTTGATTTCCTGTTTGGTGGGATGAACATTAATATCAATTTGGGCAGGATCAAGATCGATGAACAAAACATATAAAGGAAAACTATCAGCGGAAATCATTTGCTGATAAGCACTCATCACGGAATGGTTGAGGTAAGCGCTTCTTATAAAACGATTGTTAACAAAAAAATACTGGTCACCCCTCGTTTTTTTTGAGGTTTCAGGCTTGCCGACAAAACCCGTAATGTTCAGGTAATCGGTTTGCTCCTGAACAGTCACGAGTTTGGCATTATACTGACTTCCGAGCAATTGAACGATCCTTTGTTTCAAGGATCCGCGCTCAAGATGAAAAACCTGTTGGCCGTGGCTGGTGAGCGAGAAGAAAATATCTGGAAATGCCATCGCCACCCTTATGAATTCATCCACTATATGCCGCATCTCTGCGGCATTGCTTTTTAAGAAGTTTCTACGCGCAGGAACATTGAAAAAAACGTTCTTCATGGCAATGCTTGTACCCACGGCGGTCGCAACAGGTTCCTGTTTTTTAACCAGGCTATTCTCGATTTCTATATATGTGCCTATATCCTGGTCAGGCTTGCGGCTTTTTAGTTCAACTTGCGCGACAGCCGCAATGGAGGCAAGTGCTTCGCCCCTGAACCCCATTGTTCGGATGCGGAACAGATCATCAATTGTGTTGATCTTGGAAGTGGCATGGCGTTCAAAACACATGCGTGCATCCGTTTCGCTCATGCCTCTTCCATTATCAATAACCTGTATCAATGCTTTCCCCGCATCGTTCACAATAAGTTGTATGGAACTGGCTCCGGCATCAACTGCGTTTTCCAGTAATTCCTTTGCTGCACTTGCCGGCCGCTGAATCACTTCTCCTGCTGCAATCTGGTTTGCAATGTTATCGGGTAACAGCTGTATTATATCGGGCAATAGAATAGTATTTTAAAAACCAAATTTACAGGTAATCCCCTGAGGATGGCTATAATATTAGTGCACCTTGTTATATAACTCTGTTGTTCTTTCGCGTTAAGCAAATTCTAACAACACGCAAATGATAATCCATTAATTTTAAGGGTTATAAAATCAACTAAACGTAGACTGTATGATTCGTACTTCGATTGTCTTGTCTTTTTGTCTTTTTATGGGTTTCATCGTTCGGGCGCAATTCAATTCCAACTTGCCGCCGGAAGCGTGGGTGGATAGTGTGTTTAAAAAGCTGACTCCAGATGAGAAAATCGCCCAGCTCATGGTCGTTCGCGGTTCGGCTGTCGATCCAAAGACCAAAAGACCAATCTTGTTTACAAAAGAGACAGAGGAGGCTGTCCGCAAATACAATGTCGGCGGCATATGCATGTTCCAGGGAGGCCCGCAGGCGCAGGCCCTGTTTATCAATCATATGCAAGAGTCTGCCCAAACACCCGTTTTGATATGCATTGATGCGGAGAATGGGCTTGGTATGCGTATGGATAGCGTTATGCCATTGCCAAGGCAAATGATGTTAGGTGCTATGCAAGATCCTAAAATCATGTACCAGTACGGCAGACTTGTCGGCGAGCAGTGCAAAAGAATTGGCATCCAGGTGAATTACGCTCCTGTAGTGGATGTGAATAATAACCCTGCTAACCCTGTAATTAACGATCGGTCATTCGGAGAAGATAAAAATATCGTGGCGGAGTATGGTATTCAATACATGCGGGGTATGCAGGATGTCGGAGTGATGGCCTGTGCGAAGCATTTTCCCGGACACGGTGACGTTGCAGTGGATTCACATTTCGATCTTCCTGTTATTAAGAAAGATAAAGACCAGCTCGAGTCACTCGAACTTTATCCTTTCAAAAAAATATTTGAAGCAGGAGTGGGAAGCGTTATGATCGCCCATCTGTATATTCCTGCGATTGACAAAACTGCTAACCGGGCTACCTCGCTTTCTTACAACAACGTGACAAAATTATTGAGAAGGGAATTGAACTATAAAGGTCTTTCGTTCACCGATGCGCTCGAAATGCAGGGGGTTACAAAGTTCTTTCCTGCAGGTGACGCATCGGTGGAATCTTTGATTGCGGGGAATGACATGTTATGCCTGCCCGGCGATGTTCCACTTAGTATTGCAAAAATCAAAACTGCTATCAAAAACAAAAGGCTGAAATGGAAAGATATTAATGACCATGTAAAAAAAGTGCTGCGGGCTAAGTACGATTATGGACTGGCAAATTTAAAACCCATTGATCTTACCAATCTTACTGCAGATTTGAACACTGGGATTTCCTCCATACGAAGAACAATTGCTGAAAATGCACTCACGCTTCTCCGTAATAATGATCGTGCAATTTTTCCGTTGATGCCCCGTCAGTTTGAACGAGTGGCTTACGTTGGGATTGGGTTGAAAAAAGACAATGCTTTTGTCACTCGCATGCGAAATGATTACGGAGCACATGTTTATTATTTTGATTACACCCTTAACGAAACCCAGGCCAAGGCTGCTTTGGAATTTATTAAGGGACGGTACGATGTTGTTGTAACTGGTTTACACGGATACAGTCGGTTTCCCGCAAATAATCATGGCGTCAGCGGCGGCGCAATTTATTTGTTACAGCAACTGCAACAGCAAATGCGCTCGATTACATTGGCCTTCGGAAACCCATATGTTCTGGCTAATGTATGCGATCCTAAAGTTTTGGTTGCTTGTTATGAAGATGATGCAATTGTACATGAAGCAGCCATGGATCTTTTACAAGGTAAAATTCAACCGAAAGGAAAATTACCTGTAACGGTTTGTCCTGAACTGAAAGTTGGCGGGGGGATTACGACGTTATCAATTCTGCCCGACATTGATCCCTCCATGGCCGGACTCAATGAGCAAAAGCTGGGTGTGATCGATTCAATTGTGAAAGATGGTATGGTTCACAGCGCGTTTCCCGGGGCAGTTGTGTTGGTAGCGAAAGATGGAAGAGTAGTATATGAAAAAGCATATGGAAAGATGGCTTCCGTCAATCCTGCTCCCATGACGACAAGAACAATCTTTGATCTTGCTTCCGTTACAAAAATTTGTGCAACGACGATCTCGGTCATGAAATTATACGATGAGGGAAAATTGGACTTGAATAAACCGTTGGGAGAATTTTTGCCTTGGGTTAGAGGATCAAATAAGGAAGGTCTTACCGTCAAAGACATCTTGCTTCACCAGGCCGGCCTGAAATCATTCATTCCTTTTTACCGGGAAACCATAGATACGCTGAAGGAGGGAATCGCTTCCCCTTCGTATTATACGCAGCAATCGAACGATCATTACAATATCAGGGTGGCGGAAAATCTGTATCTCAGAAATGATTGGATAGATACAATGTATTCGCGCATATTACAAAGTGATTTAGGTCCAGCAGGCAGATATATTTATAGTGATAACGATTTTATCTTTCTCGGGAAAATTGTAGAAACCATTTCGGGTATGCCTTTGGATCAATACGTAAAAGCGACTTTTTATGATCCGCTGGGAATGGCAACAACTGGTTTTAAGCCAAGAGAACGGTTTGCGCTTGAACAGATAGCACCCACGGAACAGGAACCGTACTTTCGCAAACAATTAATCCAGGGAGATGTACACGACCCCGGCGCGGCGATGTTTGGTGGAGTTGCGGGTCATGCGGGATTGTTCAGTAATGCACGCGACCTGGCAATACTTAGCCAGTTGATGCTAAATGAAGGCATGATCAAAGGAATTCGCTTTTTTAAACCCGAGACTGTAAGATATTTTACTGCATATAATAGTGCAATCAGCCGTCGTGGTCTGGGCTTCGATAAACCCGAGAAGGATAATTACTTACGACCCGAGCCATATCCTGCGGTTTCTGCATCCCCTGAAACATACGGCCATACAGGTTTTACAGGTACATGCTGGTGGGTTGATCCAAAGAATAATCTAGTCTTCATCTTTTTATCAAACCGGGTAAATGAGACCGGTCCAAATTTTAATAAGCTCGGTCAGATGAATATTCGTGGCAAAATACAAGAGACGATATATGATGCCATAAAACGATGAGCCGATATGATAATTAGCAGATCAGCGAGTGTGAAAATGTGAGAATGAACAATATGCTGATTAGTTGATGTGCTGATCTGCTAATCCACGCGTAAGAAGCTAATTAAATAAGCTGACCGCCGAATAATTTGTAGATGTCTGAAAAACAATTTGGAGTCTGGCGTTTTCAAATATTCACCCGACGCAATTACTGCATTGGCAGATCAGCCATTAGCTCATTAAATCTTCATTTTCACATTTCTGCTAATTAGCTAGCACATCAGCAAATTAGCTAATCAGCACATTAAGTTTCCATTGGCTCCTCGGCTAATCATCACATCGGCTCATCGATTTTCCCCCGGTTTGTCTTAAATTCGCAACCCGACCTATAGGTTGGCATAAACAACAACTCAATGAATCGTAAAGAAGAAGTCCTTCATGACGTGGTAATTAAATTCGCGGGTGATAGTGGAGATGGAATGCAGTTAACGGGCTCCCAATTTACCAACAATACAGCTCTGCTTGGTATTGATCTGGCGACTTTTCCGGATTTTCCTGCTGAGATTCGTGCTCCCCAGGGTACGCTGCCCGGCGTTAGCGGTTACCAGCTTCGTTTTTCAAGCGATCGCGTATATACACCGGGCGACGAATGTGACGTGCTGGTTGCCATGAATGCTGCTGCCTTGAAAACGAACCTGAAGGCTCTAAAAAAGGGAGGTAAGATCATTGCTAATACCGATGGGTTTGATTCCAAAAATTTGAGACTGGCGAATTATCCTGAAGGAATCAATCCTCTGGAAGATAATAGTCTCGGCAATTACGAGGTGATTAAAATGGATGTGACAAAGATGACCCGAGAGGCCCTGAAAGATATCACGATGGGGATGAAGGAAAAAGACAGAGCGAAGAATATGTTCGTGCTGGGCTTCTTGTATTGGATGTACAATCGTGAAATGGAGAATACCATTAATTTCATACGCGATAAATTTGGCAAGAAGCCTGAAATATATGAGAGTAACGTAAAAGCATTACAGGCAGGATACAATTTTGGCGATACAACAGAAACTTTCACTACAACATATCGTGTTGAGAAGGCCAAAATGGAATCAGGCGTTTATCGCTCAATCATGGGAAACCAGGCATTGGCGTATGGGTTGGTTGCCGCCTCTCAGAAAAGTGGCTTGCCTCTGTTTCTAGGCTCATACCCAATTACACCGGCATCTGATATCTTACACGAACTAAGCAGGCATAAAGCGTTTGGAGTAAAGACCTTTCAGGCAGAAGATGAAATAGCGGCGATTACTTCGGCTATTGGTGCAAGCTATGGAGGATCACTCGGAGTAACGACTACCTCTGGCCCCGGCATGGCGTTAAAGGCTGAAGCCATGGGCCTTGCAGTTATGCTGGAAATTCCCTTGATCATTTGTAATATTCAACGGGGTGGACCATCAACTGGGCTACCCACTAAAACCGAACAAAGCGATTTATTACAGGCGTACTATGGCAGAAACGGCGAATGCCCCATGCCCGTAATATCTGCTTCGACACCGAGCGATTGTTTCCCTGCGATTTATGAAGCAGTAAGGATATCAGTTCAGCATATGACACCGGTGATTTTTTTAAGTGACGGCTATATTGCGAATGGCGCGGAGCCTTGGAAATTTCCGAAGGCCGATGATCTTCTGCCAATCAACTTCGAATTCAAAACTCAACTGGGTCATGAGGAAGAAAAGTTTCAGCCATATCTCCGGGATCAAAAATTAGTACGCCCCTGGGCCATTCCGGGTACTGCGGGACTCGAACATCGGATCGGAGGTTTGGAAAAGCAAAATATCACGGGCAATGTGAATTATGAGCCGGAGAATCACCAATTGATGGTTAAGATCAGGCAGGAAAAAATCGATAAGATCGCTGATTATATCCCAGAACAAAAAATTGACAACGGCCCTGATAAAGGAAAGATATTGGTGTTAGGATGGGGATCAACATATGGTGCAATTAAAAGTGCCGTAGCTGAATTGCTGGAAGAAGGATACCAGGTATCGCATGCACATCTCCGCTACTTAAGACCATTCCCCAAAAACCTGGGAGATATTCTCAAAAATTTTGAAGCTATACTCATCCCTGAAATCAATAACGGTCAACTCATAAAAATCATCCGCGATCAATACTTCGTTGATGCAAAAGGCTACAATAAGATCATGGGCGTTCCTATCACAAAAACAGAAATGGTGATGAAGTTGAGGGAGATGTTGGGAGGAATGAACTGATTTGGTAATTTGAAAATTTGAAAATGAAATTAGGCATAAGAATTTGAAAAGGATTCTACAGTTGATTAATCATTGTGAAATTGAATCGAAATCTTCAAATCATCAAATTTACAAATATTCAAATTCTTA